>CAZUZK010000299.1:0-1000 GCA_964624745.1 uncultured Bacteroides sp. | reverse complement strand
AAAGCGGCTGCCAAACGCTTGATGTCGGCGGCAGGTGTACCGACGCCCGCATATCGCTTGCTGGATTCAAGTTCTCTCGATCTCACGGGACTGTCTGTACCCTGTGTGATTAAACCGCCTTGCGAGGGGTCGAGCGTGGGGGTACATATTGTGCGCAAAGCCGAAGAGTTGGAATTGGCGGTAAAAGATGCCGCTCAATACGGTGAGAAGGTGCTGGCGGAAGAGTTTATTGAAGGCTTGGAATTGACTGTGGGCGTATTTGACGGACAGGCTCTCCCCGTGATTCACATCAAACCGCGCACGGGCTTCTACGATTTGAGCAATAAATATCCGTGGATGAATATGGGGGGCGGGACAGATTATATATGCCCTGCCGACATTTCGGATGAAGCGGCGCGTCGCGTGCAAGAAGTTGCTTTGGCGGCCGTTCGTGCCGTTGGTGTCGAAGTATATGCTCGCGTTGATGTCCTTCTGCGCGAAAGCGATATGCAACCGTTTGTTCTTGAAATTAATACGATTCCCGGTATGACGGGGTCGAGCCTCCTGCCGAAGGCCGCCGCCGCTGTAGGGATTTCCTACGAGGATCTTTGCGCTCGTATCGCTGAGCTTTCGATGCAGGTTGATCGCTGAGGCATTTTGCGCATTTCCCTATTTCCGTGGCTCGCAATTCGTACAGAAGCAATCGTCACAAGCGTAAAGAGATAACGCTTTTGGAGCGTTCTCTGCCGTGGACGATTCGTTTTTTCAATCGCTTTACGCTGATCAAAGGATGGTGTTTTCTCAAACACTGGGGAAGGCGTGGCTTGTGGATTTTTCCGGCATTGTGGGGGATTTGGTATCTGGCAGGCAAAGTGATGGAATCTGCCTACAGTTTGGATTTGCGTTCGATAGCGTATTCGTCCAACGGGATCATTCCTCGGGAATATACGATGAATCTCCTTGATATCAAAGAGAAAGTCAATCTGACTTCCATTGATGTCAAGGAGTTTGAAAAACGATT
>CAZUZK010000298.1:0-1004 GCA_964624745.1 uncultured Bacteroides sp. | reverse complement strand
AATCGATATCTTTCAGCTTAAGTTGCCCGACATTTCCGACCTCGCAGGAAATGTCGTCAAACGAAGCCTTTTTGATCGCCAGCGAGACGGATTCAATGTCTTTTGCCTCTGGTAAAAACGATACAGTCGCATCTGCCTTCAAATCGATTTTTTCAGGCAAAACAACCGAGGAAGGCAAATCAAGCCCCGCACGAAACATTTGTTGAAATGAAGGATAAACCGCTTCACTTTGCTCCTTTTCGTCAAACTGCGGGATGCACGCGGGACGTGGCTTAAAAATTCTGAAATCGCGCACACTCAGTGAATTTTCTCGTTTCTCCGTTTTAAAAGAAATCAATCCGAAATATTCTTCATTGAATGAAATATCTTTCATGCTCGCTTCCAACGATGTATCGCCAAAGCAATTCATTAACCCGTACAATTTTTCCGCAACGGAAGGCGGTAAAATGATCGCCTCCCCAACCGCAGTCTCAGCCAAAAGGGGCGTTTGCATCCTTTCCCGCAACTTTTCAAAATCCACATTCGCTGCCCCTTTCAACTCGAAATGCCCAACATCGACACACCCCCAATTTTCATCCTTGTACGAGATTTCGTCAAAAGAACATTTTCCCAGAGAAAATGACCCGGCGAGGAAGTCTCCCCCTGTTTCGGAAAGCGTCACATTGCCCGTCGCCTTAAAATCCACATCGTCGGAGAGGGTCAATCCTTTCGGCAAAACAATATGCCCGCGCAAGGCTTTTTGCAAAAAATCCGCCTTGTAGGAAAAATCCACACTTCCGGCAAACGTTTTCCCGTCAGTTCGCAATTGCGTATTCAACCGTCCTCCCTTTCCGTTCATCCTCAAAGAAGCCTCAACAGATGATCCGCGCTTGTTTTGCAACGTCAATTGCACTCCACCAAATGATTCACCGCAGTACGATAAATTTTCTGTTGCCGCTTTAGCTGAAAAATTTTCCGTATACCGCATAACATCGGGCATTGCCTTGATCGATGTGGATAAATCC
>CAZUZK010000297.1:0-1009 GCA_964624745.1 uncultured Bacteroides sp. | reverse complement strand
TTGCTCAACAATGCCGTCTGAGCCAAGAAGTCATCCAAGTTTGCAAAATCAGCCGCCGCGCGTGCCAGCGTTTCGAGATCGGCATAGCGGTCTTCATAATCGTCATAGCTTGCCTGCAATGTCGGATTGAGATACTCAACGGCACATAGGACGACTTCAGCCGGTGTACGCCATTTTCCTTCCTCATCCTTCAAGCCGTCCAATGCCTGCATCAGAGCATCCCAATACGGACGAACAGTTGCACTGATTTTTGCATTTTCATATCGATCCGCAAATTTTCCGTCTGATTCAACATCGGTCAAACATGTCCATTGCGCCCATAATTTCGTTGCCATGACATCACCTACTTTCGGAAAAGAAAGCACGATGCGCCGAAATGATGCTTCATCGCGCGGATTTGACGCCAAACGGATCAATGACATCACATCTTTCACATGGGCTTGTTCAAAAAAGCGCACCCCGCTGGTTACCCGATAGGGAATTTCGGCACGCGTCAACGCCATTTGGACATCCAAACTGTGATAATGCCCGCGATATAGGACTGCAATATCGCACGGGCTGATGCCCGATTCGATCAGTTCACCGATCCGTTGCGCCACAAAGAGAGCCTCAACCCTCGAATCGGGCGCAGGAATCAACGCCGGGATCATCTCCCCTTCGGCGCGGGCGGCATGCAATGTTTTGGCATATTGACGCGTATTGGCGGCAATGGCCGCATTTGAAAGCTCCAAAATTGACGGAACACTTCGATAATTTGTCTCGATTTTGAATATTTCTGCATCGGGAAAGCGGTCTTTGAATTCGAGAATATGGCTCACATCCGATCCGCGCCATGAATAGATGCTCTGAGCGTCATCTCCCACCGCCATCAATGATGTTTCATCGCCTCCCGCAAGCAGGTCTATCAACTCATCTTGCAGAGCATTTGTGTCTTGGTATTCATCAACCAGAATATGCAAAAAGCGATTGCGATAGGCTTCCTTCACGTCGGAATGATCGCGCAACAACG
>CAZUZK010000296.1:0-1009 GCA_964624745.1 uncultured Bacteroides sp. | reverse complement strand
GCAAACGGCTCTCATGCCACATCGGTCGGGGCTGAATTGGCTCTGCGCGGCAAATGGGGAGATGCGTGGAAGACGGGCTATTCCGTTGCCTACACCTATACTGAAGCCAAAAACAGCCAAGACAGGCAATTGAACAACACCGCCCGCAATGTGTGGTCTGCGGAAATCCATACGTCACCGACAGAATCGATCACGACGGGGCTGGGTCTGATCGCGGCAAGCGGGCGAACCGGGGACAACCTTCGCATGGACAATTATTGCGTTTTGCGTTGGTTTGCACAATGGAAAGCGACGGAAAACCTCACTTTCCATCTCCGCGCGGAAAACCTCTTGGATGACCGTTACGAAACGGTATCCGGCACCTACGGTCCTGCTTATATCTCGGCGGGGGCTTCCGTTTACGGCGGCATCACGCTGACTTTCTGATCTCACCGTTGTGAGACGTCAGACGCGCCGTCCCGCACCGCCGCCATGCGGAGCGGGACGGCGCAAACCCTGTAAAACAGTACCCGTTTGCGGAGCGGCATCTCTCACAAAAGAATGCCGAAAGCCTCCGTGCCGATAACGCTTGCGCTCAAAGCGTACTTTTGTGATAGACAGAAACAGGCTTTTCAAGTACTATCCATGCCGGATAAAGCGAATGCTGAGGCGCAACTTCAAAAGGACAGAAAGCATCGTGCGGTATTGGACCGAGCGATCGCTTGTTTTGTGCCAAAAAATTGACAATGACGCGCCTTCCGAACAGCTCCCTACAACGGAAGAAAACCTGAAGCGCATGCAACGGGCGCGGCGCATCGCCGTCATCGGCGAAAAAGGCAGCGGCAAATCGTCTCTGCTGGCAGGATTGATCAACGAACCCTGCATTGCCGCTTTCTCATCAAAATCCCCCTATGTGCGATGGCGTCTTCTCAACGATGACGGCAACGCGGAAAATTCCCGCTTTATCGACAATTATCAATTGGACGGCATTGAATTGCTCGACACGGCAGAATGTAAAAGCGAAGCCGAT
>CAZUZK010000295.1:0-1011 GCA_964624745.1 uncultured Bacteroides sp. | reverse complement strand
TGTTGATACAAACTTGATTGATAGATTAACAAACATTGTTGAAAATGATTTTGTAAGATTGGATTATACAGAAGCGATTGAGATTTTGGAAAAGGTTAAAGATAGATTTACTTTCCCAGTAAAGTGGGGAATTGATTTACAAAGCGAACACGAGCGCTACATTACAGAAGAAGTTTTCAAAAAACCTGTATTCTTGAAAAACTATCCAAAAGATATAAAAGCATTCTATATGCGTCAAAACGATGATGGAAAAACTGTTGCCGCTGTTGACTTGCTTGTCCCAAATGTCGGCGAATTGATTGGCGGAAGTCAAAGAGAAGAGCGTCTTGATAAATTGCGTAATAGAATACACGAACTAGGTTTAAAAGAAGAAGAATATTCTTGGTATATCGACACAAGGCGTTATGGTACAAACGTTCATTCGGGTTACGGATTGGGTTTTGAAAGATTGATTATGTATCTAACAGGTGTGACAAACATTAGAGATGTTCAATTATTCCCTCGTACTTTGGGTGGAATTATTGGATAAAACCGAAAAATAAAAAAGTTTAAGTGATTGCCAAATTAAAATATTTAAAAACAAAAATTTATGGCTAAACAAAAACTTAAAAATAATTAAAAATAAATTTAAAAAATAGCAAAAAATATATAAAATTTGCTATTTTTTATTTGTTTTTTGATAATTTTTAAAAAATTTTTATTAAATTATCATACATTAAAAAAAATAATTAAATTAAAAATATTTAAATGGTTTAAAATATTGAAAAAATAATTTATTTTATTGTGTAAACAAAAAACTGATTTTATGAGCGAAGCGAACTAAAACAGTTTATTTGTGTTTAAATTTTTATTTAATAATTTAATTTTAAAATTATATTTTAAATAAGAAAAAATATAAATTTTTAATAAAATTAAATAAAAAACATAAAAATTTAATAAAATTGTAATTTTTTTAAAAAATAATCAAAAATAATTATTTTTTTATTAAAAAGTATTTTCAATAAATTCCAT
>CAZUZK010000294.1:0-1022 GCA_964624745.1 uncultured Bacteroides sp. | reverse complement strand
GATGTGATCTTTAAATCATGTTTCTGTAAAGTTTTGCCTTGTCTTCAAGGAAATGAAGCTTAAAATAACAAGCGTATGGGTTGTTCTGTAAGTTCTTTTGTGTATGTGTTGACGAATTCATGTTGGGGTGATTGCGTGAAAATCGGGGTCTCTGATGATATAAAAAACATCCAAGTGAATTCGCCTGATCTTCCAAAAGATTCCAAAATTGTGGCAATTCTGGCTACTTCGAAAAGTGATGAAGTGGTTGCCTTAATTCGAGATGCTGTTGATATGCAATCTTCGGGAAATCGGAAAATAGGTAAAGGTTTTATTTCGTGTCAGCTTCATAAAATACAGAAAATTTTGCACGATGTAGAATGTTTGCTGGATGATGCGGAAATAATCGATCATAAAAGTTATCAAGAAGGGGAAGGTCTCAAAGAAACGGAAGGTCCCGCTCCGAGATTTAAATTTTCCATGATAGGTCTTGTTCCGGGTGATAAAATCGTTTTTGATCCGACCGGTGAGGAGGTAGTGATTGCGTCCGACGATACGGTGAAAAAGCGTCGTAAGTCTTACAAGCTTTCGCCGTTCGTTCGAAAATTTATTCCGAAAGAGAGTAGAGTGCCATCCGGTGCGTATCAGGGAAGTAGGTATTTTTCATATAAAGGAAAAACGCTTCAGGAAATGCGGGAAGAGCAGGAGCATTGTTCCTGATGTGCCTGCTTGAATGGGCAAAAAATCGTGAAAGCGTATATTCGGGAAGACTGTGTCTGATGCTAACTCACAACCGAATAATCACGGGAAGCAAATTTCGAGAAAAGGCTTTCCTTTCAGAGGACTGTCTGTTATAATGCGAGGCATCGCACCTCTTTCCATAAAAGAGGGATGTGTTATTCTAATCCCAAAATAGCAATGAGTACGAACAAAACACCGTGCAGTAATCCGCAGAAGATGAAAATGACAGGAGCTGAAGCCCTTGTGGAAAGTCTTGTCAGACAGGGTGTAGAAGTCGTATTTGCTTACCCCGGCGGTGCCAG
>CAZUZK010000293.1:0-1024 GCA_964624745.1 uncultured Bacteroides sp. | reverse complement strand
CACTTCCGGATTTTCGGGATTCAATTTTGCAAGAGGCACGAGATCTTTCGCCACGTGAGTCACAAAACAAGGGTTGACCATCTTCTTTTCAACCAACGTTTCATACACCTGCTGCGTAACATCCGTATCTTCCATATCGGGAATGAGCTGCACCTCGGTCAGCTCTGTTTCAACGCGCCTGCGCCGTTCTTCGGCACTCAGGTCAAACCAATCTTCACCGGCAACGCTTTTTACGAGGTTTTCATAACTTTCCCGCTTCCACGGTCGTGAGAGATCAATCACATAGCGAACATTACCCTCATCGTCTTTTTGCTCAATCTGCAAACCGCCGCAAATCTTCTCGGCCAGAGAGCAAATCAACTCTTCCACCATATTCGCCATAGTTTCAAAATCGCCGCCGGCTTCATACACTTCCAGCACAGTGAATTCCGGATTATGACGGCGGTCAAGTCCTTCATTGCGAAAATTCCTGTTCAGCTCAAACACTTTTGTAAAGCCTCCAACCAACAGACGCTTCAGGAAAAGCTCCGGAGCAATTCGCAACGTCAGAGGCATGGAAAGAGAATTGTGGTATGTTTCGAACGGACGCGCCGCCGCGCCGCCAGCAACGTCCTGCAACATGGGCGTTTCCACTTCCAAAAAACCGCGATCTTGCAGAAAACGCCGAATCTCGGCAACGATCATCGAGCGTTTCACAAAACGATCTGCACTTTCAGCATTGGCAATCAAATCCAAATGGCGGCGACGGCACTGCAACTCATGATCCGCCAAACCATGCCATTTATCGGGCAAAGGACGCAAACTCTTCGACAGCAACTTCATCTCTCGAACACGTACAGACGGTTCTCCGCGCTTTGTTGTAAATGTTTCGCCGGAAATGCCGATCCAATCGCCCCGATCCAGCAATTTCCACAATTGCCAAGTTTCTTCGGATACATCGCGGTTCGACAAAAAACCCTGAACCATTCCCCGCACATCTGCCAACGTAAAGAATTGGGATTTCCCCATGTCTCGGATGGAAACC
>CAZUZK010000292.1:0-1024 GCA_964624745.1 uncultured Bacteroides sp. | reverse complement strand
CAGAACGCGCAGAACAATGGGATCGTGCGGAACGCATCGGGGAAGCATTGGTTCACATGGAGCAGCATTCCGGATTCAAGAAATGTCTTTCCTGCGGAAAAAGAGGCTGTCCGGCGCACTTCGACGGTTTCGTATCGTGGGAACCGATGGATGAAAACCGCCGCATGGTTGAATTTGATCGAAAGGAGATTTTGAGATGAAATTCATCTGTCCGAAATGCAACAAAGAAACGGAAATTGAAGTCTGCATGACTGATTGCATCGTTTCCGAAACCATCAAATTCGATGTAGACGGTGATCCTGAATACGGAACGCCGAAAATTCATGAAAGCTTAAATTCGCATTACCAATGCAAAGACTGCGGATGGAAACTTCCGGTTGAACCGAATCGGGTCGATGATGACGCATTGCTGGAATGGCTGCGCGATCGGTCGCAAAGCTTTGACTGGAATTTTGCCGAAGAGCTTTTCCGGCTCATCCGGAAAACCGGTCATCCGGCAGTGCGGTTCTGTGGCTGGACGCTGGATTTGAACGAAATGCAGAGCTATCCCCCGCCGGGTTTGCGCGGCTTTTGCAACACAACGTATTTTGAGCGCAATCTTCTGTGTGATTCAGATTTGCGCTCCATCTGCCGCGACTTTACGAGATGTGCGATTGCTTCGCAAAAGTTCAGCGATGAACCGGTCAAACCAATCATTCACACCGCACCCGACATTGATAAACTGGAGGAATAAAATGAGTTCCAATAAATATGTCACCCTTTCCCTGATTTCACGCTTTCCCCGAAAAAATCTCCGGCGGAAGCCATCGCGGCAGTCAACCGTTTCATCAAAGAAAAATTCTGCATGAAGCATGATTTTTCCACCAGTGAAAATTGAAATAAAAACATCCGAAAGTAGTTTGCTTCACACAAACAGAATGTCTTTTTCCGTTGAAAGAGAGGACGTTCCCTGGATCACTGTTGAAGAAAAAAACGGTCTTTTGCAAAAGTTGTGTCCGGTATCATATTGTCATGAATAAAGTAG
>CAZUZK010000291.1:0-1033 GCA_964624745.1 uncultured Bacteroides sp. | reverse complement strand
TCGTTAAAAACAGAAACCTCTTCAAGAAGAGAGAGACCGGAAGTATACCCCCCAAAAAAAGTTTGACAAGTCTAAAGGCAAACAGATTGCGTTTATTTTACACATTTTTCAACGCAATCTGACAGTTGCGAAAGGGGGATTGCATATAGCCCCAACCGCTTCTCCGGAACAACAACGATACTGCAAAGACATTGTGTCCATCGAAAACATGCCTCAGGCAAAGAGCCTGTACATAATCACTTGACTTTTGACATTTGCACTGTTAGCTTTTGCCCATCCTGTCAACGAACAGGCAACATTATCGGATGAACACCGAAAAGTGAACACGGAAAACGGTTTGAACCGTCATGCTGTCGGCACAGCCGCGCAATGGTCTACGCGTGGCTTTTTCTTTATTTCAGGAACAACAATCGCAGTCTGGGCTCCTATTGTACCATGGGTCAAAGAGCATCTGCAAATAGAGGCTTCTCTGTGGGGTACATTGCTTCTCTGTCTGGGTGGCGGCGCTCTTTGCTTGATGGCTTTCACGGCATCGTTGATCAAACGCTTCGGGTGTCGGCGTGTCTTGACGGTTGCGGGCGTATTGGGCGCGGCATCGCTGATGGGGCTTCCGCTTGCCCCTTCCGCATGGTGTCTTGGGCTGATTCTTTTCTGTTTCGGAGCATCTTTGGGATTGATTGATGTAGGGAGCAACATCCATGCCGTCATTGTTCAAAAGCAAGCCAAACGTCCGATGATGCCGGGTTTTCACGGAATGTACAGTCTGGGTGGGATTTTGGGTTCCGGAAGCATTTCCGTCCTCCTTCACATCGGCGTACAACCAATTTATGCCGTTTTGTCGGCAGCATGCGCCATTCTTGCCATTTCCCTGACATCGTCTCCCGCACTCTTTCGTCGCATCGGCACATCTGACAATGAGAACAGCCGTTTCCTCCCCTTACCCAAGGGGATTGTCATTTTGATCGGAGCATTGACATTCATCTGCTTCATTTCCGAAGGGGCTTTGCTTGACTGGGGTGCCCTTTATCTTGTT
>CAZUZK010000290.1:0-1033 GCA_964624745.1 uncultured Bacteroides sp. | reverse complement strand
TGGCCATGTGAGCCTTGGTGAAGCTGATGCCGTAGGGGGCGAAGCACTTCCGCTGGCGGGAGTACAGGGTTTCCTGACCGCCGTTCTTGGCAGGGTCACGGTCCATCTCGTAGGGCACCTTGGCACCGCAGTCGGTGAACTCAATGGCGCCATCACCCAGCACGAAGGTGGTGTAGACGGGGTTATCGCTGTCAGCGGTATCAACGGGCATGGTATCATCAACCATGACCAGACGTCCGTTCAGAGTGGCCAGAGTCAGATCACGCTCAATGCCGTTGCCGTCGGTGTACTTCATGTACGCCAGCAGCTTCAGGTTCTCCAGATTGGTAGCAACCGCAGAGTGCATGATTGCCAAAGAGAACTTGCCCTTGTTGTCGCCGCAGGCTCTCTGAACAGCGGTGTTCAGAGTGGTGCCGTCCATGTAGCCGGTCTTGCCCTCGCTGTTGGCGACCTCTGTAACATCGTGGGTGTGTTCCTTGACGAACTTCGCTCCCTCGGTATCGGTCATGGCAAATACGCCGTTGAGGATGTGGACCAGAGTGGCCTGATCGATTTCGTCCCAGTATTCGGAGATCTGCTGTGCGACATTCTCCATCCAGTCCTCACCGCCGGTCAGGTCATAGGCGAAGTCCAGTTCGGTCCATGCCTTTGCACGGCCAACAACCACACGGCTGTGGGAGAAGGTCACGGTGGTATCGCTGGTGATGTCGGTGGAGCCATCGTAGTTCAGAGGCTCAGAGCCGGAGATCAGGCCACGCAGTTGGGTGGTGATGTAGTTGCCGCCGGTCTGATCGGCCATAGCCTGAGCCAGATCGGGACGAGAGCGAATTGCACGGCTCTTAATGAGCTCGGTGCGATTGGTGTTGGGGATACGATCAACATAGCCCTTGAACACCTCGCCGTTGAAAATCTTGTGGTCAAAAATAGCTTGCGCCATAGATCATGTTCCTCCTTGTGGATTATTCATAGGTAATTTGCGCATCGGGGTTGTCGTTCTTCATCCGCATCAGCTCACTCAGAGATTTTCTCCCTG
>CAZUZK010000289.1:0-1034 GCA_964624745.1 uncultured Bacteroides sp. | reverse complement strand
ACGAGCATCACGATACCGGACAGCGTGACGAGCATAGGCAAGGATGCGTTCTACAACACGGCATACTACAATAATAGTTCAAATTGGGAAAACAAAGTTTTGTATATTGACAATCATTTGATTAAAGCAGAAACAAGTATTATACGCGCATACAATATTAAGGAGGGTACTAAGTGCATTGCCGGTAGTGCGTTCAACGATTGCACCGCCCTTACGAGTATTAAGATTCCGGATAGCGTGACGGGTATAAGCGCGTCTGCGTTCTCTGGTTGCAGCCGCCTTAAGAGTATCACGATTCCGGACGGTGTGACGAGTATAGGCGCTGGGGTGTTCTCCGATTGCACCGGTCTTACGAGTATTACGATACCGGATAGCGTGACAAGCATAGGTGATAATGCGTTCAGACAATGCACAGGCCTTACGAGCATCCCAATCATGAATAGCGTGACGAGCATAGGCGCTTACTCGTTCTCCTATTGCTACGGTTTTACGGACATCACGCTACCGAACAGCGTGACGAGTATAGGCAGTTATGCGTTCTACAATTGCGGCCACCTTACGAGCATCACGCTACCGAACAGCGTGACGAGTATAGGCAGTTATGCGTTCTACAATTGCGGCCACCTTACGAGCATCACGATACCGGACGGTGTGACGAGTATAGGTGCCGGGGTGTTCTCTGGTTGCTACTGGCTTACGAGCATTACGGTTGATAAGCAAAATACCGTCTATCATTCGGCGGGGAACTGTTTAATTGAAACTGCATCCAACACTCTTATCGCCGGATGCAAAAACAGCGTTATTCCGGCTGATGTGACATGCATAGGTACTGGTGCGTTCCGCAGCACAGGCCTTACAAGCATCACGATACCGAACAGTGTGACGAGCATAGGACATTCTGCGTTCTATGGTTGCAGCAGTTTAACAAACGTCACGTTTGGCGAAAACAGCCAGTTGACGAGCATAGGCTATGGTGCGTTCTACGATTGCACCGGCCTTACGAGCATCACTATACCGAGCAGCGTGACGAGCAT
>CAZUZK010000288.1:0-1039 GCA_964624745.1 uncultured Bacteroides sp. | reverse complement strand
AACGCCGTGTCCCATAACGTCACAGATCAGGACGCCGATCCCGGCATCACCAACGCGAAAAACTTCGAAACAGTCTCCCGCCACGCCTTCCGACGGGGTAAATATGTGATGGAAACGTGCCGTATGCGATGCCCCATTGCTGTCTGTCCATGAGCGGGAGGGGATGGAATAGGGCAACAAAGAGAGTTGAATTTCGCGGGCAAGGTCAATTTCTTTTTCCAGAGCCTGATTGCGCTTGTCCAGAATGTCTGCCGCTTTGCGGACTTTCATTTCGGCTTCGATTAGCGGGGTGACATCCGAAGAAATACCCACTGTGCCTTTCAGTAAACCTGCGCCGTCATACCACGGGAATTTTGTAATTTGCGTCCACGTGTCTGAACGGTCTTTCCATGTTTCATGATGGATGCGTGAGGTGAGGGCTTTCCCCGTTTGCATGATGTCGAGTTCTTCCGTTCTTGAAAGATCGCTCATGTTCTTGTCGAAAAAGTGAGCATCTGTTTTTCCAATCAGATCGGAAGGGGTCGCAACACCCAATTTTTTGGCAGTGGCGGAGTTTGCCAAAACGAAACGCGATTCTCTGTTTTTAAAATAAATATTGTTGGGGATGTGTTCTATCAGCGTGCGGAAGAGTTCTTTTTCTCCCTGCGCTTTCAAATCTGCTGTTTTTCGGCGAGTGATGTCAACCCATACACCTACGAGCATTGTCGGCTTGAAGTTTTCGTCATATTTGAGCAATCCGTTGACTCGAATCCACTTCCATGCTTTGGATGTTTGGTTGAGCAGGCGTATTTCCAGACGCATGGGGATTTGTGTATGCCCTTCCAGATAACTTTGAACCCCGTGTTTAAAGAAAGAGAGATCTTCTTCGTGTATGGTTTGCTCGGGTTGCGTAAAGATGTTGGGTGCAAGTTTGTTTTTTGGCAACCCCATCATTTGCAAACAACGTTCCGTATAGTGGATGTTGCCTGTGGCTACTTCCCAGCAATAAACGCCCTCTTCAGCCGCTTGGAGTGCCAAGCGGACTGTGTCCCAATGAAAC
>CAZUZK010000287.1:0-1045 GCA_964624745.1 uncultured Bacteroides sp. | reverse complement strand
ATTCCGCGCCTTGCCCAGCGCAGGCAGAAGCATCGCCGCCAGAATCGCGATGATCTCCATTCTGGGTTCGGACAGAAAACCGGGGGTGGAATACGCTTCAAACGGACGCATCATCGTCACAGGACTACCGTCCGCTCCGCTGGTGTCTCCGTTTCTAACCCTGAAAATCGAATTTGAATCCCCGCCCGTGAAAATTCAGGAAAAAGACCAGGCGGCATGGCTTACAGGCAACGCATGTCCCTGATGATACCGTTCCTCCGGGAAACCGCGGCAGAGCAATGCCGCGACTCCCATATGAAATTCACGATAAATCGCCTTTCCTCCAGCTCGACATGGTTCATTTCCTCGTTATGTCTGTGGTTCCGTACCGGGTTGTTGGCCAGCTAACCTTTACCAGTGCCGGATTGTCCTGCTTGCAGATGCCAGTTTTTGCCTGGCGTATTCATGCAACCTCCTTATATTTTTATAGAAGACAGTATAACATTTTGTTATTCATTTATAAAAACTTAATCATCTGGCACTTGTAAAAAACGCATTCAGAACCGGATGCAGTATTGAAAAACCGGGTGAAATCATTCCTGAAGAAGCATTTCAGGAAAAGAAGCGGGATTATGAGGAAGAGCACCTGTATAGGAACTTTCTTCGCCGGATTCCGCATTGCCGCGATAACGGGCAGGCAAAATCTTCAGTTTATGATTCACCGTAATCCTGATCCCGAGCGCTTCCAGCGGAATCCGCATGATACATTCCCAGCTGCCGCTGCCACGACACACCACACTCTCCCACGGGGCGTTCCAGCGGAAATCATATCCTGCGGCCTCATATTTCACCCCGGACGGCGTCACGGCAAAATGATAATACCGTCTGCCGTCCGGCGGCATGAGGAACAACTCCGCGCGATCCCCGGAGGGAAAACGCCCGGAATGAGGCGTCTTCTGCCGTTCCAGCCGTTTCATATCCGGTTCGACACACTGGAACCTCACATAGAGGTTCCGGTGGTCGTGAAGCAGAAGCACTTTCGTTTCGGCGGATGCATCCCTGGAAC
>CAZUZK010000286.1:0-1045 GCA_964624745.1 uncultured Bacteroides sp. | reverse complement strand
GAAATGAATCTGATGGTTTCGGATTCACGCAAATTGCTTGTTAAGCTTGAGGGCACAATGAACGGTATTGCATGGGAAGAAGGAGGGCTTGGATTTACAAAGTCCCTGCAAAATTCTTTCCGTCCCCTAATTTCAACTGCGGTAAAAACGCATTTATCAAGTAGCATAAAATCGCAAAATATTAACCTTCTTGAAATTGATGAGCATCTTGAAGAATTGTCTGAAATACTGCGTAAAAAAATCATTCTTGGATTTGAAGAATATGGATTGACCATTCCGCAGTTCTATGTATCTACAATCAATCTTCCCGAAGGTGATCCTAATTTTAAGCGTTTGCGCGAATTACATACAATTTCGCTTCAAGCCAAAATGGCAGAAGCAGAAGCCACGGTGAGAACGGCTCAGGCAGAGGCACAAGCCAGTGTTGCCGCAGCACAGCGTAAAATTGCTATGGAAGAACAAACAACGGAGACCGAGATTGCTAAGCGTGCTGCCGAGCGAGAATTGATTGAGGCGCAGGCAAAAGCACAAGCCGCAAAAATGGCAGGATTTGCAGAAGCGGAAGTTATGCAAGCTAAAGGCTATACCCAAAAGGATGTATTCCAGACGGAAATTCAAAAGGCCTATGCCGAAGGAATTGGCAATATGGGTGCCAATGGCGGAGGTGGCGGAATTGTTGAAGATTTCGTTGGTCTTGGTGTCGGCATGGCAGCAGCCGGACAAGTCGGTGCTCAGATGGGGGATATGCTCAAGGGCTTCGCTACACCCGCTGAAGCTCCCGCTCCCGAAGTAACCGCAAAATCAATGTGTCCTAAATGCGGAAACAGTTTGCCTGCAAATGCAAAATTCTGCCTTGAATGCGGAACAAAGATCGAGCATCTTGCAGACAATGAAATGATATGCCCTGAATGTGGTAAAAAAACAGCAAAAGGCAAGTTCTGTATGGAATGCGGTGCATCACTTGTGCGCAAATGCAGTAAATGTAGCGCAGAAATTCCAAACGGAGCAAAGTTTTGCCTTGAATGCGGCGAAAAGCTTTGATAGG
>CAZUZK010000285.1:0-1046 GCA_964624745.1 uncultured Bacteroides sp. | reverse complement strand
TCACCAAGATGGGCCGCGGCGGTCATGTCACCACGGAGATCCTCATGAAAATCTGCACCGCGCTGGATTGTCAGGTGGAGGATATTATGGAGATCGTGCCGGATGAAAAAACGGAGTCGGATGATGCGCAACAGGGGGTGATGAGATGACCATCGTGGAATCTATTAAGTGTGTTTTACAACAGAATAGGGGAGGATTGACCTCTAAGCAAATATATGATGAGATCATTCGTCAAGATCTATATTCTTTTGGGGCAGAAAATCCTGTTAGCGTTGTCAATGCTCAGCTTAGGCGCCGTTGTAGCGGCTTGGACTTTCCTACCGCCTATCCAATTAAACTTTTCGAAATCGCTGGTTATGAAGGGAAAAAGATAAAATTTAGTTTGATATCAGAAGAAAAAACGGCATCTGTAATAACTCCTCCTAAAACAACTGATAATTCAGAACTGCTACCCGAAGAAAAAATCAAAGCCGCCTTGCAAGAGCATTTACAGAGTATGAAACAGCAAGTATTTGATTGTGTTTTGAATAACTCGCCTCAGTTTTTTGAACATCTTGTAATTGATTTGCTTTTAGAAATGGGATATGGAAAAGATAAGTCTTCAGGTGTGGTTACTGGTCGTTCGCACGATGGCGGAATTGATGGAATTATCAGCGAAGACAAGTTGGGTCTGGACCTTATCTACATACAAGCGAAAAAGTATTCTCCAACAAACAAGGTCGGTAGAAAAGAAATCCAAGCATTTATTGGTGCCATGGAACATGTCCAAAAGGGTGTGTTTATTACAACCTCTTCATTTACGCGAGAAGCACTTTCTTTTGTTGAGAAACAGCAGCAAAAGAGTATTAAGTTAATAGACGGAGAGCTTTTAGCCGATCTATTAGTGAAATATGGGATTGGCGTGAGTGTTGCCCAGTCGTTTTCCCTTTACAAGTTAGATACAGATTATTTTGCCGAGTAAGTGCAGTTGTGAGGTGGTATACCAATGCGTGCATTTGTAACCAAAATCTATGATTTCTTTAAATTGAATACAAGAAAAGAGGATA
>CAZUZK010000284.1:0-1046 GCA_964624745.1 uncultured Bacteroides sp. | reverse complement strand
AGAATACATTTTCATCTGGAATGTCAAACCGTTCTCTCGCCACTACAAGCTGTCTGGCAAGACTTTGGTCTTTGGAAGATACTCTTCCGAGAAAGTAGCGCATATCATTCATCCTCCTTAGAGAACGACATTTTGAACTCTGTTTTGTCCGCCAATTTGCTCTTTACGATTACTTCAAAATCCATTTCTTCCAGAAACTTCAAGAAGGTATCACACCGCATAGCTTGTTTTCCCCTCATGCGTTCCGTAACACCAGATGCAGTTGCGTATCCAAGACTTTTCGCAAGGACATTCATATTGTAGTTATGGGCTTTCATTGCCTCTGTGATGATCTCTTTGTCCGTCATTTCGTTCACCCTTTCCATGTGGCTGTACTTGGATTATAGCAGATACACGGTTGAATGTCAACGCCTTTTCGTGTGAATAATCTCCTTTTTTATTTTTTCGGGAAAAATAAAAAGCAGACCGCCGAAACGATCTGCTTATGCTTTGAGAATTAGGTGGGGCGACACTCCCACATCTCCTAACAAGGGCGACGGCTGCCCGTTCCGTCCTCTAATTCTCTGGGTTAACTATATCATATTTGTTTTGCCGAAGTCTGTCAAACTTTCTTTAATGTCCCTTTTTCAATGAAGTTCAAAACTCTATTATGGTTCAACACATACAGCGAACGAGCATACAACGCTCCACCGCCTGATAACCTTACAGCGACCTTTACAAATTCATCATCCACAAGAAACTCTTTGACATATTCGATTGACCCATCTGTTGGGTTTTCGCCTACATAATCGGGGCTTAAAAGAATGTCAGATATATAGCCACCATACCTTGCGTAGTCTGTTGGGTGCTTTCGCTTCATGTGCGATATATTACTATCGCCTATGTATATCGGCTGATTTTCCTGCAACTGTAATTCCAGTAACTCAATCACTCTTGCCGATAACCGCCCAACCTCCTCTGCCATTCTTTCTGTATTCCCCTCTGTATATCTTTTGCAAGTCGGTGTCTTTTATCCCGCTCCCGACAGGCGGCAGTCTTACAACAAG
>CAZUZK010000283.1:0-1049 GCA_964624745.1 uncultured Bacteroides sp. | reverse complement strand
GTCATGATCGCCACGGCAGGTGATCCGCTGATGCTCGAAAGTGCCATCAGCGTTTACGAAAGTACGCTTTTGCCTCTTTCCACACTGCTAACACCCAACATGGACGAACTCGGCAAACTGGCGGGATTCCCCATTGACGATGAAGATAATCTTATGCACGGGGCCTCAAAGCTGGCTCATCGCTACGGAACAGCTATTCTTGCCAAAGGAGGACACATGCCGCATGAATGTTGTGATATACTCGTCTTTCCCAACGGAAAGACGCGGATCTGGCGTCGTCCGAAAATTACGGGTGTTTCCACCCACGGCACGGGATGCACCCTCTCTTCTGCCATTACTTCCCGACTGGCAGCAGGAGACGATTTGGAAACGGCTGTTGACCGTTCCCTTGCCTATGTTGCCCGCGCCATTGCATCTTCATTGCGATGGGACAAACCGTCTGCCCATCCGGAAATTCTCAATCACGGGGTAAAAGAAGAACGGTACAGAGGCGCAAACGGATCTCGCCCTACCCCGTCCGGCATGAAAACGCGCCGTTGAATGACATCCCCCGGCGCAAACATGTGCGGCATCGGTCTTTGCCTTTCCGATTATTCTGAAAAACAAGCCTTTGTCATCTGATGCCGAGTTTTGCCTTGTATTTATGCCTCAACCCTATAAAATGAAATGTATGGAAGATACAAGGCTTCTTCGCGCGTGGGCTGAAATTGACACTGATGCCCTTCGGCACAACTTAAACGTTGTGCGGCGTGTTATGCCCGAACATTCTTTGATGGCGATCATCAAGGCCAACGCTTACGGACACGGACTGGATGGCGTAGCCAAAGCTATTGACAACGAAAATATTGCATTTTTCGGCGTTGCCACGGTTGCAGAAGCCGCCCGCATCAAAGCTCTCGGTTGCCGCACAGTCCCCTTTGTGCTGGGGCCTTGTTTCCCGGAAGAACGAGAAGCGATTGTCGTCAACGAATGGCGGGCCGCCGTTTCAAGCATGGAAGAAGCCGCGCATTTCGATTCCTTGGCTCAACTGTACGGCAAAAAAGCACACG
>CAZUZK010000282.1:0-1056 GCA_964624745.1 uncultured Bacteroides sp. | reverse complement strand
TGACCGCCATCTCCGGAAAGGTGCCTGATGTCGGCAATCAAAAACGGTCCTTCATCCTGCAAAGAAAAGGAATCGAACAAGGCAAGCCTGTATACCGCACCTTGCTCCAGCTTTAACCCGTCTGCCAAACATTCTGTATCATGCCGAAGAACTTCAAGCTCGCAAGACAGCCCTAGTTTTATTTTCAACTGACTGCCGGGAAGGCGCATACGCGATATCTGAAGAGTCCCATGTTCGGAATGCAAATACAACAGCACCTTCACCCCTGATTTTTTAACGCGCAAGTAAAAATCAAACAGCTCAAAACCAATTGTTCCTGCGGCAGATACAACTGTCTGTCCTGAGCCCAATGGGATAAGATCGCCTTTACCCAAACGGCGTCCTCGAACCTCGATCGGTTCGTCCTCATCGTTGAGAACAAGTACCTGCTTTTCGCAACGCAAGACACGAAAACGCACGCGGTGTTTACTGTCATCGAGATCGACATCCGATTCTCCCCGTACAGATGAAAAGCTGACGCACTCCACCGGCGGATCTGCCGTCATTCCCGGGGTTTCGATCAAACGGCGAAGCGTTACACCCGCCCCCGGCAAAAGCAATCCCAACGTTACTTCTTCAAACAATCCCGGTTCAAAAAACCATGCTCCGGTCTGATGTAGCAGAGCCAGCGTTTGTAACGCCACGGAAAACCGCTCACCTTCGGTTCGCCCGGAAGCCGCCACTGCCAGCGTATCCGACAAACGGTAATGCGCTTGAAGAGCGCGATCAAAGCGAGATGCCAGCCAGCTGTGTTCCACATTCGGAAAGCTGTATCGCAACAAATCAAATGCCACATCAACTTCTTTTTCGTTAACCGTTCCGCGCCGCGTAATAATTGAAGCAAACAAATTGATCAACGTTGACGCTTGCGCGTGGCGTGATTGTTCGCGTCGTTCGCGGCGGGCGGACTGAGTACCAAACAGACGCACCGCCAATGATTGTATCGCCAAAAAGCGACGACGCATCACGGGCATAATGCGCTTCAGATTCACGCATCCCCCTTTCTGCCTGCTCCGG
>CAZUZK010000281.1:0-1061 GCA_964624745.1 uncultured Bacteroides sp. | reverse complement strand
TGAAGACGAAATTTTTCTCGAGCGAGTTTTTGCTTATGCTTGTGTGCGAGGTGGTGAGCAATTCGTTGGAATTTAGGTGCGATAAAGGTGTGCAGGACAGCCGCGAAAAAGATCAGCGTGGCAACCAGATTAAACGGATCGCGGGCAATTCTCCCGATTAATTTTTGCAAAAGGGGTTTTCCTTGATCCTTATATACATGCAGAGGCAGGGGGAATGCGCTGAATTGATCCTCTTTGCCCGTAACTTCATGTGAATATTTCGGGAGAATTATTTTTGATGGAGAATGGCGGGAAACTTCCTCATTGGAAAGCGGCTTTTCTGTCTGTGGAACAGAGACAGAAACCTCCGCTTTCACGGGTGAAACGACACCGAACAGAAACAGAAAAGCAATGATCGGGAAAAGGAGGGACGAACGCATGGTAAAGTATGTTTCGACTGATACGGAACGCCTGAATGCGATGACGCGCAGGCACAGGGTACAGTCTCTTGAGACAAAAGACAAGTCGGAAGCGCGTTGCCTTTTCTTTTTGGAAGAAAAGCTATCCCAGCCTTACTGTAATATGTGTAACTGCAGTTGAACCGAATTCTTTTTGCAATGCACCGATTAATTGTTTTTTCATGCGCTCCAGCTCATAACGGATGGATGGTTGCGCCGTGCAAACTACAGCGTTTCCGCCCGATAGGGAAATGAGTTCGGAATGGGAGGCAATAAAATCGCCGACCGTGCGTTTCCATCCTTCTTTGAGCATGTTGGGTGTCGTTTTTTCTTGTGCCGTTGGCAATGAATTGAGAAAATCGCTCAGCAAAGCATCCATCGAGCAGATGTTGGCGCGGTCGTTCAGTTCGGGTAAGACTCCGTACCAGTCGTTGTGTGCCTGTGCTTGGAGTTGCTCGCGGTGGGGGAGAATACGTTCTGCGTGAGCAAAATCTCCGTGTGATGAGACCATGCAAAAGCGCACACGGGGCTTTATCCCTGTGCGTTTCGATGGGGCATCCTTCTTGTTCGGAGCAGGCATGGCGGCAAAAGGGAACCCGCCGAATTTTATTTACTCTGCCGTAT
>CAZUZK010000280.1:0-1061 GCA_964624745.1 uncultured Bacteroides sp. | reverse complement strand
CTCTGGCGGAGAAAACCCGACACTTTCCACAACCGCATCGGAGTTCTCTGAAAGTTTTTCTCGCGCCGCGCCAAAATCAATCAACATGGGCAACCCATTGCGACGAATAAGAATATTGTCAGGCTTCACATCACGGTGCAACAAACCTCTCCCGTGCAGGTAATCCAACGCATCCAAAACACGCACCATCATCCCGTACAATTCGTCCTGAGAAATGAGCCATCCGGCTTTTCTTGCTTGCGCAGCAACAACATCCAGAGACTGCCCTTCTATGTATTCCGTCACATAATACGCCGTTCCCGCCTCGGCAAAAAAAGCATATACGCGAACAATATTCGGGTGATTGAGCGATCCCAGCAAACGAGCCTCACGCAAAAAACTGCCCAATGCCCAATTATATGTACTGCGTTCTTCTTCACTGTGAACGCACACATTCATATCGGAAGCGCGCCGATGACAAATCGATGATGGAAAATTCTCTTTAATAACCACCAAACGATTCAAATAATCTTCTCGTGCCAAATATGTAATACCGAAACCTCCGGCACCCATCGTCCGCTCGATCACATAATGGCGCAACCGATACCCCGGTGGCAATTCCTTTTCGGCTACATCGAAATCGGAAAAATCCGCCGTCCCTTTACTCTCGATCTTTGCCAAAATATCATCGATCAACGCACCGGGACTATGCGAACCGAGTACGGAGGAATTATTCATGTGCGAAGCGTAATGAAAACCCGCATTATTGTCAAGCATCGGCTCTCCGCCACTTCGGCGAAAAGATGCATCTGTCACACAGAATTACTCGAACAAACAAAAAAACACACCCTTCCGAAATATCAAGCAATGAAAAGTGGTACCGGCTGTGGGACTCGAACCCACACTCTCGTGGAACTCGATTTTGAGTCGAGCGCGTCTACCATTCCGCCAAGCCGGCATTGGAACAGGGATGCGCCAATTAAACAGAGAAATAGGAGCAATGTCAACACGAAAAAACAACAAAACTGAAAACAAACACTTTTTTTCTCAAAAACCGCCCCATATGTCCATATATTTCATTC
>CAZUZK010000279.1:0-1061 GCA_964624745.1 uncultured Bacteroides sp. | reverse complement strand
TATATCGCAGGTAAAAGATTGCACCATGAGTCTGCTGCAGCTGAGTAAGCAACAGGGAATCACTGTATTTGTGGTTGGGCATATCAACAAGGACGGCAATATTGCCGGCCCGAAGGTGCTGGAGCATATGGTAGACTGTGTGCTGTATTTCGAAGGAGACCCGAATACTTCCTACCGGTTGCTGCGTGCGGCAAAAAACCGTTTCGGTTCCACAAATGAGATCGGCGTTTTTGAAATGCTGGAGCACGGCCTGAAAGAAGTGCCGAATCCAAGTCAGATGCTGCTGGAGGGACGGCCGGAAGGCGCGAGCGGCACCTGTGTCGCCTGCGTGATGGAGGGAACCAGACCGGTGCTGGCGGAGGTGCAGGCACTGGTCAGCAAAACCAGCTTCAATGTGCCGCGGCGGACTGCGGACGGCTTTGACTTTAACCGGGCGGCTCTGCTGCTGGCGGTGGCAGAAAAACGCGCCGGATTGAAGCTGAGCATGTTTGACGGATACATCAATGTCATTGGTGGCCTGCGGCTTGACGAGCCGGGAGCAGATCTGCCGGTGGTGCTGGCAGTTGCGTCTTCTTATCGGGATACACCGGTGGCGGACGATCTTGTGGCCATTGGAGAAGTTGGACTGACAGGGGAGATCCGGTCAGTCAGCCATATGTCCCAGCGGCTGAGTGAAGCTGCAAGACTGGGATTTAGGAAGGTCATCATTCCCCGCTACGGTTCGGACAAGGTGGATGTCCCCGCCGGGCTGACGGTGTATCGGGTGCGAAACATCCGTGAGGCGATAGAAACTGCCCTGTAATCGGCTTCCCGGCAATTACATTCTCATAATGATGAGCGCCCGACACACGGTCGGGCGATCCTGAGCGTGTAAAAGAAACTCGTCATTCCGAGCCGGTGCGCACACCGGCGTGGGAATCTACAGAATATTCAAAACTTTTTCATTAGATTGCCACACCAGTGACGTCGGTCACTGGTTCGCAATGACACGTTCTCTTTCTGTTTTGGTTCTCTGTCAATAGTTGGGGTAGAGGAAAAAAAGAATAATTTCGGATTGTGTC
>CAZUZK010000278.1:0-1063 GCA_964624745.1 uncultured Bacteroides sp. | reverse complement strand
ATGCTACAATAAGTTCACCGATAACTGGCCATATGATCCCATCAGAGGAGGGCTTATACCATGGGAAAGACAAGATCGGGCACCACCACTCCAACGGCCGCAGAGGCAAAGATCGCTCCCCCTGTTCCAAACGCATCCGGCACGGCACATACGGAGAATGACCGTGCATCGCGCTTACATATGGGACACAGGCGGCGAATGCGGGAACAATTTCTGTACGATGAGATCGGCGACAGCTCCTCCGCGCATGAACTGCTGGAGCTGATGCTGGGGTATGCCATCCCGCGCATCGATGTCAATCCGCTGGCACATCGGTTGGTGGACCGTTTTGGCGATCTCACGGGTGTGCTACGCGCCTCGTCCCAGGAGCTCATGTCGGTCCCCGGCATGAACGAGTATACCGTCTGTCTCCTCCGCCTGTGCAACGCTATGTACCGCCGTCAGGAGTTGGAGGGCCTGATCAAATACCCCGTGTATGACACGATGGACAAGCTGGTCACATTCCTGCGGCCACATTTCAGCGGCTTGAATGTCGAGCGGGTATACCTGATGGTGCTGAACAACAGCTTGCGCATGATCAAACTGTCCTCGGTCGCGGACGGCTGTGTGAATTGTTGCGTGCCCTCGGTCAGGCGGATCGTGGAGAATTGCTTGTACGCGGGAGCCAACTGTGCGGTGTTGGCACACAATCACCCACAAGGCTTGCCGGTCCCGTCTGCCGCTGACATCGCGCTGACGCAGGAGATCGAGGCGACCCTGAACAGCATCAATATCCCGCTGCTGGAGCATTTTGTCATCACCGAGACGGATGCTGCCCCGATCCTGCGTCCGTTGCGCGGTCTGCGCCGTATGGCTCCCACGACCAAGAGCATCGACGAGGGCTTTTTCAGCTATTTTTACGGCTTACCGGGAGCCCAAAAGCCCCGCATTCCGCGGCAGAGGGCGGCGAATTGAGCATTGGGGGATGCGATTCCATTGGTGCGCGGGATCTTTAGGGAAACGCTGATCTCATGAGGTGGTGCATATTCGGTACAGATTTTTCGTCTGCGATTGCGAAAAACTC
>CAZUZK010000277.1:0-1067 GCA_964624745.1 uncultured Bacteroides sp. | reverse complement strand
GAACTTTTTTTGCCTTTTTGCGGGAAAATGTTGCACAGTTGCCCCGCTCTGTGCTATAATGACAGATGTATGTATCAGGAGGGAACCATGGAAGAGGTATCTCAGGAGAACCGGCGCGAGCGCGCCATACTCGTTGGTCTCAACGCAGACTGTTTCTCCCCCGCTCAGACGGCCACGGAGCAGTCTCTGCAGGAGCTGGAGGCTCTGCTGGAAACGGCCGGCGGCTTCTGTATCGGAAAAATGCTGCAAAACCGCCACACCCCCGATTCCCACAGCTTTATCGGAGAAGGAAAGGCGCAGGAAGTGCGCATGCTGGCCGAAGCCACCGAAGCTACCATGGTGGTTTTTGACAACGAGCTGTCCCCGGGCAACATCCGGGCGCTGGAGGAGATCATCGGCGTGACGGTGCTGGATCGCAGCGCACTGATTTTGGATATTTTTGCTCAGCGGGCAAAGACAAAAGAGGGACGCTTGCAGGTGGAGCTGGCGCAGTACAAATATTTACTGCCCCGGCTTTCCGGTATGGGCAAAAGCCTGAGCCGTCAGGGCGGCGGTATCGGTACCCGCGGTCCGGGCGAGACAAAGCTGGAGTCTGACCGACGGCACATCCGGGAGCGCATCGGTCGGTTGCAGAGCGAATTGGAGCAGGTGCGGCAGGTCAGAGCCGTCCAGCGGGAGAGGCGGATGAAAAACGCTGTCCCGGTGGTGGCCATCGTTGGCTATACAAACGCAGGCAAATCCACACTGCTGAACCACCTGACCGATGCGGGGATCCCCGCCAATAATCGACTTTTTGATACGCTGGATACCACTTCCCGGGTGCTGACGGTGTCTGATAATCTGGATGTGATCCTGACCGATACCGTTGGCTTCATCGCAAAGCTCCCCCATCATCTGGTGGAGGCGTTCCATGCCACATTGGAGGAGCTGGAATATGCGGATGTACTGTTGCATGTCATCGATTCTGCGGATCCCAACCGGGAGGAACACATTGCCGTGGTGGACAAGCTCATCGGAAAGCTTGCAAAGACCGAAACACCGGTGCTGCGCTGTTACAACAAGGCTGA
>CAZUZK010000276.1:0-1071 GCA_964624745.1 uncultured Bacteroides sp. | reverse complement strand
CATCCCGCAGACGTCATGCAAAAAATTTTCTTCTTGCGCAATCTCCTTCCGACGTCGAACGAAATACGGAACAGCCACCGCTAACTCCTTTCGCGAGACAACGGGAACACAAACGCTGATCGGTATCCCCTCTTTGGCAATGGCACGCACTTGATAATTCGCTACACCCTCGTACATTTCATATTCCGCGTATGGCGTTGTCCCCTCTCGCTCGGCAAAGAGAACCGCATAGCAAAAATCAAACAAGTTATGCGTGGCAATAACGGGCAAGACGCAACGCGCCCGCTCGGGTTCCAAAGCACGGCGCAACAGGCGAATGTAGTTGGCATCACTTTCTGCCTTCGTGTCATACGTTGCCGGCTTCCAACCGTGCAAGGAAGCCTCTTCCCGCTCTTCTAAAAGCGCACTCCCTTTCACCAAGCGCATTTTAACGGGAGCCCCGCCCTTTTGAACGCGTTTTTCTGCCCACGCACACAATTCACTTTGCCATTCATTCGAATCAGGGAAATACGCCTGTACGGTAATCCCTGCCTGCAAATGCAAAAACTCTTCTTCGTCCAGCGTCCGCCGAAATGCTTCGTGCGAAAGTCTCGCATCGCGATACCTTTCAACCTCCAAAAGAATCATCTTCGGCGTTTCTGCCCCCGAGAATGAACGGCATGTATACTTCTGCGCCATACGAAACAACGTCCGAAGGCAATCTTGCATGCGGCTCAGCTTCTCATCATACGCCATCATCGGCATCGGCGCAACAAGCGAAGTCAGAGAAACAGAAAGACATGTGCATGACGGATTCGACAGCAATTCCTCAAGAGAATCCATTCTCTCCTTGCCCGATCCTTCGCCGAAAACGGGCATTCCTATTCTGCCGAAATGGCAACGAATCCCTTCTTTCTCTCGCTTTTTGGCAAATCGAGCAAGTTTGTTCTTTTCCGAGACGATCGACACAGAAAGGACTTCATCCCTCATCCTGCGACCGATCTCTTTGAGTGTCAATTTCGGTAAAAACGAAGACAGCGTCACGCCCGCACGGCACATCTGTTCCGACTGGGAACGGGGGCAAAACAGGCG
>CAZUZK010000275.1:0-1072 GCA_964624745.1 uncultured Bacteroides sp. | reverse complement strand
GGGGCGTATCTCGAACAGCTGACAGGAAAGGCATTCGATTGGGAAAAAGAAAACGCGGTCAGACAAGTTGAAATCGAACGTGATTTGGAGCAAACTGGGTTGATGCGCGGAGCTGCAGAATTGCTTGATTTTCTGGAGGGACGCAACATTCCCATGGCGGTCGCCTCATCATCGTCTCGCCGTTGGGTCGAAGGCTGGTTGCGAAAACTCGGCATTTTCGATCGTTTCCAAGGTACTTTTTGCCGCACGGACGGTTTTGCCGTCAAGCCGGAGCCTGATCTTTTTCTTGCCGCCGCCGAATGCCTTCGATTACAGCCGAAACAATGCCTCGTGATCGAAGATTCCGCCAACGGCGTCATGGCGGCACATCGCGCAGGCATACCGTGCATAGCCCTACCCAACCGCGTCACTTGTCATGCCGACTTCTCAACCGCCCTCCACAAAATGAACGATCTGCACGAAGTGCGCGATTTTTTGAAAACCGCGCTCTCGCCTGAAAGCCGGTAGGCTTTAACGTGGCTCACGCGTTTTCTATTCGCTCGAAAAAGCCACCGCCCAAAAGCTTCTCACCCCTCAACGCATCGGGTTCATAAAAAGCAGCCACCTGTCCTGCCGCCAATGCTCGAACAGGCGATTCGAAGGAAAGATGAACACGCCCTTCTTCCAGCGGCGTACACAAAGCCGGAACGGCAGGTGCTCGATAACGCGGTTGCACAAAAACACGCTCGGGCAGAGGGAAGCGCGTATTCGTTATAGAACCGACCACTGCCCCACGCGCATATAATCCCGGTGTACGTTCATCTTCATAGCCAAGAATCAGTCGGTTGCGCTCTAAATCTTTTCCGACAACCACATAGGCAACACCTTCGCGCGGCGATGCCACACCATGCCCCTTGCGTTGTCCCATGGTAAAGAGATGCAATCCTCTGTGTTCTCCCAATTTTCGCCCGGACAGATCCGTAATATCACCGGGATTGTCCGGAAGGTAATGTCGCAAAAAATCACTCATTTTCACCTTACCGATAAAACAAATGCCTTGGCTGTCTTTTTTGGTGGCCGTTGGCAAATCAAA
>CAZUZK010000274.1:0-1073 GCA_964624745.1 uncultured Bacteroides sp. | reverse complement strand
AATGCCGTGATGGGCAATGAGCAAATCGGCACCGCTTTCAATGGCTTTCTCGAGCGTATAGCGCGTTGCATCAACGGCAACAGCCACGCGAGTGACTATCCCGTTGTTTTCGATTTGCAGACCGTTAAAGGCAGCGGGATAGTCTTTGACTGTATCGATGCGCAATGTTTCGTCCAAAAACGAAACGATTTCCCGGAGGGTGACAGGCATTTATTGTTCAAGAAGGATTTTGACAACGGGAACACGGAGTTTTGTCCAAACATCGGCAGGCAATGTGAGAACGGCAGAATCGTCTTCAACCGAAAACGAAGCGGTACATGCTTTTTCGGAAAGCAATTGTGCTCCTTTCGCTTTTCCGAGAATCTGCATCGGAAGTTTGATGCCACAGTCGTCCGTTGCGTTGGCTGATCGCGGGGGGAAAATGATGTAGACGGCATCTTTTTTGCGTGTGGCAAAAAAACCGTCGGGCAGGGGAATACCAAATCCCGGCTTCGCCCCGTAGATGGCTTCGCCGTTCGTTTTGAGCCATGCGCCCACTCCTCGCATTGCCGCAGCAACGTCCTCGGGAATGTCCCCGGAAGCCTTCGGGTTGACGTTTAACAAGAGGTTACCTCCTTTGGCGGTACATTCCGCCAATTTCATAATGAGTTCTTCGGGGGATTTGATCTTTGTATCATATCGGTTATAGCCCCATTTGTCACTGACGGTCATGCAAGCTTCCCAATCGGTATCGGGATACCCGTTTCGGGGAATGCGGCGTTCGGGGGTGAGAAAATCGCCTTTGCGCACATCGAGTGTGAGATTGGTGTCGTTTTCCTGCAATCCCGCATAGGCATACAGGCGGTTATTCATGATGATTCCCGGCTGAAGCTCGCGGCACATGTTGATCAGATTCGGTGCATCCCAAGCGCGTTTGCCTTCTGCCGCGCCTTGAGAATAATCCCACCAAATGATGTCGATTTTGCCGTAATTGCTCAGCAATTCGCGCACTTGGGAATGAAGGTAGTGTTGATATGCCTGTTGATTGCGGGAAACACCGCGTTCTTCAAGCATGAATTTTTGACGTTGAGGAT
>CAZUZK010000273.1:0-1076 GCA_964624745.1 uncultured Bacteroides sp. | reverse complement strand
AGCGATTTCGCTATGCTAATAACAGAGGGTTTTACCCTCAAATTAAAAACCACCATTTCAACTGGTGCTTTTTTGTTTATAAGATGTGTTCCTCTTGTATGGAAAGAGAAGTGCAATAAGAATTGCCGATAAAGTGATAAGCTTCGACGGCATATAGCAACAGCGAGTTGCTTGTTTACCGCAACAACCTATGATAAGATAAATCCACAATATGCAAGGCGGTGCAACCATGGATACAAGGGATATTATTTTAGAGCTTAGAACAAGGAAAGGACTCACACAAGAGGCACTTGCGGAAAAGACGTTCGTAACAAGGCAAGCGGTATCGCGTTGGGAAACGGGCGAAACGATACCGAATATAGATACGCTTAAGCTTCTTTCAAGGTTATTTGACGTGTCAATTAATACGCTTCTAGGCTCTCCGAGAGAGCTGGTGTGTCAATGCTGCGGTATGCCTCTCGACGACTGCAATACTAGTCGTGAAGTAGATGGCAATTTCAATGAGGAATATTGCAAATGGTGCTATTCAGACGGTGAATATACGCTGGATATTTGGAAGAAATATGCCGAGATTGGCGGAAAAGAAATGCTTGAAGAATTCAAGGAAAAGCTTATTGATGAATTCAACACACTTTTACGTATAGAGGGATTGCCAGATGTCGAAAATCTAAACGTATTATCCGGCGAATTTATCAACATGGTATATACGCTTCCGAACGGAGAAAAAGTGAAATTTCTTGACGATAAGCAGACCTATCTCGGCAGTCAGCTTGAAAGCGAATCTGGAGGCAGATGCGTCGGAATAGCTGCGAATATGGACTTTCTTCTCGTTTGTACGTACGAAGAAAACGGCGAAAATCCCGAGCTTGTCATTTATAAAAAAAGATAATCAAATTCGATTTGCAAATTCGTTGGGAATATTAGCGTAACTAAAGCCAAGCTTTATGTGTGTGTCAGAATTGCTCCTATGCCAAAGCATATCTGCATGCACACCTCGCTCGAGTATGTTTTTGTTCGGGCTTTTTTATTTGCGCTTACATTTGTTTTTTTTGAATACTAAAACTCACAATAATTTA
>CAZUZK010000272.1:0-1077 GCA_964624745.1 uncultured Bacteroides sp. | reverse complement strand
AGCCTCCACACAATCAATCCGATAAGCGCAAGCATCAACGATGCGGCAAGACACCACTCCAACGGCGTCAGCCAGACGGTCTGCATGAAATTATCCGGTGTCAGATCGGGTTCCAGCTCGGGAATTTTCGAAGTGATGTCATTCATAATCGTAAAAGCGTATGATTTATCGGACAAACATGCGACTGCGACGAGCGAACAACGACCTCAAAGGAGGAATAAAATCCTGATTGGTTTCCAAATCGATAAAATCAAGTCCCAATTGATGAAAATCGCGTTTCCACGCCTCACGGTGCGCCTCAACGGCTTTACGGTGCGCCGCTATCAACTCCGACCTTCGCAAATCGATCTGCATTTGGACACCGCTCTCGGGATCGCGCAAAACCACAGTCCCCGCCGACGGCAACCCATTTTCACGCGCGTCCGTTACTCTCACAGGGATCAATTCATGCCGAAACGCCAGCTTCCCCAGTGCAGTTTTGTCGGGAGTCCCCCAAAAATCGCCGATCAAAAACACCATGGCTTGCTTGCGCAATGTACGCAACACGATTTCCGCCGTTTCGGATATGGGCGTATCCTTCCCTTCCGCAGGGGAAGAAAGTATCTCACGAACAATGCGCATGGTCTGTTTTAGCCCCTTATCGGGCGGCAAATAAAAATGCGGTGATCTGCCAAAAAGAAGCAAGCCGCACTTATCACCGTTGCGGGCGGCACTGTACGCCAACACGGCTGCCAAACGGGTCGCATATTCAAGCTTCGTTTCCGGATGTCCTTCCGATGCATACCGCATCGAACCGCTCGTATCCACAGCCAACAACAGCACTTGCTCCCGATCTTCATGAAACTTTTTCACGTAGGGCGTCCCGGTTCGCGCCGTTACCTTCCAATCGATAAAACGAGGCTCATCGCCCGGCAAGTACTCGCGAAAATCGTCAAAATCAAGCCCCTGCCCGCGAAATCCCGAGCGATACTGTCCCAGAAAGCCGGCTGTAGCCAACTTACGGGCGTTCAGTTCAATACGGCGCACTTGCCGAAGAATGTCCCGAGCTTTATCCACGCGATTCAATATGGGTTAAAT
>CAZUZK010000271.1:0-1080 GCA_964624745.1 uncultured Bacteroides sp. | reverse complement strand
CGCTTGCCTGATTGATTTTCTTGATCAATTCATCATTGGCGGTGTGATCGTTTTGGGTATTGCCCGCCTTGTTTCCGGAATCGGCGGGATGCTTCGTTGTTTGCAGGCAGGTTCCTTGCGGGGATATGCCTACATGATGGCGTTGGGGCTTCTCTTCTTCATCTTCTTCTTGGCAATCTATATCTTTTGAACAGTTAACTGATTTTTTATCATGCTTATTTGGCTTATTCTCATCCCTGTCTTGGCCGCTGTGCTGATCGGACTTGCCCGATTCCCTGCTTGCGGTGTGTCTCGCCTTTCGGCGATTCTGACGCTTGTCGTTGGTATTGCGGCTGTGGTGACGTACGATTCTTGCCCGGAATGTTGGAATTTCTCCTTCTCGGACATGGAACCAACGCAATTCACGCTGGCTCCGTCTTTGTCGAAAGTGATGTTGTTGCTGACTGTGCGGGTGACGTTCGGTGCTGTTTATGGCATGAGGGCTCCCGAAGATGCCGCCAAATCATGGAGCGTGGCAACCTTGCTCATCTCGGCAGGAGCTACAGGGGCATTCCTGTCTGACAGTATACTGGTCTTCTTTGCTTATCATGAATTGGCACTCATTCCGACCTTTGTGATGATCGGACGCTACGGACGTGGTGACCGCCGTTCGATCGCATGGAAAATTACAATTTATCTGGGAGGAGCTTCCATGTTCTTGTTGGCAGGATTGTTGTTGCTGATGCTTGATATGGGAAGTACCTTCACGGAAGTGGCATCCAACGTTGCCAAAGGACACGTACTTACCTATCCGTGCCTGACGTCCGGTCTTTTGTTGCTTGGGTTTGGTACGCTGGTTTCACTGTTCCCCTTCCATTCGTGGGCGGCACCTGCGTATGCATCGGCTCCTGCCCCGATTGCCATGATGCATGCCGGCGTGTTGAAAAAATTCGGTCTTTACGGGTTGTTCATGATAGCACCTGCTCTTGGCTCTCAAGTTTCGGCATTTGCCTGTTGGAACGATCTTTTGCTGATCTTCTTGTTGGGCAATGTCATTTGGGTGGGTTACGTTACAGTGAACCAGAAACGCCTTGACAATCT
>CAZUZK010000270.1:0-1080 GCA_964624745.1 uncultured Bacteroides sp. | reverse complement strand
GCACCCTGCCGGGGTTGTGTCGATTTATCTGCACATGTTCCAGAATCAAACGGAAACAGGTTGGGAAGCTCTTGCGTTCGTGCTTGAAAACGATTCTCGCGTGACGATTCGCTGAACTCCGTTTCCGGAGAAGACAAGGCGGGGGACTCTGCGGAGTTCCCCTTTTCTATATTGCGATTATGGATGGATTGTTGTTTGATCCCGGCAGCGATGAGTTTTATATGGCGCAGGCTCTGCGCGAGGCAGAAAAAGCTCTGCGGGCGGGAGAAGTGCCGTGCGGTGCCGTTGTGGTGAAAGACGGTCGGGTGATTGCCCGAGGATGGAATCAGGTAGAGGCGTTGAAAGATGCCACTGCCCATGCGGAAATGATTGCGCTGACGGCGGCGCAAAGTGCGTTGGGTGATTGGCGTTTGGAGGGATGTACGCTGTACGTAACAAAAGAACCTTGCCCCATGTGCGCCGGTGCGCTGGTGCATTGTCGTCCTGATCGCGTGGTGTTTGGTTTGGAAGATGCACAACGAGGCGCGGCGGGTGGCTGGATTAATTTGCTGGATTCAAATCCTCCGCTCAATCATCGCTGTGAAGTTGTGCGGGGGGTATTGCGCGAAGTGTGCTTGCAACAGTTTCAAGGCTTCTTCCGTCAGGCGCGGGCGATGGCGAAAGAACGTCGCCGACAACAACGAGCAGGAGAATCAGCTTCTTCTGCCGAACAGGGAACGGAAGAGGCATGATGCACAAGAGCGGTATACGCTGTGGCGCGTAATTTTTATTTTGCCCTGTGCAGGACGCAGGGGCGTTTCCAGTGCATTCAGCGTTTTCAGTGCAAGGTGGGCGGGGAGGATGCTTGTAAAGCGCACGCGGAAGCCACGCAGTTTGTCGGCGTAGGAAAGACCTTCGGCGACCAGTTGGCGGGTTGTTTCTCGCCCTGTGTTCAAGTCTGCGTCTTTCGGTAGGTAGCAACGTCCCCGCGATGCGTCTTCCTCGAAATCCCTCAGGATGTTGATTAATTGTAAACCTTGTCCGTAGCGGATACCTTGTTTCACCAATATTTCTGCATCGTGCATTGAAAAGCGTTTTCCA
>CAZUZK010000269.1:0-1082 GCA_964624745.1 uncultured Bacteroides sp. | reverse complement strand
GATGGCATCCCCTCATCGAACATCAATTATCCGTCTTTGAACAAATCTTAGCCATAGAGCTTGATCCCCTCTACTGCGGCGGTTTTTACACGGCAGACGCCCCGCCCGTGCGTGGGCTTGCGCTCGCCCGCATCATCGGTCACAAAGCCTTTGTTTGCCCAAAAGAACTGGAAACACGCGCCCGCGCCGCATGCGGAGACCGTTACGGCATGCTTTCTTGGTACCAACCCACACGCAACACCCAAAGCTACATTCTGCACCAAGGCACAAAATTCGCCCGCCGCTTTGATGCCAACGCATACATCCGCATCTCGGACATGTGGATCAACTATGACATCCTGCGCATCACGCATACGACAAGCTTTGCCGAGGCCCTGTCCGGCTGCCGCCTCAACAAAACTCCCTTCCTCATCTTTGGGATCGACACCGATGCCTGCTTCCCCATCGAAGTCCAGCACGAACTGGTCAAGCAACTGGAAAACGCAAGCATCAGAGCACACATGGAAACGGTTCACTCCCTCAAAGGGCATGATTCTTTCCTGATCGAGCCGGAACTCTACGCCCACGCTCTTTCGGAATTCCTTGCCCGTTGCGGAGGCTGACCGCTCACCAGCTCCAGACATTCTGCAACTGGAAGACGAGAGCCGTACTCTTCCCCCGCCCGTGAACGGGATTCTTGATCACCTGAACATCGGGTTGCAGCGTCATGGTGGGCGTCACCTGCATCACATAAGAAAGCTCTGCCCCGTATTCATCGCTTCGCGTATAGGGGCGTTCGCTTTGCGCGGGTTTCAGCCAAAGAAGCCCCAGCGCAATTTGCTCATTGTTGCTTGCCCCCTTCCCACAAAACGGCGATTGAAACACCACGCCCGTTGTCACCGCACTGCGTACCCCGTTAAACGCGGCGGCATCCTGATCCATCAGCCCCAAACGCCCAAACCAGCCGACTTTGGAACTGCGCCCCAACTGCTGTTGGAAGTTAATTGCCCCGCCGTTCCCGGTTTTTGATCCTGCCGTTGTAACGCAATACTGCAAGCGCAAAACACCCGGTCCCATCCCCGCCACATCTTCGGAAATAAAGC
>CAZUZK010000268.1:0-1084 GCA_964624745.1 uncultured Bacteroides sp. | reverse complement strand
AGTATGCGATTTGGGATGACCATGGATCGGGAAATTGCCAGTTCCCAGATTTTGGGCCCGGTATTTTATCCCGTTGGAAAGTTTACCGTGCTGGCAAAAAATCCGGACGGCGGAACTGCTGCGATGGAAACCCGTCATAACGGCTGTTCTCTGATTTTTCTCAGCCATCCGAATCTGAATTGGAAGTGGATTTATTCGATTGCAAAGAAAGCTGGATTGCCTGCTGCCTTGACGAATGGTCAACCTGCCTGGATCGGAAATGATTTTGCTGTTTTCCATTCTAAAAAAGGAGAGAAAATTACTTTGATTTTACCGGAAAGTGCTATTGGAATTCAAGACTGGCTTACAGGCAAGTTCATTCCATCCGGGAAAAATGAAATCAACCTGAATCTTCTTCCGGAATCAACCCGTATTTTTAAGGTCATTTATAAATAAAAAAGACAGATGGAATCATGAATATATCTGAAATAATTGAAGAATCGGGCTTGATGACTGCATCGGAAACTATAATTGATTTCGGGAAGGATGCTTTCGGGTGGCTGGAGGTCGAGTTGACGGGAAAAGGCGGGGAGGAAGTGGAACTCGCAATCGGAGAAGTCATCAGGGACGGCAGGATAAACCGCGATCCCGGCGGGTTCCGCTGTTTCAGGAAAATGAACCTGATTCTGAGAGAGGGGACGCATACTTACCGGTTCGAGATTCCGCCGCATGTCGCCCCGAATCCCGCTCTGCCGAAGTGTTATCCGCCGGAGGAGGCGGGCGGGGAAATCGCTCCGTTCCGTTATGCCGAAATCCGCAGGTATTCCGGAGCTTTCAAGGCGGTTCGCCATGCCGTTTTTGCTCCTTTTGACGACAACGCGGCTGATTTCAGGTGTTCCGATGAACGTCTGAACAGAATCTGGGAGTTCTGCAAGTATTCGATCAAGGCGACCACTGCATTCGGGATGTATGTTGACGGCGAGCGGGAACGTCTGCCCTACGAAGGCGACGCCTACATCAATCAGCTCGGACATTTCTGCTGTGACGCCGATTATGACATGGCGCGGCGGACAATCGAATATTTCTTCGAGCATCCCACCTGGCC
>CAZUZK010000267.1:0-1088 GCA_964624745.1 uncultured Bacteroides sp. | reverse complement strand
CAGGATTGCACGCCGATGTCGCGCCGTGAACCGTCGCAACCTGAACATGGTCCTCCCCATCGGGCTCTGCGGCACATGGTGTGTGTGTGACATCGGTTCTAAGGCACGAGCACGCTCCGCACGGAACCGCTCCTTCTCCTGTTGCCGAGCTAGAAGCTCAGGGCTCAACTCCGGTTGCGGTGCCGAGTCCGCCCCCGATTCGGATGTCTCCTGCAACCGGTCGGATGCAGGGTCGGCGACATGGCTAACTCCATCTCTTTCTTTTTCGCTGTTGCTGTCCTCGATCTGCAATTCCGGCTGCTGCTCCGAAACATTCTCGAGAGGCAGATCCTGTTCCTGATTCCTGTCCTTTTTGTTCATGGTTCGATTCCTTTCGACATTCAAATCTATTTTTTTGGCGTGCGTGGCGTATGCGTTCCGGTAGCGGATCGAATGACACGGGCCACGATCCACGCCGGTAGGATACACAACGCACCCAACAATGCACCAATGGTATTCATCAGGAGATCATCCATCTCCACCGTCCCCAAGCGGAAGATGCCCTGCAAGAGCTCACAGACAAGGCTCCATGCGCCTCCGCCCGCCACAGTCGATCCAAGCCGAGCTGCATAAGGTCGCCTCGGATCCCACGCATGGACCAAAGTCAAGCCCAGCGGGAAAAACAGCAGGGCGTTCATGAAAAGCATACGGAAATATTCCTCCGTCAGACAAGACTCCTCCGGTATCTGGAACGGGAGCAGGTACAGCCCCACCTCATGTTGATCGGACAGCCGGGACAGGACCGTAACAGTCAACACACCCAATTCCGAGAGGCCCGCCAGCACACGATTGGTCCACATCCATCCTCGGCGCGTCACGGCAAGATTGCAACACACGACCGATAGCACTGTCCAGACAGCAAAAACCGCAAAGGCATACCGAGCGAGCTGTGAGACATCGCCACAATATATCATCAGATACAATTCATGGAGCCAATTCATACAGTCACCTCGTTCAAATAGGCCACGGAGTCGGCTATCAGGGGCTCCAACCGCTCATCTACATCGGACCAGTCTATCGGTTCATCCGCCCGTGTGCGGGTCTCCACC
>CAZUZK010000266.1:0-1094 GCA_964624745.1 uncultured Bacteroides sp. | reverse complement strand
AAATCCCGTCAATGGTTGAAATCGTGCGTCCGGCATAGCTAAAATCTGTTGTTCGGATATGAGCGCGCCATTATACCCGATTTCGCATTCATTGCAAGTGCCATTTCATGGTTTCCTCAAGGCTCTTTGTATGATCTGTGCCGTGCTGTTTGTCGGAAGGCGGAATGATGAGCAAATGATGAAGGCTCTTGCGGTTTGGGTGTTTTTTAATTGACAGCGGCGGGGCTGTTTCGGCATAATCGCGGGGAAGTATTATGACGATCACAGCCTCTCCGCGAATTACAGAAGGTCCGCTTGCCGAACGGATTGCCTACATCGGTGATCAGTTTGCCATTGAGGGTGAGTTTATGTACGGCGAAGAGTTGTGCAGCGGGCATATTAACACCACGTATCGAGCCTGCTACAGAACGGACGACGATCATGAAGAGAGATACATTCTTCAGCGCATCAACGAGAACGTGTTCAAATGCCCGAAAGACGTTATGCGCAATGTGGAGAAAGTGACGCGCCATATCATGTGGAAGGTGTTGCGCCGCAAAAAAGATGCCGCCGGGCAAACACTCAGTTTGTACCCCGCTCGCGGCGGTCGAACATATATCGCGCTGGAAGACGGCGGGGTCTGGCGTTGCTACAACAATATCGAAAGCACGCACACTTATGATGTGGTGGAAAATTCGCGACAGGCATATCAGGCGGGGTATGCGTTCGGTTCGTTTCAATCGCTGATCAGCGATATGAATCCGGCTGATATTGTGGAGACTATTCCGAATTTTCACAATACGCCGAAACGTTATGCCGCGTTGGAAGAGGCTGTGGCGATGAACCCCTTGGGGCGGGCAGAACATTGCACCGCCGAGATCGCTGCAGCCCGTGCATGGGCACCCGAACTCGGCAGGTTGATTTCGCTGAAGGAAGAGGGACTTCTGCCGACCCGCATTACGCATAACGACACAAAGATTAACAATGTGATGCTGGATGCGGAAACCGATCAGGCTGTGTGTGTGATTGATCTTGATACGGTGATGCCCGGATTGGCTCTCTACGACTTCGGCGCCATGGTGCGTACAGCCACTTGCACGGCAGAAGAGGATGAG
>CAZUZK010000265.1:0-1105 GCA_964624745.1 uncultured Bacteroides sp. | reverse complement strand
CATTTGAGGTGAAAAAGAGCAGGAAACGGGAAATATCATAGGTTTTGTTGTTCCAAAGGGTGACGCGTCCCGCGTCAATTTGCTGGAGCATGTATTTCGCCATATCCTTGTGTGACTTTTCAAACTCATCGTAAAGGATCGCACCTTCCGTGTTCTTCTCCAGAAAATCATAGAGCCGGCCCGGTTCCTTTTCTGTATAGCCGACCAGTTTTTTCCCGATATCAGATCCGGCAGTTTCTCCAAATTCGGACATATCCAATCGCAGGAGCTTTTCCTCCCCGCCACCGTAAAGGTAGTGGATAATCTCGCGGATCACCTCGGTTTTCCCTGTTCCAGTGGGACCGAGGAAGAAAAACACAGTTGGACGTGCAGGACTGCTGATTCCGAGAAACCAGTAGCGAAGTTTTTCTGTGACGGCATCGATTACATGGTCCTGCCCGATAATCCGGCTTTTCAGGTATGGTTTGAGACCATCAAGAAAAGTGATTGCATCTTTTGTGTTTTTGAACATTTTACACCTCATTTATTGGGGTTGATTTCTTGTTTGCCGGATGATCTCAGGAAGCGGAAGAACATGCAGAGCATGAGCCAACATCCCAGAACAAATCCGAGTTCACGATAATTAAAAAGATGATATTGAAACCATAGCGTCATACCGACACAAATGGCGTAATATCCAAGAACAGCATCCTGCCAGATGATTGCTTTCAGGTATTTCTTTTCCTGACGGGTATTGCCGGAGACGAGACTTTTCAGAATGCCTGGAATGCGTCGAAGGCAGGCGCAGAAAATGTCCAGAACCACGCTGAGCATATAGAAACAAAGCGTGCTCAGATCGCAGTAAAAAATGGAGTTGTAGTAGCCGAACTCAATATCGTTGTTCGTATGGATCAGGATGAAACCTGCCGCAGGCAGAGAAAGCGAAAGCAGAAAAGAGATAATGCAGAATAAATCAGAAGGGAGGAAAATTCTGTGTTCTCCGACAAAATCGCCTTTGCCGACAGTGGGGACTTTTGGACAATGACGCACGAATTTCGCCCCGCAACCTCTACGGCATTCCTGTTCGATGGTGGAACGGACAAATACATTGCCGTTGTTCAGAATC
>CAZUZK010000264.1:463-1106 GCA_964624745.1 uncultured Bacteroides sp. | reverse complement strand
CATGGCTTGCCATCCCCCCTTCCCAAACGCGGAAAACAGAGGTCCAATCAGACAGAAACCGATCGATCCCCTCGCGGGGAATTTGGTAAAAAACCATATACCCCAACCGCCCGCCGATCAGCACGCCAAAGATCGCCATCAGCGTAATAAAATCTGCCAATTTATCTTGCGGAACGGGATACATCTCTTTTTTGCTGAGATATTTCAGCAAAAAATACGCGGCGACGAACCCGCCGATATACGCCAGTCCATACCAGCGCACGGCAAGCGTCTCTGTCAATTGAACCAAGACGGGGTTCAGATCATGAACATATACATCTGCCATTTCACTATGAAGATCAAGAGTTCAGAGCGCGATCCTGCGCCTCGTAATCGGTCAATGCCGCCACGGTGGCGGCATCCAGACGGCGCACCATTTCAACGGCAAGATTTTCGGCTGCCGTCACATCGGATTCATCGATGATCCCGTTATGCGCATGAATGTATCGGGCGGGAATACCCAGCACCACACAGGGAATCCCCTGACCCAAAAGATGAATACTTCCGGCATCTGTGCCGCCGCTGCGTCTCACAGTCAGCTGATACGGAATGCCGCAATCACGCGCCGTGCGACACGCCAATTCGACAAGAGCGGGGTTCATGA
>CAZUZK010000264.1:0-453 GCA_964624745.1 uncultured Bacteroides sp. | reverse complement strand
AAGGCGCGAATCTGCACCCCGCCCCCCAGAACACCCTGCTTGACACCCGCCTGCGCCCCGGGGAAATCATCGGCGGGAGGACCTTCCAGCACAATAACGCAATCGGGAAGAGCCGTCGCCTCCAACGTCTTGGCACCGCGCGTACCGACTTCTTCCTGCACGGTCCCAACGGCTGTAAGAGCGCACGGAAGTTCTTCACGGAACAAGCAACGTGAGGCTTGCAACATAGCGTAAAAACCGGCGCGATTGTCAAAAGCCTTTCCCATCCAGCGGTGCGGGTTGGTCAACCGCAAAGCCTGCACATCGGGCGTCACCGGCGCACCGGGATAAATCCCCCATTCTTCGGCTTCTTCGGCAGACGATGCTCCCACATCGGCAAACAACGCCTCTGTCGGCAACACTCCTTTCTTCTGCGATTCGGACAAAAAGTGCGGAGGTGCCGCCGCTATCATC
>CAZUZK010000263.1:0-1109 GCA_964624745.1 uncultured Bacteroides sp. | reverse complement strand
TGGTGCTTGTATTCCTTTGGGATACAAAATTATAGATAAGCACTATGTTATTGATGAAGAAAAAGCTTTTATTGTTCAAGAAATATTTCAACAATATGCTAATGGTAAAAGTTTAGTTGAAATAAATAAGTATTTGAATGATAGAAAATTAACAACAGCAAAAAATAAACCTTTTGCTAAAAATTCATTATATAGCATTTTGATTAATAAAAAGTATATCGGCACTTATATTTATGATGATATTGAAATTGAAAATGCAATTCCAAAAATTATATCAGAAGATTTATTTTATCAAGTGCAAGAAATTTTAACCATAAACAAAAAAGCAAGAGCAAGAAAGAAAGCACAAGAAGAATATTTGCTTACAACAAAGCTATTTTGTGGACATTGTAAAGATATGATGGTTGGCTATTGTGGAACATCAAAAACAGGTGCAGTTCATCATTATTATGCTTGCAAAAACAATCTAAAGAAAAAGTGCCCTAAAAAGCACGCACAAAAAGACTGGTTAGAAGACTTAGTTGTTAAAAAATGTAGGACTATTTTAACTGATGAAAACATTGATATTATTGCAAAGGAAACCATTAAGGCAGTAAGTCAAAGTAATAGCAGTATAATTTTACAGCAGATTAAAAAGAATATTGAAGTTTATCAAAAAGAACAAGACAACTTAATGCAAGCAGTCGCTGAATGTCCTATTGAAAGTGTAAGAAAAGGTATATATGAAAAGTTAGAACAAGTTATGCAAAACAAGAAAGAATTAGAAACACAATTTGCTATTGAAGAAAATAGGCTCGGTTTGTGTATAAACGAAGAACAAATATTATTTTTCTTACATAAATTAAAAACTGGCGATATAACTAAATTGTCAGTTAGAAAAGCATTAATTTCGACATTTGTAAATGCCATTTATTTATACGATGAAGATAATAGTAAAAATAAAAAAATTACACTTGTCTTAAATATTAACGAAACACCAACTGTAATAGATGAAAGCACCTGCAATGATATCGAAAAAAATTTTGAGCAGAGTTCGTATATTGCACAACTTGGAGCACCAACTAAAAACACACCACCCACAAGGTGGTGTGTTTTAGTCTTGCGAACGA
>CAZUZK010000262.1:0-1112 GCA_964624745.1 uncultured Bacteroides sp. | reverse complement strand
CAGCATCTCGGCAGATCAATATGTGTATGCCGATATGATTCAAACACCTGTTTCGGGTAAAAACACGGGAAGTTTTGCATGGTGGATCAGCGGCGAAAACCAAAAGGCAAAGATCAACATTGACGAGCCGGAATCGACCAAAGACATCATGGAGGCTCAGCATCGCGCATGGGATGTTCCCCGCCCGATCACCGATCACATTCGCGGACTGGAAAACCTGCCTTCCGACACGAACAGCCGCATGAAGTTCCTTTCCACGGCAACAATCCCCTTGGGACGCCGCAGTTCTTCCGATGCGGGGTGCCCCTATTTTTACGATGTCACCACATCATCGTACAGCCTGCCCATCAACGTGCGCAGCGGGCGATTCAAGCAAGACATCAACCTCTTGCTCAACAAAGACAATCTGAAAGGGACGGAGTTTGCCCGTCTGCCACAGAGCGACTGTGGCATCTTTTCCGAAAACACCATTCCGAAGGGGACGGAAGCGAACATGCCGATCGGTTCATGGCAAATCATGCATGCGTGGTATCACGTATGGCCGGGCGGGGGAAACTCAACGGTTCAGGATGAATCTTCCGTCAGCCTGATCGGATCTCCCGAGACCGCCTATACGCGTCTCAGCGGCAGCGTCATCCCCGGGAGCAACGGTCAATCGTTCTTTGACAACAAAACCGATTTGGAAGAGGGCGGGAAAACGGCAGGTTACCCCCGCACCCCCGTCATCCTCGCCTATTACAGCACATTCGGCTTGTTTGTCGAACAGCGAAGCGAAGCAACCGAATCATCCGAGGCAACGTACAAATTGGGAATGTCTTTCGCACCCATGTTCCTGTGGTGGAATCCGTACAACGTCCCCATGAAAGTCAAGGGGGACATGCTCTATTCTCAAAGTGTTCCCTACAAAACAACTTGGCTTCAAACCTACTGCGTCCAATCATACGGTGGAGAAGACGATAAGGAAAACGGCTGGGGCTGGAGCACCTACGCATTCGAACAGGGCACCTCGCACACCACCCTCGGGATGGACTACGGTAACTACTTCCGCGAATCCCTCAACAACAACACCGGCGACATCGAGTTCGCACCGGGAGAAATTCTCTTCTTCTCAC
>CAZUZK010000261.1:0-1112 GCA_964624745.1 uncultured Bacteroides sp. | reverse complement strand
TGATGTGATTCCTTACAAATGCGGTGCCATTATGACGCGCCCGATCCCCGTATATTCTCTTGCTCATGCCGCCAGTGGTTTTACTGTGGTCGATGGATGTATTCAACCTATTGAAAAATATTGGGAAGGTAAAGTGACGAAAACAACACCGGTGCCTATTGATGGCAGAGATTGGGCGGCCTTTGATGTGGAAGGTAATTCTATGTATCCAAAACTTATGGACGGTGATATTGTCCTTTGCGATAAATGCCGTCCGCCAGTCAATGGAAAAATTGTCGTTGTATGCTTCAAAGAGGATTATAAAGATTATACAGGTTCATGTGTCATAAAAGTCTGGCACCGAATCGGAGATAAAGTTCTTTTAACATCTTTGAATCCGGACCCTCAAAGTCGGAACTTTGAAGCGGATATCAAAGATATTGAATGGGCTGCCCTCGCAATAGAACGGAAAGGCTCACTGTAACGGTTTCATAAAATAAAAAGTGCTATCTGATGAAGTTCACGCAAAACCACATTTACCTTCTGTATGCTCGTGTTTCACCGAAAGGTTCGTCATGGGATGCGGAGGAAACATCAATCAGTCTTCAGCTCGAAGATTGCCGGAATTATATTCTGACTCGCGATCCCGCTGCGGAATTTATAGAAGTCATAGATGAATTCAAATCAGGTAAAAATCTGAATCGTCCCGGAATTCAGAGGATTCTTTCCGAGCTGGATTTGACTCCTTGCCCGTGGCATACTCTTGTAGTATGGAACCTTGATCGTCTTTCCCGTTCGGTTGCTGATGCGATCCCGATTTTTGAAAAGCTTCGGGACAGGGGATGTGAATTCATTTCCATCAGACAGGATTATTTGAGTGCAACTGGAGCAATGGCACGTTTTATCCTCCACCAGACGATATTGATTGCACAGCTTGAACGAGAAACTACTTCCGAACGTGTCAGCGCAAAAATGAATCAGATAGCCTCGAAAGGTAAAGTGCCATTCGGATATGTTCCTTTAGGTTATCGACGTAAACAAGGTATTAAAAATACGCTTGAAATTGATCCTGAGAATGCAGATATTATTCGGGAAATCTTCTTGATGTATCGAGCTGGCAATATGACGTTCCA
>CAZUZK010000260.1:0-1114 GCA_964624745.1 uncultured Bacteroides sp. | reverse complement strand
CCGTTATGGCAGTTTCGAAACAATGCACTTTGGCAAAAAATGCCACACTGAAAGGCACCTCTCTTCATACAGGCGCACCTGTTACGTTGACGCTGAAACCCGCGCCTGCGGATTACGGCTTGAAATTTCGCCGCATTGATCTTCCCGATCAGCCCTTTATCGATGCAGATGTCGATAAAGTGCAGACCGTGGAACGTGCTACAACGTTGGCGGAAGGTTCTGTGAAGGTGCACACTGTCGAACACGTCCTCTCTGCTCTGACCGGGATGGGGATCGACAACGCATTGATCGAAATGGATGCCAACGAGCCTCCGATCGGTGACGGTTCTGCCGCTCCGTATGTCGAGCTGATCAAGACTGCCGGCATTGCCGAGCAGGATGCGCCGCGACGCGTATGGCAGATTCGTGAGCCGATCAGCATTGAAACATCTCACGGTTCGTATATTGTCGTTCTGCCCTCCAAGGAGTACCGCGTTTCCGTTACTTGCGTGGGACCGGAAGGTCGCATTACGCAATACTTCGATTCTGTTGTCACACCCGAAACATACGAAAAAGAATTTGCTGCCGCTCGCACGTTTTGTTTCTATGAAGACATTAAGCCATTGTTGGAAAAAGGTTTGATTCAGGGCGGAAGCTTGGAGAATGCCGTAGTGATTCGCGGTGAAGAAGTGTTGAGCAAAGAGCCGCTCCGCTTTCCCAACGAGTTTGCACGTCACAAGGCTATGGATATGGTGGGTGATCTCATCTTGAACGGTCGTCGCATTTTGGGTCATGTCATTGCCGTGATGCCCGGGCATGGACCCAACACGACTTTTGCCGCCAAGCTGAAGAAAGAATACAAGAGCATGCTTTCTCTCAAGCCTCAGTTGCCTGCCAACATCCCCGACGGCGAATCCATTCTCGATACACGTGAAGTGATGAAGCTCTTGCCGCACCGTTATCCGTTCTTGATGGTGGATCGCATTCTCAGTGTTGAGGGGGATACAAAATGTATTGGTCAGAAGAACTTGACGATGAATGAGCTGTTCTTCCAAGGACACTTCCCCGGAAGTCCTGTCATGCCCGGTGTGTTGCAAGTGGAAGCCATGGCGCAAGTGGCTTCGATCTTGATGCT
>CAZUZK010000259.1:0-1115 GCA_964624745.1 uncultured Bacteroides sp. | reverse complement strand
GTATTTTTTTTTTTTTTTTTTGTTCTGTACCGTGCGTTTTTGCTTTAACATGTGTTAATAAAACAATAAATCAAAGAATGATAAGAAAAATCACTTCAAACAGAGCAAATAAAATAATAAGATACTTACATTTTGATCGCCACTGTCAATAAATCATAATAAATATGTACTTTATTTTGTGTTTCCATAATATTTTTTATTGTTTTACCATGCCTTTAAAAAGTTACTGCGATCAAAGCAGAAAAATGGAATCATAAAACTTATACATTTTATCAAATGATATTGCTTAACGACTTGGCAATAATTATAATTTAACTCTTTGTATGCTATTACTTTTTTATTTTGTTTGAATGTTTTATTGCCTTTGAAAGAAATATTATAGTTTTCTTCTTTTCCCTCTTAACTTTAGTCAGTTTCCCCATCTGTTTTGTTATTAACTTAGTTCAATTGAAAGTTTTCTAAGTAATACTATAAGAACCTAGAAATCCTTAAAAACATTTTAGCACTATTTTTATAAATTTATCAGCAAGCGTACTATCATGGGCTGTTCAAGTTAATTATCTGTTCTCAGCATTTCTCCAAAAGTTTATTATAAACAAATTCACTTTCCCCAACCCATTGAAATTTAATATTTTTGTTGTAAATAAATAAATGATAATAAACTATTCTATTAGAATTAAATTAAATTAATTATTAAAAATAATTTAATTTTAATAATTAAAAACAATGATTTAGTCGCCCTAAATTTTTCCCGACAGGTGGCAAATGGCGAATTTAATATTTTAAAAAAGAATTGAGAAATGGTTTTAACAAAAAAATTAAAAAATTAAATAAATATCAATAAAATCCATAATTAAAATAATCTGAAATTAAATAAATGTATTTAAAGTTATTTTTCCCTGTTAATTAAACAATTACCACGACTTAAATTATATCCCAAGGGCTAAAAATTTTAAAAGTTAAAAGGTTAAGAATGCTCCAAAGCCAGGATCCCATCTTTTTACGTTATGAGTAAAAAAATATTTTTTTCTTCTTCTTCTTCTTTTTTTCCTTCACAAACAAATAACAGCAAAAAAAGAAAACAACAACAATAACCAACAACAACAGCAACAAAT
>CAZUZK010000258.1:0-1135 GCA_964624745.1 uncultured Bacteroides sp. | reverse complement strand
ACTTGTGTCAATAATTTTGCTTATTGCAAAACTTAAATCCAGAAAAGAACAAGACCCTAAAAAATCAAAGCGTAGTCGTAGCGAAAAAGTAGTGGCAAAAAAATCGCCAGAAAAACAATTTGTCGAACCAAAAGATATAAATCAGATGGAGTATAATTTAATAAAATTGGAGGCAATGAAGAGGGGCAAACTTGTAACAAAAGAAGAGTATGAAAAATTGCGAAAAAAGATTTTGAAATTTAGAACCATTGAGGAAATAGCAGATAGATAATTATTGTAACTAAAAAGCAAGGTTAATAAGCCATTGCTTTTTATTTTGAAAAACAAGCTAAAATAATTTTACATTTTTGAGTTTTATTATATAATAAAACTAGAGGGAATGCTTATGAAAAGTCCGCTTTTATATCAAATGACGGAAAAAGATTGTGGAGAAACTGCAATAAAAAATGCGTTGTTGGTGTTGTATGATAGGGAGGAAATTCCTCTTGAGCTTGTGCATATTCTTTCATCATATTCACTTGCTTGCCACGATGACGATGGCAAACTTTTGGAAAATTCATTCAGCAAAAACATATTGTTTTTTGTTTCGTCTTGGATTAGGGATTTTGCAAAAGAAAAACATATTTCTTTATCCGCAAAATATTTCAAACAACAAGAAGTTAATTTTATAGCATTAAAGAGAGCTGTTAGCGATGGCGCAGTTGTGGTATTAAAGACATTTAGGCGTGGGACTCACTTTGTGACAGTAACAAAAATAGATGAAGATTATGTTTATATCTTTGACCCATATTATGTAAAAAAGAGCAGTTTGGAATCTGATTCGCGCTTTGAGATTATTTATGATAAACCACATTTGTTTAATCGTAAAGTTAGGATTGAAGAATTTATTAAAGAGCGTTCAAGCGAATTGAGTTTGGGTAATGAAGAATCAAGAGAAGCCTTGGTGCTTGTTCGTGATAATGCAATTTTACAAAGAGAATTTGTTTAGGAGGGGTATATGGCAAAGCCTATAGTTGCAATTTGTTATGATTTTGATAGCACGCTTTCGACTCATGAAATGCAATATTGGTTAGCTCCAAAACTTAATATGACAATTTCGGAGTTTTGGGCAAATCAAGACAAAATGAAAGGCGTT
>CAZUZK010000257.1:0-1137 GCA_964624745.1 uncultured Bacteroides sp. | reverse complement strand
TGACGTATTCATTTTCCTCGACATATTTATCCACTACAATACAGTCAAAAGGCGCTTTGAGAACCGAGTCCGCCAGATTCTTCTGCGCTATGACCAGATTGCCTTCCGCCTGTTTCAACTGTGCCTCCGCATTGGCAATCGCCGCTCTGGCTGTCTTGACGTCTGTTTCCGCTTTTTTGTAAGCTGTTTCATAAGTCTCGAAATCCGCCTGGCTGGTGACTTTGGAACGCCAGAGGCTCAGGTAGCGTTCATAATCAAGCGTTGCTTTTCTTCCGGATATCTCGGCATTTTCCAGCGCGATTTTTCTGCTTTCCAGTTCCGCCTGTTTGACTTTGATCTCATCTTCGCAGACCGTGAGTTGATTTTTCAGTATCTGGCGGTCGATTCCGAAAAGCACGTCGCCTTTTTTCCGGGTATCGCCTTCATCGACTTTAAGAAGCTCCAGCGTGCCGCTGATTTTCGCGGAGATGGTGGCATATTCAACCGGCCAGACTGTCCCCTGAACGGGAATCTGCCTGCGGAAAATCCGTTTCTGCAATGGTTCCAGTGTAACGCGTATTTCACGTTCCCTGACGTCTTTCTGCTGCTTTTTCGCACAACCGCTGCCGCTGATGACAAGTCCGAGCAATAACGCGCAGCTCAAAGAATAAGAAAGTCTCTTCATGTAACCTCCGTTCCCGTTCGATTTTACCTGATAATGATTCTGCGGTGTAAATTACCATCGTGTGAACGGAGTGCAATGACCTTGACAGTATTTTGACAAAATACTGATTTCAACTCGACAAACGGGGCGGATCAAGAGGCAGGATCATGTGGAATTCCGCCCCTTTGCCGGGGATGGAACGGACTGAAACCATTCCGTGGTGATAAAGCGCGATGTGTTTCACGATTGCCAGCCCGATTCCGCTGCCGCTCTGTTTTCTGCCGCCGGCGGGAATGCGGTAGAAGCGTTTGAAGATCCGGTCCTGATGTTCGGGAGCGATTCCGCAGCCGCAGTCGCAGACGCGGAAGTCAATATGTGCTTCATCCGTCCTGATTGCGGAGACCTGGATCCGTTTTGTGCCGCTGTGCAGGATCGCATTGGTGATCAGATTGTTCAGCGCCTGCTGGAGAAGAAGCGAGTCGCCCTGGAATTCG
>CAZUZK010000256.1:0-1138 GCA_964624745.1 uncultured Bacteroides sp. | reverse complement strand
GTCCCCAGTATGGTGATCGTGGATGAAAACGGGAGTTTTCGCGCCTCGGTGGAAGGGGCAGATGTGATGGCTGAGCCGGAAAAAGCACTGGAAGAGTTGGCGCAGAAGCTGAAAAACATCCGCGAACAAAATAAATTGTTAGGACTGAGCGAACGCGCCAAAGGCGAGAGGAGACTGCGCCTTCTTTCCGACGCGTTCGATTTGGGCCCGACGATTCCCGCCAAGTATCTGAAGGATTTGCCACCCGATCCCAAGCATGACAAGAACGGTTATTCTGCCAAGTTGCGCTTTGATCCGATCGCATTGGTTGCTTCATTGCAGGGTAAACCCTTACCCGAAGCCGAAGCGAAGGTGCGGGGAATGATGGAGATGAAATCATTCACGCCGCAACAAAGACAATTGATGTATGCCGCTCTTGCCGGGCATTTCAGACGCTCCGGCGGCACATCGGCGCAATTGAAACAGCTTTACGAAGAAATGCATGCCGCAGACCCGAATTCCATGTACGGTGCATATGCCAAAGAGGCGATTCGCCTGTGGTGCGGCGGTTTGGGCGTGTCTTCGGGCGGTAAAAATTCCATCGAGCCGGGCAGCGGGGATTCCGATGACGAGGATTGATCCTTCTTGTGCAGAATGTTTCGAGCGCGAAAAGGGTGCGGTATAGAGGGATATGCCGACCCGTTCGGGATGATTTCGGCAAGACTTTGTTTGACATGGCAGGCAGGAAGAACCGATGAAGGCTTGCCAGAACTGTCGGCTTTCCGTACACTGAGGTTGAGATGATACGTTTTCAGCTATTCGGTATCCCCGTCAGCGTCAGCCCCACGTTGTGGCTGGTTTTGGCTTTGATCGGAGGAGGAATGAATTTGACCAGTGCCGAACAGTTGTTGCCCATAGCGGTTTTTATGATTGCCGCCTTTTTCTCGCTTTTGACGCATGAATTGGGGCATGCTTTGGTGGGACGTCGCTTGGGTGGCGGGCATCCGCAGATTCATTTTGCATATCTGGGAGGGCTGTGCCACAACCCCGATGGGCGGTGGTCTCGCGTGTCCGGCATTGCCATGACGGCGGCGGGCCCGATCGCCGCTCTGCTGTGGGGGGCGTTGGCTGTGCTGGCGGTGATCCACTGTGTGGGGGA
>CAZUZK010000255.1:0-1143 GCA_964624745.1 uncultured Bacteroides sp. | reverse complement strand
ACATCAACCGCACAATATCCTTCAACGGATTATCCATATTGAGATTTTGTCCGGCGTATGTATTCAAATGGTGCAAGGCCAATTGCATAAATTGCGGATTGAGCGATTCTGACGCACAGACGATACGACGATATGATGCATCAACCGCTTCTGCAGTTCCGGGCAAACTTGCTTCTGCCGCCGCAAAATACTGCATAGCCCGCTCGTATTGCTTAATCTCGTACAACGCTTGTCCAATCACGCGACACCGCTTCGCTTCGAGCTTCTTATCAGCCAGCGGAGGCATTCCGACCGAAGCCCGGGCAGCTATTTCCGTATAATTTTTATCACGATACAGCAACAATATCGTTTCCAAGGCCGCTTCAGATGCGTATGCTTCCATACCGGGCATATTGGAAAGGCGATGATACAGCTCTTGCGATTCGGCACTGCGTCCCAGTTTGGCAGCCAAGCGGGCTGCTTGCAATGTGGCACTGCTGCGCGTTTCAAGCGGGATTTCACGCTCCGACAATATGCGGCGGTAAAAACCATACGCGCTTTCAGAATTGCCTTCATCCACAGCCAAATGCGCCAGTGACATAAGCGCACCCAGCTTCAGCTCCGTCTTTACGTGAGGCGTATGCGTCAATTCTTGAAAAATGGATTGTGCCTTGCTTCGATTACCCAGCTCCATATAGGCTCGACCAATACGATAACGGGCATCGTTGCGTATTTCCGCATTTGTTGCCTGAGCAAAGGTGATTTCGTAATATCGGCGGGCTTTTTCCCAATCCTTCAATTGTGCGCATTGAGAGGCCAACTTATATGCGGCGGCGGCGGCAATTTCCCCTTTACTCTTGGTGGCAACTTCTGCCAAGATGGCGTTGGCCTGATTGATTTGACCCATTTCCATCATGCATGTTGCGCGAAAGTACTGCGCCCTGCCCCACTGCGAAGACTTCGGATATTTCTTCACAAAATCGGCAAACATCTTTTCTGCCTGAATCCTCAACGCATTTTTTTCTTCAGGCGTCTGACCCTCGGCGCGACTTTGCACATACAATTGCTCGGCTATCCCCATAGCATCGCGCTCGCGGTTGACTGCCAGCGGCTCATCTTCAGGCACTTCTTGCGCCACACGCTGTGCCAATGCAGGTGCAATAC
>CAZUZK010000254.1:0-1149 GCA_964624745.1 uncultured Bacteroides sp. | reverse complement strand
CTTTGAAGGACACGGCTTTGAAATGGTTGACAATCGCCTTTTTGCTCTTCAACTGGTGCAATCGGGACTTTCCGACTCAACGCTGTTTCAACCGGATGGCTCAGTAGCGCAGGCGGCGGATGTCCTCTACAAACGCCCCATTGTCCTCATGCGAGGCAGTTTCCGCCCTCTGTGCAACATTCATTTGGAAATGATGGACAGCGTTCGTCGCAAATTTCAATCTACTCTTGATGTCAAGCAACAGGAACGAGGCATCGACATTTGTGAAATCTCGATGAACAACCTCTTACGAGGCAATACTGTCGATCACCTCGATTTCCTTGATCGCGTAGACAGTTTGGCGGCCTTAGGCAAAACTGTACTGGTCACTAACATGATGCATTTCCATCGCATCTCGGCTCTGCTCAACCGATACACAAACGAACCCATTGCCATCGCTCTTTCCATTGGTTTGCTCAACGAACTATTCAAAGAAAAATGGGTCGAAGACATGCCCGGAGGAATCTTATCCTCCATTGGCTGTACATTCCTCAACAAAACAAAACTTTACGTCACCCCGTGGATCAATCGAAGGACTGGCGAATTCGTAACTGCCAAAACCTTTCAGGCTCCCGCCAAATACAAATACCTTTATCAGCATCTCTTGGAAAACGGTCTCATCGTTGATGTCCCCTATTTCAATCAAAAATATCTGCTTCAAACACCTCGCGATATCCAAAAAATGATTGAAGCCGATGATGTTGCATGGAAAGAATATGTTCCACCGGAAGCCTACCGCGCTGCCCAACATTTGCATAATCACAGTACGAAGACAAGTCTTAACACCGAACAATAATCCCACCATGAGTGACCTTACTCTCCTCGGCAAGCACAGTAATTTCTTTTCCAGTCCGGACGATGCGCGACTGGAATCTTTCCCGAACCGTACACCGAACAGACCCTATGTCATTTCTTTGGAAACGACAGAGTTTTCTTCGCTTTGTCCCGTAACCGGTCAACCCGATTCCTGCCATCTTATCATCACCTACAGCCCGGCAGATTCTTGTGTCGAAACGAAATCCCTCAAATATTATCTGGCATCCTATCGCAACTATCCTGCATTCAATGAACAAATCGTAAACCGCATCGTTGACGATCTCGTGCAAGCCA
>CAZUZK010000253.1:297-1151 GCA_964624745.1 uncultured Bacteroides sp. | reverse complement strand
AACTCTCGCCGCGTCTGCTCTCAGCGAACAGCCATGGCAACGTCTGCCATATTACAGCAAATCACCAAGCCGGGAGGTACGGCGGGACATACGCAATCTCTCGGCTTCAAAGCCCCCTGCGGGGGCAAAACGGGGACAACAAACGGCTATACTAACGCGTGGTTCTGCGGATTCACATCGAGCCTCACGGCTTCCGTGTGGGTCGGGTTCGATCGTCAACGTACCATTGTGGACAAAGGATACGGCGCAACGCTCGCTTTGCCCATATGGGTCGACATCATGCAAGCGGCGGCACGGGAAGGATATCCGCAAAAAGAAATCAGAACTTCTGCCTCAAGGCACTCGTCTCGCGTCCTTCACATATGCCGCGATACAGGCGCATTGGCTCATACGGGATGCGAAGCCGCCCACACGGATTACTACGAAACACTGCCCGACATCAAAAGCCCCAAAGCATTGTGCGACAAACACGAACCAATTGCCGAGGAAATTGCTGAGGAACCGACGGCTCGCGAAGTTGACCCCACCAACACCCCCATTAACATCGAAGAGCCTATTGCCGAAGAAGTTCCGGAAAACGACTATATACCGACAGCCCAAGAAGTTCCCGAATAGGATTTTTTCGGACAGATCTTTCCTTTGATACTTTAAGAAATCAAATCATATCCCGCCACCGATGGCAGAGCTTCAACGGCGCAGCGGGATGTTCTGGATTGCCAGAAGGGAAATAATGTGTTACAGTGAGCCTTCACATGACCACATCTGTACTCAATCCCGAATTGACGGAAATGACCACCCAACTCTGCAATGCTCTTGCTGTCAGCAAGGAAATCATTGCGGCAAAAGCACAAATG
>CAZUZK010000253.1:0-287 GCA_964624745.1 uncultured Bacteroides sp. | reverse complement strand
GGATCTTTTCTTCCACAACCCCGAAGCCACAAAATTATTTCAAGAAGTCAACACCTACGGCGAAGAACTTCGAGATAAACATTTGGCAGGCATGCCCCCATCGGAAGAAGAAATCGCCCGTTTCGACAAATTGCGCCAAGCCGTTATCGACAACGAATTTTCCCGAGGCTTTCTTGAAGCGAGTCAACAAATCGATGAGATTTTGGCGACAATCAACACTTTCCTTGGAATGACCATTGATTTGGGGCGTGCGCCTTCTCCCGAAGAAGTATAAGAAACCCGCAAAC
>CAZUZK010000252.1:0-1152 GCA_964624745.1 uncultured Bacteroides sp. | reverse complement strand
GTTTTTCGCCTGCCGCCTTGGCCAGCGAACGAATGGCAGATGCCGTCATGCCGTTGCGCCCAATCATCCGCGCCACGTCACTCTGTTCCAGCACCAAGCGAAAACGCACCGTGTTTGTTTCGGGCATTTCGGCGATGCGAAGCTCCGCTTTCTCCGGATGTTGCACAAATCGCGAAGCGGTCAATTGAAGATAGCGGCGCACAATGTCGACAACAGTTTTCATATCTGCCCTCAAGCCTAGGGCATACCGCCCCTCTTGTCAAGGTTTACAAATCGTTTTTCGGGTCACCGCCCCTCTAAAAAACAAACCGATCGGCTACTTGCCGATCGGTTTGGAACAATGATTTTGGGCTATTCTCAAAAATCGTACCGATAACCCACGCTGCCACTCACACTCGATGCGTGTGAACGGAACGCCGCATTCACGTTAAAGTATACGTTGCTCTGTTCGCCCATGGGAACATTCAGCCCCGCGCCCAGTTGCAATGCGGTTCGCCCTTCTTTCGCGCCCCGAAGCGTTCCGGTATACGCGGGCATCCCCGCAAGCCCGACATCTGCCGTACAGCGATCATCGCCGGCATCTTGCGAAACGCCTGCGCGGAACTCGCCCCACACAGGGCGTCCCAGCAGGTTTTCGCTCATCGCGCCCACAAAGCTCACCCCGGCGGCGAACGTGGCTGTTGTCATTTCCTGCTTGCCAACGCGCAAGGCGGCATTGTCTGCCTCACCCGTTTCGGTATAAGTATCCGTCTGCGAATGCACGACAGACAGGTTGACCCACGGACGGAAGAAAGCATCGCGATCTTCATTCAGGTAAAAATCGTAAGAGCCTTCATACATCGCCCCAAAGCCGTATCCGTTGGTCGAGCCGTTGGCGCGATAGCTACCCGTGCCGTAATTGACGGTGCGGTTCAACGTGGCGTCAAAGCTTGCCCCCGTCAGGATCAGCTTGTGCGTCTGTCGCGCTCCTTTGGCTTGGGCGTAAAGGCTGAGGTAATACCCGTCCAGATCACCGGTGGCTGTTTCTGCCGCTTGGGCATCCAGATCGCCCCATGCCGCCGTAAACGCAATGCCCGCGCTCACATTTTCGGTAAAGTCGGCATCCGCGCCCACCGTTCCGCCATAGGTATTGAGCGTATAGCCCGCTTGATC
>CAZUZK010000251.1:0-1154 GCA_964624745.1 uncultured Bacteroides sp. | reverse complement strand
CTATCGTCATGGGACCAACACCGCCGGGAACGGGTGTGATGGCACTGCATTTGGGCGCAACGGATTCGTAATCCACATCGCCCACAATGCGATACCCGCGCGGGCGCGTGGCATCGGGGATGCGATTAATGCCCACGTCGATCACAACGGCACCTTCTTTCATGTAATCCGCCTTGATCATTTCGGGACGTCCTACGGCAGCAATAATAATGTCTGCCGAGCGGCAAACTTCTGCCAAGTTTTTGGTGCGGGAGTGTGCAATGGTGACGGTGGCATTTGCCTGTTTGGACATGAGAAGGTGTGCCATGGGCTTGCCTACAATCATACTGCGACCTACGACAACGGCATGCGCTCCGGCGGTGGGTATCCCGGCAGAGCGAAGCAACTCCATGCAGCCGAGCGGTGTGCAGGGAACAAAGCCCGTGGGGTCTTCCAAAACGAGTTTCGCTACGTTTTCCGGATGGAATCCGTCTACGTCTTTTCGTGGATCAATAGCCAATACGACGGCTTCTTCATCAATGTGAGAAGGTGGAGGGCTTTGTACCAAGATGCCGTGAATGGCGGGGTCGGCATTCAGCTTGTGAATGAGAGCAATGAGTTCTTCTTGTGTCGTTTCTGCCGGCAATGCGTACTTTTGCGAAAAAAGACCAAGCTCGGCGCACGCTTTCACTTTAGAGGCAACATAAACCTGCGATGCAGGATCTTCCCCCACCAGCACCACTGCAAGCCCGGGCGTATGCCCCTGTGCCGAAAGAGCGGCGATTTCTTCGCGGAGGGAAGCACGAACGGCTTCAGCGACAATTTTTCCTTCTATTCGTTGCGTCATAAGTCAGATGATATGGGTGAAAAATCAGGGCGACCGTGCTGCAATCGTTTTGCCAGAAGATCGCAATAGGTCTGCAATTCCGTATCGGTGAGGTTGGGCGGCACCTCAATCTCTTTGCCCCACCGAAGAGTTACATCGGAAAAAGGAATGGGGATGGCATAACCGTCCCATGCCGCGCTGATACGTTGGCAGGCAGAATAATCAATACATACGGGAATGATGGGAATGCCTGATACGGAAGCCAATTTAATGATCCCCGGATGTGTTTTGTAGCGCGGTCCTTTGGGTCCGTCCGGCGTGATGCACATGCTACCGCCTTTCTCCATAT
>CAZUZK010000250.1:0-1154 GCA_964624745.1 uncultured Bacteroides sp. | reverse complement strand
TGCCGCAATGACGGCTGCGTCACGAAAAGCGAATTCTTCGAGGCTCTCCGGGCAAAGGCAGTCAAATATGAGGCAATCTCCTACGTGCCGGACTATCCGGTTCGTTCCGATGTGTTTTACGCGCATCCTCCGATTCCGCCGCCGAGCGATGCGCACCGTGCGTTCTGGGAGTTCGTCGATTTCTTCAATCCCGCGGACGAGGTCAACCGGGCGCTGATCGCGGCTTTCGTCATGTCGCCGCTGTTCTATATTCCCGGAGTTTCCAAGCCGATGTGGATTATTGATTCTCTGGACGGTCAGGGGTCCGGAAAATCAACGCTGCCGGAGCTGGTCGCCAAACTCTACGGACACGGGCATCTCGGCGGGGAAGTGATCAGCGTCACGCCTTACGAATTGGAGAAAAATTACGGGGAAGTGGTCAAGCGGCTCATTTCAACCAGCGGACGTCTCGGAAGGATTTTCCTGCTGGACAATGTCAAGGGCGAACTCAAGAGTTCGAATCTGGCGCAACTGGTTACGGCAAGTTCAATCAGCGGCAGGCCGTCTTTCGGACGCGGGGAAGAGTCGCGCCCGAACAATCTGACTTACGTTGTAACGATCAATGCCGCCGCCGTGGACACCGACATCGCAAGCAGGGCATTCTTCATCATGCTCCGCAAACCGACGCCGGACGCCACCTGGAAAGAGCGTATTTACAGCTACATCGAGAAAAACCGGATGCTGATTTTCGCCGATATCATCGACATGCTGAAGAATCACCGGCAGTTCGACATTCTTCCAAAAACCAGAACCCCGGAGGTTGAAGTCAAAGTGTTGCAGGCTGCCTGCCAGTCGCCGGCGATGTTCGCGCAGGTTTCCGAATTCCTCGAAGGCACAAAAGCGCAGGCAAACGTCGATGAAGACCTTGCAAGGCGCATCGAGGAGACGATCAGGCAGAATATCATGCTGGTGGAAGTACCGCAGTATTCGCCGGTTCTGGACCCGGAAAACGACAGGATTTTCATCCGGTCAGACGTCATTGAAATGTGGCTCAGCGGAAAGACGTGGATGGAGCGCAAACCGATACAGGCGATCCGGAATTATTCAAAGAACGGACTGCTGGACAGGGTATCGCCCAAGATCATGAAATACCCGCATCATGGTGAAAACAGGCG
>CAZUZK010000249.1:0-1157 GCA_964624745.1 uncultured Bacteroides sp. | reverse complement strand
CTTGAAGACGGCATGGCTGAAGATCTGGAAATCGAATGCGCGGAATACGAGCGCCTGATGGAAGAGGCCGGCGGCGTTGACCTCCAGCTCCTCGGAATCGGTCTTTCCGGCCACATCGGATTCAATGAACCGACATCCTCTTTCTCATCCAGAACCCGCGCCGTCAACCTGACCCCTGTCACGATGGCTCAGAACGGCCCCTATTTCGATCCCGCCAAAGGCGAGAAAATGCCGACACGCGCCCTTACAATGGGTGTCGGAACGGTTCTTGACGCCAAGAGCCTCCTGATGCTCGTCACCGGCACACGCAAAGCCGACATCATTGCGAAAGCGATCGAAGGCCCGATGACCTCCATGGTTTCCGGTTCCGCGATCCAGCTCCATCCGGACTGCACCGTCATCGTCGATGAAGAAGCAGCCGCAAAGCTCACGCTCAAGGATTACTACAGATCCGCATTTGCGAATGACCCGAAATGGGACAGCTACCGCAACATCTGATCCGTTTTTTGAGTGATTTACTAAAGCCGTTTGGTTTCCATACTAAACGGCTTTTCCCATTTAAATGAAGCAATGAATCGCACGATAAGAAAAAAGAAACTTTTATATCTTCAATCCAATCCCTTTACAGCAGGATTCTTCAAAGGAACGGGCTCGACAGGCGCATTGAACTGGCGGTCGAGAGAATTCAGCAGGGAATCCAGAGGCGTGCCGGAGCCCGGCTGGGGATATTGGTGTTCCAGTTCATCCTCAAACGAAACGTTTACGGCGGCATTCAACTGGGCGATCGCCTTGTTCAGCTCAACGGCGGCAATCGCAAGCTTCCCCTCGGCGTTGACAAGATCGCTTTGCGCTCCGTTCAGGCGTGTGATCGTTTCGCGTCCGCCCCAGTATTCCACCTGAACCAGTTGGCGCTGTTCAAACACCCACTTCATCATTTCACGATAGATCGCAACCTGTTCACGGGCATTTTTATAATTCGCATAGGCATCCTTGACCTCGTTCATCACGCTCAGAAAAGCGCTGTCGAGATTGAAACGCGTCATCTGCTCCATCGCTCTCCTTTCCCGCAGGAGATTGTATGAGGAAAATACGCTGAACAGATTCCATTCACCGGTCACGCCAGAGGAGAACCCCGCATGGGTGTAATAAGAGTGAGG
>CAZUZK010000248.1:0-1157 GCA_964624745.1 uncultured Bacteroides sp. | reverse complement strand
GATATTGCCGGAATTCCCTGCGATTATGACCGGATATACCAGCTGGTTGAGAGAAAAAAGGATTTGTTCCGTCCCAACTCGGAAATCCAGCGCGCACTGGGACGCATTGCGGTGCTGGCTGATACCGCCCATGCCCTTGGTGCCAGCCGCAGAGGGAAGCCGACCGGTTCTCTGGCTGATTTCTCCGCTTTTTCCTTTCACGCAGTAAAAAATCTGACCACCGCTGAGGGTGGTGCGCTGACCTGGCGAACCATTCCGGGCATCGACAACGAGCAGATCTACCAGAAGCTCCAGCTGCTGTCGCTGCACGGTCAGTCCAAAGATGCACTGGCCAAAACCCGGTTGGGTGCATGGGAATATGATATCGTAGGCACATATTACAAGTGTAACATGACCGATGTCGCGGCTGCAATCGGATTGAAACAGTTCGAAAGATACCCTGAGATCTTGAACCGCAGAAAAAACATTATCGACAGATATGACGCGGCTTTCAGACCGCTGGGCATTGAGACGCTGGACCATTATACGAATGACAGGAATTCTTCCGGCCATCTGTATTTGACGCGGATCCCCGGTATCACTGCTGAGCAGAGAAATGAGATCATCGTCAAGATGGCAGAATGCGACATTGCCTGCAATGTCCATTATAAGCCCCTGCCCATGCACACTGCGTATAAGAAACTGGGATTTGATATTGCCGATTATCCCAATGCGTATGCGCATTTTGCAAATGAGATTACCCTGCCGCTGCATACCTGCCTGACAGATGAGCAGGTGGAGTATGTGATTGAGAAATATGTTGGGATATTGAAAGCGTATTTGAAATGATACTGAGAAAATGGGAGACATTGCCAGAACAACTCCGCACGGAAGCGGTTCGTCCGTATTATGATGTGCTGCAAAAGAAGAGATGGAGTCTGGCGGCAAAGCGGCTGTTTGATATTGTGGTATTTGTGCGGTACTGCTATGAAATTGGCATAAATATGAAGGAAGGGGTTGCGGTTTTATATACTGCAAATGGTAATAAATGATGAAAAAAATTCTTATTTTAGGTGTTGCTTCCGTACAAATGGATGCAGTGCTTCAACTAAAAGAAATGGGATATGAAACGTTTACCTGCGCTATGGCTAAGGATGGCCCTGCGGCAGATGTTGCCG
>CAZUZK010000247.1:0-1159 GCA_964624745.1 uncultured Bacteroides sp. | reverse complement strand
TAGTTTTGGTTTCTTACGTTTAAATGGTATAATTGTTTGTTGTTTCTTTTCTTCCTTTTTCATTTCAGTATCACCATTATCTTCTTTTATTTCAACATCATCTTTTAAGGCGTCTTGAATAATATTCTCTGAAGTTATTGCATAATTTATATGTTTAGGGAATAAATGGATTTTTTCTGCTGCATTATTGTCTAAACTTCCTACATCAGCTTCAAAGTTAAATGTTCCGTTTCTTAATGTATCCTGAAAATTATCATCATCTGTTTTATTTAAATTAAAATACAAGCATTTAACACTGTCTCCTTCTCTTATTGTTTTCTTTTCTGCCTGTTCCCTTGTTAATGCAACGATTCTATATTCTTTACCTTCATTTAAAAGCGATTCATCAATATGTTTATCGCCTTTACGTATCTTTTGGATTATTATCACTTTATCATCAAAAACTTTATAAAATTGTGCAGACCTTCCCTTTGTTCGTTTAAAATTATAATTATCAACTAAAGATTTATAAAATGCGGCTTGTTTAGTACTATCCATTGGATTATATAATAATATTATAATTTAAAAATTAATAATTTTTAAATATAATAATTTAATAATAAATTTAAAATTTTAATAAAATTTTAAATCTTAATGTTATTAATGTTTTTAAACTTATCATCTATTTCAACCTCTTGAATTGTTTGTGTTTTACCATTTATAAAAATGAATATTTTGTTGCTGGTATAAATGAAATAGGAATGTTTAACTTTACTTATATTTTTATGCAAATTGTCAAATATTTCTTCATTATAACCAGTTAATGTTACGAAATCCTTTTTAATGTTCCTTAATGCATATTGGTCTGTGATTCTAAACACAATACATATATTTAAATTTGTTCTGGCAATAGTTGACAAACCTGTATAAGACTGAACAATAAAAATCATATTACCATTATAATTCCTCAGTTTTGTAAAAATCTCATTTGTCATTTTGGAATATGGGTTGGTTCTTGAAGTTATTGCACCTTCATTAAAATCGTCTAATATTATTACAAAGTGTTCATTATCTTCTTTTGTGTTTATAACTTCTTCAATCATGTCCATACTTTCATCAATATTGGAAGAGAAATAATACTTTTTATTTGTTTTTTCACACCATTTATTGATTGCATCAT
>CAZUZK010000246.1:0-1169 GCA_964624745.1 uncultured Bacteroides sp. | reverse complement strand
TCGCCCCTTTTGGAAAGCTTTTCGAGGCGAAGATGTTTCCCGTGGCAGAACGCAATCGTCGCAGGTGTCAGATCCGAGCCGCCGCCGCTTTTTGCGGATGTCGGCGCGGGCATTTGTTGCCGCTCCCGTGTTGGCGAATCGCGGGGGGAAATCTGTTTTCGGCAACGGCGTTCGGGGAAAATCAAGTCGGCATGTCATTGTGTTGCCTGCGGGCGCACGCAGTCGGCAGGATTTTGCCGTGCGATGCACGGGATGTCAGCTGTGCGTGGTCAATTGCCCGCAAGGGGTGTTGCGTCCGTCCGATGATTGGCAAATGTTTATGCAACCGTCCCTGAAGTATGAGCGCGGCTTTTGCCCGCCCGAATGCAACGTGTGTTCGCAGGTGTGTCCCACGGGTGCCATTCATCCGGTGACGGTGGAAGAAAAGTCATCCGTGCGCGTGGGGCGTGCCGTTTGGGATGCTGACCGTTGTTTGGTGCTTTCCGAGGGGCGTGCTTGCGGAAATTGCGCACGTCATTGTCCTTCAGGGGCAATATATATGAAATTGAGCGATCCGAACAACCCGCATTCCTTGCGGATTCCGACGGTAGATGATGCGCTTTGTATCGGGTGCGGCGCGTGCGAATACTATTGCTTGGCATCCCCGTTGAGTGCCATGCGCGTGGAAGGTCTCGAAAAACACCGTGTTGCGGGTGAAGAGGACGGAGCTGAACGGTCACATCGCTCCTGACATTCCGCAAATGCGGCGCATCAAAACGCAAAAAAGGCGACACAACTTGTGCATCGCCTTTTTCGATCGGTGAGAGGAATGCTCAGCCCTTGATTGTTTTCAACGTAATGGCAAGCCCTTCTTCAAGCGTGAATTGGGGTTTCCATCCGGTTGCAAGCAATTTGTCGGCACAAGCGCGGGAATGCTTGACATCGCCGGGGCGCTCGGGAGCATGGAGAACTTTGGAGGAAGATCCGGCGGCGGCGATAATCTTTTGGGCAAGGTCTTCAATGGTGATCTGCCCGCCGTAACCGGCATTGAATACGCCCGTAATTTCGGGATGTTCCGCCACATAGGTCAGTGCCCCCACGATATCTTTGACGTAGATAAAGTCGCGGGTCTGCGTTCCGTCCCCAAAGATGGTGATGTCTTCGCCCTTGAGAGCCTTTTCAATAAAGAT
>CAZUZK010000245.1:0-1172 GCA_964624745.1 uncultured Bacteroides sp. | reverse complement strand
ATTCTCATCAAATTCAACATATTGAACAAATACAGAATTATTGTTTTTGCCAATATTCAAACTGTATAAATAAAGATTATTATTTTCTATTGTTTTATAAAGATCAATAACAACCAATTGATTATTTAGATTTTCATAATCGATTGAGTTGTAATACATATAATTATTTACAAATTTATAATCATTATTACCTTTTGATTTTAATAAACTAAATGATTTTATTTCATTAGTTGCAAAATCTTCATTTACCAATATATAATATAATAATCCTGAATATTCATCAATAAAGATTAAATAATAATTTTCATTCACTTTCTGTAGTTTTAAAATAGGTGTTGTACTTTCTAAACCAATATTATTATTTTCGTATAATTTATATGTATTATCAGTTATTGAATAATTAACAAAACAACAATAACCTTCAGATAAACCAAAATAATAAATAGTTGTTGAATCTATTGCATATGTTAAATAAGCAGTTTGTTTATTATTTAATGTTATGGTTGTGCATTTTGTAAATTTCAAACTTGTATTATAATTGTTTTCATCATTTAAGTTATCAACAGATAGATTAAAGAATTTAACATTATTTGTTTCATCTGATACAACAACCATAGGATAAGTTGAAATACCAGAAACATGATAAACGTGTTCAGTTGTTGATATTGAAACATGCTTATTTGTATCTGTTGAATAATTATAAACTTTTTGATAATCTAAAGTTGATACATTTTTATCATTTTCATACTCTATTTTGGAAATGTTGGAAGTTTTAAACATATAAACATTTATAGAGGGGGGAGATGTATAGGGTTCTGTTATATAATTATAATCATAATTAGAATCAGAAGATTTAAAGGTTTCATAAGTTGAGAAGTTTGAATAATTATCGGAAGTTGTGTAATAATTATAATAAACATTTGAACTGTTCACATAAGTCTTAATATTGTAGAAATCGAAAATAATAAATCCTTGTTTGCCATCAATATCTGGGCAAATCCCAATTATTTGTGAATCTTTAAATTGTTTTAAGTTATAACATTCATATTCAACTTCTAAATAAACAGTTTTATTTTGCTTTATAGGATTTGTATAAACAAAAATAAACGATTTATTATTGTTTGTAAATACTGTTATAAAAACTTTTTCCAAGAGGTAATTATTAACGGAGT
>CAZUZK010000244.1:0-1173 GCA_964624745.1 uncultured Bacteroides sp. | reverse complement strand
AACAATTTGCAATCTCTTCATAAAACGAATTCGGATTCTCAATTAACCCTTCAATCTTCATATCATTCGCATCGTCATCGTCTTCTTTAGCTTGAATGTTTCCCACAAACAAACATACTAAAAAAAGTGACAAAAACACAAAAAACCTCATACAAACAAAATCAATCTGAAAATTCATTTTCTTCAGGGGCTTCAACGACATTCTCAAACGCGCGGCTTATCGTTTGACCTGACGCAGCCGACGCCCAATGATCCGCCCCTGATACGCGAACCTGAATTTTTCTTGACTCAGCGTCCGCTTTTAACGCCTTTTTGACAAGAACTAAATTCATCAATAGCCTATTTCTGGCTCCGATATATACCGTTTTTGTGTTTCCGCTCATGCAAACGTTGTTTTCGTTTCGCTGTCAATCATATCTCCCGTTAACGTTGTTTTTACAACAACGCCTTCCTGTTCCGATTCTGTTGAGCCACTGATTTTTATCTGCTTGAGGTATGTATACCAATGCTTTCTCAACCTTTTCAATATATATTCCTCATTCAAATCGACACGATAATATCCTCTAAATAATCCTTCTTCAGCATATATACCCTTTCCCTCTACCTCCTCTAAGGAAAGTTTGGTTATTTGAACCCAATCGCTTGTTTGATATTTTAACGTTGATGCCAATATAATTTCACTCGCTATATCAACATCAACCGGATTCGATAAAATATTTGTCGATAATTTCTCCTTCTTTAACGACACATCAGCGTTATTTGTACCATGAAACTCAATCTCGTGAGAAGCTGTGATGTTGCCCGTGCCTGCTTGGGCGGAACATGTACCTTTCTTGATGCCCATTTCTACATCAGCATAATAACCGGGCGTCACACCATTTGCTTCGAATGTGATAGTCCCTAACACCGGCAGTTTTTTTGCTAATTCTTCCAAATAATGAGGTTTGACCTTAAGATGAAATTCATATCGTCTATCCCCAATTTTGACCTCTGTTTCGCTAAATCCGACACCGCCGATGTAGGCATATTTTTTAACGGAGGTACTGTGTTTGCCCGTGTTGTGCGGGTCGTTCGGGTCTTCAGGATCTTCGGAAGGAGGAGACGGCGGGGGCGGATCGGCGGGGTCGTAGAAGTCATCGGGTATTTCGAGGTTGTTGGGGTCGTCCCAATCGT
>CAZUZK010000243.1:0-1174 GCA_964624745.1 uncultured Bacteroides sp. | reverse complement strand
CCTTCCGTTCCCGCGAATTCGAACAGATGGAAATTGAATATTTCTGCCGTGAAGAAGACGGACTTCGCCTGACGGACGACTGGCTCGAAAAACGCCTCGATTTCTACGAAAACATCGGTATTCCCCGCCACAAAATTCATATTTTGGATGTGCCGGACGGCGAACGAGCCTTCTACTCCAAGAAAACATACGATCTCGAATACGAATTCCCCTTTGGCGTCCAAGAACTCGAAGGCATTGCCTACCGTACCAATTACGACCTCGGACGCCATCAAGAATGTTCGGGCAAATCCATGGAATACTTCGACGAGGAAAGCCGCGAACGCTTCTTGCCCCACGTTGTCGAACCCTCTGCCGGTTGCAATCGCACCGTTTTGGCAATCATCTGCGAAGCATTCGATGAAGAAGAACTCGGCAAAGACGGCAAATCAGACATTCGCACCGTCATGCGTTTCCATCCCCGCATGGCTCCCGTCAAAGCAGCCATTTTCCCCTTGCTCAAGAAAAACGAAGAGCAAGTACGCATTGCCCGAGAAATCGGACAAACCTTGCGCCCGTGGATGAACGTCTTCTACGATGAAGCCGGCGCAGTGGGACGCCGCTACCGCCGTCAAGACGAAATCGGCACTCCCTTCTGCATCACCGTAGACTTTGAAACTCTCGGTGAAGGCGGCGATGAGCTTAAAGACACGGTAACCATTCGCCATCGCGACTCGATGGAACAAGAACGCTTGCCCATCAAAGACCTGTTGTCTTGGCTCGCCCAACGCATCCGCTGAATACGCACTTGCTCATTCAACTTTCGCTTTACGCAACATGCCGATTCCGCCAAACTTCGGAATCGGCTTTTTTCATTGAAAACGAGAATTACATTTTGAAATAATGCAATTCTCCGCTTTCACGTTTTTCTTCGGAAGAGCTGCTCACCGCATTCTCTCCGATCGGCAATTCGGGAACGCGCGGGGCATCCGGCGGGACAACGCACATCGGCTTTTTCCCTGAATTTTCGGAATAACTTTCGCTCAAGGGCGTTTCTTCTTTCTTCTTTTCCGGAGCGGTCGGCTTGGTCAAAGGCAATTCTTTCGCTGGGACACGCACCGCATCCAAAGGGGACGAACCCGAAAACTTGAAACTCCCTGCACCATTCGCCAACCGTTCTGCGAATGAAGCAATT
>CAZUZK010000242.1:0-1182 GCA_964624745.1 uncultured Bacteroides sp. | reverse complement strand
GGGGTGAGGGTAGAGCCGAGCGGGGGAGAGTTGGTGGTACGGGGAGGTGTTCTGAGTGTGGAAGGCAGTGTGTATGTGGGAGATAGCGGAGTGGGGTCGTTTTCTGATTACGTCATGACATCGGATGGGCAAGGGGGTAAATTGACGGTGTGTTCGGAAGGGGAGGTAAAAGTAGGCGGGGGACTGTATATGGGGTATTCGGAAGGGAGTTATGATTCGGAGGTGAGAGTGAGTGGTCAATTAAGTGTTTGCGGCAGTATTTTTGTTGGGTATTTTTGTTCGGATGATGAGAAGTCGTGCGGGGCAAAGGTTGGAGATCCGCAAAGCCTGTTGAGGTTGGGAGATGGAGCGGAAGTGACGGCGGAGGATCTTGTGGTGGGGAACAGAGGGATGCTTTCTGTGCAGAAAGGGGCTGAATTAACCATCAACGGGCAATTGTATGTGCCGAGCGATGAAAAGGATGCCATGCTGGTGATAGCAGAGGGAGCCGTTGTTTCGGCGCAAAGGATGCAGATAGGGTCATTGTCCGGGAGCGAACAGAGCGGAACGGTTACAGCCCAAATAGACGGGAGAGTGAATTTGCTGTCAACAGGCGACAGTTTGCGTATCGTGTCCGGGGATGTGACGATTGGTGAAAATGCCGTAGTGACGGCAAGGGGCGATGTGATGATTGGGAGCGGATTGGTTGAAAACGCCGCCGCCGGGGGAACAAGCGATGTGTCATTCGTGTTGAACGGTCAAATGGATGTCATCAATGGGGCGACGTTGTATGTGAAGGAAGACGCGGGTACGGTTCTCATCAGGGGGAGGACCACGGCGGCGAAAGTGGATTTGGAAGGCAGTATCACAGTGGAGGATGGCGGTGCGTTCAAGGTGAGCGGAACAACGACAGTTCGTGGAGATCTTGTCCTGAGCAACAAGAATGGTTCATCTTCCGCTGGGGAAGGAGCATTTAGTTTGGGTGATGTTTATATCAGCGAGGGGAGGCTGAGACTTTCGGGAGGGGATATTTATGCCGAATCGGTGTCTTTTCAAACGGGGATGGCAAAGTCTTTGGAAATCGAATCGGATGCCGCGCTGTTTGTTGCGGGAGGGATGCATGCGGTGAAGGACGTGCAAACAGTTGTCATTGACGGTAAACTGAGTGTGAGCGGGGTATCCGATTTGGGGAAAGTTATTTTG
>CAZUZK010000241.1:0-1184 GCA_964624745.1 uncultured Bacteroides sp. | reverse complement strand
TTTACGCAAAGCTTCGTTCATTGTGACTCCTTTGTTGAGGGTTGTTGTGTTTGCGTTGATATGTAAACTCGCCGCGATGTGCAAGTGAGTTTCTTCATCGGCTCCGACCGCCACGACGGAAACTTCACGGAGCTTGGATTCTTTTACGATATAAATCGGGCCGACGAATTCGCGCCCGTTCACCGTGACTTTTTCATCCTTGTCGATCAAGGTGATTTTCAGGATTCTCGCTCCGACCGAAAGCTGCCATTCGATTTTTTTCCCCGCGTCGACAATTTTCTTTCCGCGTTCCGTCCCGGAATCAATACCGCCCGTAACATTCAGCATGTTTTCATGGATTACAGGATCGACTTTTCCGAGCCGGCAGTCCGGTTCATTCATATGATTGTAAAGCAGGGGAACCTGCGGGGAAATCTTCATGCCTGCAAGATCAATCACAATCGGATACGGACACCACCACTGCGACACTTCACCGCCGCCGTAAGCGATGCCGTCGACTTTCGCGAGATTTGTAATTTTCTTCTGCTCCGCCGCCATGATGATCAGATTCTCCTGACCTGCGGAAAGCATGACCTCATGATCTTTTTGTGTTCCGTTTTCTTGTGTTCCTTGTGGCATTTTCAGGTTCCTTGTCTTCTTCGTTTTTATCTTGTCTGGCGACGTCGGCGGCGTGTTGCTTCCGGAGTTCCGATTTGTCTTCCAGTCCGTATTCCTTCAGCATCTTGTTTTCACGTGCGCGCTGTCTCAACACCTGCCGGTAATCCTTGCCTTCTTTCGCACATTCTTCTTCAAGCGTCGAAACGCCGGATATATGCAGACGGGTATTCTGCGAATCAGTTTCCTTTGTCGGGTCCACATGTTCAAAGGCGTCCCACATCCATTCATGCGAGATTTCCAGATCGTCGAAACGATAATCTTCCGGATAAAACAAACGGTCAACGGTTTCGAACATTTCAAGAAGCGGATCAAGAATGGTGTTCGCAATTACGGAACGCTCAATTTTGATTTTTCGGTTATAGGTCTGATGATCCAGACTGCCGGATGCATAGTTGTAACCGGAACTGTTGCCTTTTGCTACGTTGAACGGCATGGAAAGCGGACGCGCCGCGGCATTCAGATTGGAATCAAAGAATTCCTCGAATGTCGATGTCGGCTGTTCCGCTTTTAACTGGGACGCTTTCCAG
>CAZUZK010000240.1:0-1194 GCA_964624745.1 uncultured Bacteroides sp. | reverse complement strand
AAATTGACGGCAGCCCGAATAATATCAAACGACGGGCGATCTTTGGGATTGACAGGCAGTGGTGCGGGATCCCACCGATGATTCATCCGCACACGCATGCGCGGCGGGATCAATTTCTTCACGGCATCCCCCATGGCAATGGCACCGCGAACAATCACCCGGGCCGGCGGGATGGAGCCGAATCTCTCAATTCCGCCATCGCCCTGACGGGAAAGTTCTACCCCGGTGGCGATTACCGTCTTGGCCTTGGGTGAAAACCATAGTGCGCCGATCATCACCAACCCGGCACCCAACAGATATAATCGGTTGGTCGCAATTTCCGGAGCATTTTTGCTCAACTCTGACATCAAATGACCGGAGACATCACCGCCCAACGGTTCGACCGCAAAGAAAGCATCATGAGCTCCCATAAAGACCCCAATGAAATTGACAAGGTCATTCCCCGCAAATGCCAAAGCCAAAGCAAACGTACCCGCCAGCACCGTAATTCGAAGAATGTTCATCATCAACAAGTGCTGAAACACAGCCATCATGAGACTTAACCCTACATACCCAATCAACAACGCCAAGGTCATATTCTGTTCGATCCACGTCATCAAATCGGTAAGCCCGAGAGAATGTTCCAGCACAGATCCCTTCAAACCTTTGTAAATGGCAAAATAGACGATGGCTGTCATAGCAAATCCGCACCATGCAAAACCGCACCAGCGAAACGCACTTTGATAGCGGAAGGAAAAAATCAGGCGCGACACCCACATGACCGCTGTCCCCACCGTGAAAGCGATCACCACGGATATGAGAATACCGGATACGATTCCCATTGCCTGATCCGTATTCAAGTAATCAATCAAATGCGCGGAATCCTTATAAAACGCTGTAGCAGTAGCAGAACCCAATATCCCGAATACGAGAGAAACAGTTGTCGATGTCGGCAAGCCAAACGTATTAAAGGTATCCAGCAAAATTACCTCACCCAGCATCACCGCAAGGAAGAGCATCATCACCTCATGAAAGGTGAACATTTCCGGATTAAAAATCCCATTCCTCGCCACTTCCATCATTCCCCCGGAAAAAACTGCGCCAATCAACACACCGATCGATGCCACAGTCATAATGACCCGCACCGGTGCTGCCTTAGAGCCGATGGCCGATGTCAAAAAGAGATACAAAGAAATGGCCAACTACTATCATCCG
>CAZUZK010000239.1:0-1197 GCA_964624745.1 uncultured Bacteroides sp. | reverse complement strand
TACCATTCTCAGCAAAGAGATACCTTGGGAACAAGCCTTAAAATTACTGGCAGAAGGGAAATCCGATCTGATCGAAGGGTTTATTTCTCAACGAACCAAAAAGCCTTTTGACGCTTACCTTGTTCTCGATTTGAAGCAAGGGAAGGTCAATTTTGAATTCCCGCCTCGCAAAACGGGGGCAAAGAAAACAACATCTTCCGTTGCCGGCAAGTTTGCCAAAGACGATCCTGTGCAGGAAGATCTTTCCAAAGCCGTTAAAATCGGTCCCGTCAAAGTAAAAAGAAAAGGCGAAATGGATCTCTTCCAAACGGAACGCGCATGGCATGTACCCGATCTCAAATTGGGGCGTACCGGGCGCAGTCTTGCCATTGCCCGCCAAATGTGCGGTTATGAGCTGACGGCAGAAGACGTATCTCGCTTGCTCGAAAAAGGAAAGACAGATCTCATCAAGGGATTCTTTTCGCAAAAGAGCAAGAAAAACTTCGATGCAAAGCTCGTTCTCAATTTGACAACGGGGCGTATCACCTACGAATTTCCTGAAAGAGTCTAGCGAAGACAAACGGAAAACCTTCCCCTTTGGGGGACAATTTCGCCGAAATTGATCGAAGCATGCGCCGTGCTTCTATCAACTTCGGCGAAATGTTTTTCTTGGGATATTCTTTTTTACAGTTTGATCACAACGCGGTGGCGATACAAATACAGTAAAACAAGCCACGCCGACAGCAACAGAGCAACTGCGGATACCGCCCCTTGCCACGCAACGGGCAACCACAGACGCAACACACCGCCAAACAGGCGATCGCTCAATGCACCCAAGGAGATCAAATTCATCAGCAAGTACGCAAACAGCGAATTGATCCCGACCACTCTCAGCGGATAACTCCATGCCTTCCACCCTCGCACATCAATCACCCAATGAAAAAATGCCATCAATAAAAAGCCGATCCCTGCCGTACGCAACACAAAGAAAGGTGTCCATATCCGTTTGATCGATTCCCCGCACAACCCCAACGTCAACACCACCACCCCGCACCCCGCCATCATCAACGGCAGGCGATACGTTCGAGACGACTCCGAAATCAGCATCCATCCGCACAAAAAGCCCAACAAATGCATCGAGACGGCAGACACAATGCAAAGAACGCCCTCCGGGTCATATGTGCCGTCATGCAAACATCCGGGCAACAATGCCCCGTC
>CAZUZK010000238.1:0-1199 GCA_964624745.1 uncultured Bacteroides sp. | reverse complement strand
CGTATGGCGGCAAAGATGCCGATAGTTACGCAGAACCATCCGAACCATAAGAACCGATCGATATGCAAAATATGTGCATTGCGGGAGAGCGAAAAGGGTATATCAAGCAGGGGTAAACGAAGACTGCAAATCTCTCCCGCTCCGGAAAGCAGGACGCCGATGAGCAGGAGAGTGGCAAATAGGCGAAACATATCACTTAAACTGTATTCGGGGGTCAATCGCGGCAACCAGTATATCGGCAAGCAAGTTCCCTACCATGAGCAATACGGATGAAAGAAGCAAAATCCCCATCATGAGGGAGTAATCTTTATCCATCAATGCTTGGTAACTCAATAATCCGAACCCTTGAATGTCGAAAACACGTTCAATCAAAACAGAGCCTGCCACAGCAGATGCCAATATGCCGCCCATGCCGCTGACAACGGGAATGACAGAGTTGCGAAAGGCGTGGTGAATTACTGCCCGATGAAAGCCTGTTCCCTTGGCAATGGCGGTACGCATGTAGTCTGCCGACAGGTTCTCAACAGCGTTGTTTTTCATCATCATCGTAATGACGGCAAAAGAAGAAATAACGTAGCAGAACAGTGGCAGTACGGTGTGATGAGCCAAATCAAGGATTTTTCCCGTAGGACTCAATTGATCGTATTCCGATGATATGAGACCGCAGAGGGGAAACCATTCCATACGTGCGCCCAGAAAAACAACAAGGGCGGCACCCAGCGCAAAGCCCGGTACGGCGTAACCGATGAAAATGAGAGTGGACGTAATTGTGTCGAAACGGCTTTTGTGATACACGGCTTTGAGCAACCCCAAGGGAACGCTGATGACGTAGGCAATTACAGAACCGGAAATCCCGAAATAAAGAGAAACTGGCAAGCGTTGAAGCATCATGTCGCTGACGGGTTCGTTGTATTTGTATGAATTGCCCAATTCACCCTGAACAAGACCGCAGAATTCCCGCTTGAACGCCACTGCTCGAGCTTTGTTGCAAGAAGGATCGGCAGCGCGTTCGGCAATAATTTTTTCATCGCGGATGTGTTTTCGCCGTGCCCAGCGTTCGGCACGGTCGAGAGGTGTTTCAAGTCGAAGTTGCCAGCCCTTCGATATGAAATCGGCAATTTCACCATCGGAATAAGAGACGGGAAGTATGCTGTCTCCGTCCCTTTTTATGCGAAGAACAGAGCCTTCTCCCGACAAGG
>CAZUZK010000237.1:0-1201 GCA_964624745.1 uncultured Bacteroides sp. | reverse complement strand
ACACTAATTTCTCGGATGATTGGTCAAAGAAAAAATATCTGATGCGGATTTATCAGATTCCGGCGGAACTGATCCGGCGTGAGAATATCATTGCCGTAAGGGTCTTTCCGGGGCGCGAACTTGCCGGAGGAGGGCTTGTCCGCCCTGTCCGTATCAGAGAACTTTCGGAACAGGACACTTTTTGTGTCAAAAATCGAATCGATGAATTTTATTATGCAAAAGGCGGTTCATTCGCCTGGCAGCCGGAAATATTCAACAGAACGACGGATGCCAGATCAGCGGTGCTCCGTACGGAACTCCGGGATTTCAGCGGCAATCTGCTTATGTATAAGGAATGGCCGCTCCGGCTGAACGGCCGGGAAAAATTGCATTTTGAATGTTCCGCTGTTCTGCCGGAGACGGGAATTTATACGGTAAGAAGTTCTGTTCTGGTGAATGGCGAGGAAAAAGATTCTGCTGTGTCGAAGGCGGCGGTTCTTCCGACTGTCAAGCCTGCTGTTTTGCGCGATTCCCGCTTCGGCGTTGCATCTCACCTGAACTGGTGGGACGAAAAAAGCGTACTGCGTTCGCTTGATCTTATGAATAGAATACAGCTTGGCAGCGTCAGGACTGGATTCATCTGGCGTGAAATAGAGCCTGTCGCCGGCAAGCCTGATTTCAGCCGGACCGACCTGATTGTCAGGGAGGCAGCGAAACGCGGGCTCACCGTCCTGCCGATTATTTCCAGTGTTCCTTCCTGGGCAGCCGCGGGAAAGGCGCACAACAAGGCATTGCCTCTGGTTCATCCTGCCGAGCAGCGGAAATATCTTTCCCGCCTTATGAAACGCTATCAGGAGACGGTAAAGATTTGGGAATTCGACAACGAACCGAATCTCAACAAATATCTTCCGCAGGAGTATGCCCAGGCCTTGCGCGGTGCTCTGGAAACGGCGGAAACGCTTTCTCCGAAACCCGCGGTTCTGGTTGGAGGACTTTCATCTGTTCATATCTGCCGTCCGGGAAGGATTGCAGCCCCACGTTATCTGGCTGCGTTGTACGAAGAAGTGAAAGGCTTTTCCGGCGTTGCGTTTCATCCCTATATCGGTTGGCCGAAAACCAATGGCCGGATTGCGGAAAATTTTCTGAAATCGATTGATTCCGTGATTAATGTAATGAAGGCGCACGGTAAAACACCGGAACTTTACCTGACGGAGTATTCCAC
>CAZUZK010000236.1:0-1203 GCA_964624745.1 uncultured Bacteroides sp. | reverse complement strand
AGGGCGGCGATATCCGTGCATTGGCAAACGATTCTGTTTCCACCCCGTTCGTTGTAAATGTTTCGCGCGGCATCCTGTATCGCGAACCCGAGCTTTCCTTTGCGGAAAAAGCCAAGAAATACGCCGCCGAAATCAGCAACGTTTTACACCTCGTCCCGTGAAACAGTATCTCGATCTTTTGCAAGATGTGCTTGATCACGGCGTAAGCCGCGAAGACCGCACGGGTACAGGCACAATCGGCGTATTCGGACGCCAAGCCCGTTACGATTTGCGAGATGGCTTCCCCTGCCTGACCACAAAAAAACTTCACCTGCGCTCGATCATTCACGAACTTCTGTGGTTTTTGCGCGGCGAGACAAACATCAAATATCTCAATGACAACGGGGTGACGATTTGGGACGAATGGGCAGACGAAAACGGCGAATTGGGGCCCGTGTACGGTTCGCAATGGCGCAAATGGCAAACGCCCGACGGTCGCGTTGTGGATCAAATCGCCAACCTGATCAACAATCTGAAAAACAACCCGTGGTCACGCCGACACATCGTCAGCGCATGGAACGTGGCGGAAGTGGACCGCATGGCTCTGCCGCCCTGCCACTGCCTGTTTCAATTTTGCGTCCTCCCGCCGCAGGAAGAAGGCGGACGTTGCGGGTTGAGCCTACAGCTCTACCAACGGAGCGCGGATATCTTTTTGGGTGTTCCCTTCAACATTGCCTCTTACGCCCTGCTGTTGCAAATGACGGCACAGGTATGCGGCTATGAAGCGCGGGAGTTTATCCACACATTCGGCGATCTGCACCTTTATAAAAACCATATCGACCAAGCGCATTTGCAATTGAGCCGCACACCGAAGTCTCTGCCCGTCATGGAATTGAACCCCGCCATCACCGCCATTGACGCTTTCCGTTACGAAGATTTCACCCTGAAGGGTTACGACCCCGCCCCGCACATTTCAGCCCCCGTTTCTGTATGAAGTTCACCGCCATTGTCGCCATGACACCCGCCCGCATCATCGGGAAAGGCGGAACGTTGCCATGGCATCTGCCCGAAGATCTGCGCCTGTTCAAGCAAAAGACCATGGGGCATGCCATGCTGATGGGGCGCAGGACGTGGGAAAGCATCGGACGCCCCCTTCCCGGGCGACAAAGCTTGGTCTTGTCCCGAGACCCGAATTTCATCCTCGACACGCCGCCCGAAGCCGCC
>CAZUZK010000235.1:0-1204 GCA_964624745.1 uncultured Bacteroides sp. | reverse complement strand
ATTGTCGAGACTGGATTTTTGTTAATCATTTGCTTTTTGTTGTTTCTGCGTGGATTGGAGTAGTTTCTTCTGCTCTTATTGCTCATCCTGTAGACGTTGCGAACTTTCTCGCTCCGTTGACTGCTCGTTGGGCGAAGTCCGAGTTGTTTCCCCATATTGCGGACGTGGTAATGAAAAGCCTGTCTGCTCATGTTAAGTTTTTTTGCCCATCCTTCACAAGTTCCGTGCCCTTGCAGATAGTAAAAACAGGCATACCTCAGAGGAGGTGATTTCCCTTGGTTTAAGAAGTAGGTCAACAGGAGCTGCTGTCCTTCCGTAAAATCATTCGTATTGAAGATGGGTTCTTCCGTGTAGTTTTCTCCATTACAGATTTCCTCGTCGGTGTGGGGTTCGAGTTGATGTGGCAGATTCTCAATACTTCGAAAATCGCTTTCCGTATCTTCGTATGGTTTAAGTAATCCCTTCTTTTCGGCTTCTTCCCGTTGTTCGGATGACAGCGAAGCGACCCACTGCCTATACTTTGGGGATTCGAAAGCTTCTGTGTAGCTCTTCTTGTGTTTTCGTTCTTTTTCCGTATAGTCAAGATGAGTTGATATTAAATTGATTTTCTTATGGTTTCCGGTTGAGTTCATGCCCCCATCTTATCATGGAAAAATGAAAATGAAATGTTGCCGGAGAAACGCGCAAAAAGTCAGAGGCGCAAAAACAATATATATAGTGTGATGTGTGTTTCTGTGTGCTGTAAGTTGTGTTTTTTGTGAGCGTAAATATCATCCTGACATTTGTGGGCTTGACATTTGTTTTTAGCAATGTCGTTTTGCTCTCAGCCACGAAAAAGGTGATATATAAAGAATGCTTGACGCGGCGCGGGCATTGTATCACAATAGATTCGTAATGATTCAGAGGAAATTTTTCACGCGATTCGTCCCTGTTTGCTTAGCCCTGACGGGGAGTATGGCAATGCTTTCTTCCTGCGGCGACGAACAGAGTGCATCTCAAGAAACAGTTCGACAAACAACGGGAAACAAGGTGAAGGAAGAAGGGGCAACAAACAGTACGCCACAGGAAAACGAGATTGCGTCCGATGCCCGTCTTTTTGCAGAACGGACAATTTTCGATATGGGCGATATGCTTCGGGTATATGCGTCATCGCCGGAGGTGCAACCTGCCGTGCGTGTGTTGCACGAATCAACGGAAAATTATT
>CAZUZK010000234.1:0-1207 GCA_964624745.1 uncultured Bacteroides sp. | reverse complement strand
TATTGAAAACATTTTCTCCGTCAAGGATAGTTGTCTGATCCTTGCTGCCCGTAATGATCCATTTTCTCCCCTTGAGGCGAATGCTGCTGTCCGATATGTTTTCCAGCAAAATTTGAAAAGCGAACTGCATGAGATGTTTCCCATCGTGCAATCGCCGTCCCCCTGCGGTTAGCAGACGAATATCGATACAGTCTTCTTCGGGCAGGGCGAGGTTCATTTGACGTCTTCTCCCATGGCAACGCGAACAAGTTCTTCCGTGATCGCATAAATTGAAGCGATTTTTTCCGGAGACGGTTCTTCGTTTTCGTTTAATGTCATTTCCTCTGCCAGTTTTTGAAGGAGAGTGCGGATGTGACCGATATTGCGCCGTTTGTTCATCTCGGGTGAGATACAGCTTAAGATCTCATCAAAATATTCCGGTGCGTCGGGATAAAAGACCGTGCGAGCCTGTTCTGCGGTAAATTTGGCTTTGAGTGCGGCACACGATGCATCGAGAGCGCGAATCCATCCGCCCAGTGCGATAATGTGTGCAATTTCGGAATCGCGCAACGAGGCGAGTTCGGCATTGACGTCATTTTGCGTGACGGCTAGGTTATTTTTGAATTCTTCCAACTGTCCCTTTTCGGCGTTTTCCAGAAGGCTGGCGGCATGGGCGTTTACCCTCTCGCCTACTCCCATAGCTTTGCCGAAGCGCGATAAATCAAGCGCAATGGGTTTAATGTCATTCATTTTTCCGTTTTGTACGGCGATGAATCCGTCTGCCAGCAAAAAGCCCATTTCCAAACCAAGCGAGCAACGGTCTGTCGGCAACTTTTCCGGGCGTTCCCGCAGTACTTTTTCTTCGGGGACGGCAGGAAGACCTTCGAGTTGTTCAAAGATTTTTCGAATAGACGGAGCGGTGTAATTATTGATGCCCAGTTCGCTTAATTCATGCTCTGCGGAATCGCTGTATTCGGACGAATCCTGAAACAGAGTCGGGACTTCGACACGGCGATGTCCTGCTGTATTGTCGGATACCTGTGCGGAAAAGTCTGCGTCTTCCACATTTTCCGTTTCCGTATCCATTGCTATATTTTGCCCCATGCCGACAGAAGAGTACAGTGCGACAGCCACAACAGCTTGAAGCGGAAACAAAGAAAACATTTTCATAGATATTTAAGACTTTTTAAGCTTTATGCCTTGACAGCCGCTCCATCATAGCCTATTC
>CAZUZK010000233.1:0-1208 GCA_964624745.1 uncultured Bacteroides sp. | reverse complement strand
ATCAGACATTCGTCAAATTTATCAACAAGATGGCCACTATCATTAAAGATGCCGGTATGACCCCCCGCGCCTTTAATGACGGCCTGTACTATGATAATCAGAGTGCCGAGATTGATACCGATATCCAGTGCTGCTACTGGTCTTCCGGCTGGGGCAGCTATCCTGTAGCATCTGCCTCTACCATTGCCGCCAAAGGCCATAAGATGATCAATACCAACGGCGATTATTACTATGTCCTCAGCACGGGCTCAGATGGGAAGATTAATACCAAATTCGCAACGGATGGTTACACCTATGCCTCCGGCTTCTCAAACACTGCGTTTATGGGCAGCACCGTGTCGAACCCGGCGGGCTCCATGTTCTGCATCTGGTGTGACCAGCCCAATCTGCAGACAGAGCAGGAAGTGGCGGCAACGATTCGCATGCCCCTGCGGGCGATGGCTGCCAGAATGCAGGATAATTCCATCGACACCATTTCCAAGTCCGATGTCAACGGCGGCTTCGACGAGGATGGCAACATCAACATCGCTACCACGGACGAAGTGCATACGGTCTCCGGCAGCGGCATCACCATTTCCGCGAAGGCCGATCTGGCGAGTGTGGACATCAAGTGCACCGTCGAAATTACCCAGACGACCGCCAGCGTCAAATGGGACATCACTCTGACGGACACGGACGGCAATCCCTACACCGGCAAGGCGCGCATCACGTTGGATATGACCAATGACATGTTTGCCAGATTCCTGGAAGTGGTCGATCTTGACACACTGGCCGTGACGGTGGACAATGAACCGGTCAGCAAAGCCGATGCCGAAATTTTGGTCGATACGACGGAAGGGAAGACCATCACCTTCACCACCCCCCACTTCTCTGATATCGTTCTGTCTGGCAATGTCAAAGCCGGTGAAACGCCCGACGGCGATAAAGATATCACGGTGGTGGTTGGTAATAACCACAGTGAAGATTTGGGTAGCCTGACACCCAGCTGGAATGCCAGCGATGCAACAGGAATTGCCACTATTACAACAAAGACAGAAACAACCCAAGCGGTAACAACCTATACGCTGGGCGACAAGATATCCATGAGCAGCACCGGAACATATACCGGCGTGATCAGTGATGGAAACGGTCACTATATGGTTGTCAGCGGTTCTACAATCAGCTCCACCGATGATATTGCGAAGGCGACGGTTTTCACCGTGACCAGA
>CAZUZK010000232.1:0-1208 GCA_964624745.1 uncultured Bacteroides sp. | reverse complement strand
CTCCCCTCTTCTCCTCCCGCATAGCTCGCATCATCTCGGAAGGTCATTTTGTACTGATCCGCACTTCCCAAATACGTCAATTCCGCCGTCCCGTCTGCTCGGTTCGTCCGTTCGTAAAAGGACAGGACGCTCAGCACGGGGGTCGCGGCTTGCCCTTCCAAACTTCCTTCTGCGGTTATGTCGGCGGCAATCCGGATTCGCTCCTCTTCCGTCCCGTTGTTCTTCTCTGCCCTTGTCACGATGTTGTTGCCGGACCATTCGGTCTCATACACTCTTTCGGCTGCCAAAATATCGCCCTGCCCGTCTTGGCGGCTGTGGACAAGGCTGCTGAAACGGTCATACTCAATCCTTCCCGCTGTATAACCGCCTGCAACGACATTCGCGCTCTCTCCCGATACCTCCCCTGCTGCGGCGTAGTAATGATACCCGAATGCCTTGGCTTTCCCCTCTTTGTCCGTATAATCGATGAGGATGTAATTATTACTGTTTCCCTCATGATTCCCGCTCTCGATCGTTCGGACGAATGACGCCTTCCGTGCTGTTCCGGAAACGATGTTTTCTATCTGTTCTTGGCTGAGTTGCTCGTCTTTGCCGTTCACCGATACGAAGTTGATTTGTTGCCCGAGAAGCTTTTGTACGGATCGTTCACTCAAATCCATTTCCGCTCTCATGCTCCCTTCCCCCTCCATGCTTTTCACGGTCAGCATAGAGCCTTCATCCCCCAACGCCGCCGTTTTCTCATTGATGACGAGTACGGTTACCCCTTCATTCTCATATAACCCCGTACCGCTTTCTTCATCATATACGATCAGTGATCCGCTCAATCTCGTCTCGCCCTCATTCAAATACTGCTTGCTCTGCGTTCCGATCCCGCTGATTTCGGCAAGATCCCTCCCGTAGATCATCACCGCCCCTATGTCATTCTTTTCCCCGCAAACAGTTATTTTGGATTTACTGTCGGATGTCACAACCGCATCGGCTCTCACATTGCCGCCCAGCGTCAGCGTCTTCCCGCTTCCGATGAGCATTTCTCCCAAACTGCCCTCCCCTTGGGCTGTCAATGTATCTGACAATGTAAGGTCTGTTCCGATGTATGTCTGTATCACTGTTAATTTGTTATTGATCTCCAATCCGACATCCCCCGTTTCATCTCCTTCCGCTTTCAATCGCACAATTCTTGTCTCTCCATTGATTTCAAACTCCCCGCT
>CAZUZK010000231.1:0-1211 GCA_964624745.1 uncultured Bacteroides sp. | reverse complement strand
CGAAATAGATTTCGCACTTATGTGCCTGCTTCCACACCTTTTCACTATCGTCATAGAGCAGTTCAAATTGCGTGTTCGGTTCGCAATTCGGGCAGAGCTGCCGCCCCTCCGGGATAACCGCACCGCATTTGTAGCAGCGGTCGGCATTGACTTCGGTCATAATATGAACCTCCATATTTTCGATTGCTTTCAGACTTCCAGAATGATGTAGCCCCGGTCAGCCATCAGCTTTTTCTTCATTTCGTACTCCTTGGTCTTGGTGGGCTTGGATTTTACATCTTCAACGACCATCGGGTTGACGCCGGTTTTTTGCCGCTCCTGATACCAACGGATAACCTTGCTCAACTCACCATCCAGAGGCAGTGCATAGAACGTGTCACTCAGGTAATAGGTGAAATCGGCTTTGTAGCGAATGGCACGGATCCGCTGGCCGGTGGCTGTTGTGTACGCCTCCTGCAAGGTGAAGTCGTGCTGAAGCCGGAGATCGTGGATGTACCCTTGCCGTTGGGCTTTCAGCAAAACCATATACCGCTGGGCTTCCTTCTGGGAATCGAAGGTAATGCCATTCACGGTTGTCTTGATGTTGTTGTATTTGCTCTTTTTCTTTTTCTGGGCAACAATCTTTCCGGCAACCTGCTGCTGGAGCTTGGCGGGAAGATCTGCCAAACTATCGACTCTCAGCCCCATACGCATTACCTCTTTTTCCGGGGCAATTCCAGTGCGCCCACGCCAAAGAAATACTTTGAAGCCATGGTGCAAAAGTTGTCAAAATCCCGGTAAATATAGGTTTCTTCTGTGAAACCTTCCTTGCTCATGATGTCAGTTACTGTCATTCTCGGCTCGTCCGTGCTAATATACAGGTTGTATGTAACCCGCCACCGGCGGCGGTCAACATCGGTTCCATAGCGGTAGCAGTGATCCCGGCAGCACTCCATTGCCGAACGGATATGGGCACACATGATTTCTGCCTCGATTGCATTCTTTTTAATGCTCTCAATGGTGAGATCATCGTATCTGCCCGGGGTCATGAGGGCTTCATACTCCTTTCGGATGTATTCCTGCCCTTGCAGGGTGTATACGGCCGAACGGGCAACATCTGCAAAACTGCGGTAGTTTCGGATCAGCTCCTTGGTGTTGTGGTACATCCAGGAAGCACGCTTTGCGTCCGCTTTTTTCTGTTCCGCCTCAATTCGTTCCAGAGCCACCTTTGC
>CAZUZK010000230.1:0-1213 GCA_964624745.1 uncultured Bacteroides sp. | reverse complement strand
GGAGCTGTAAAAGCATTCAAATTTGAGAAACTGTGATGGACAAACATCGACAAGGTAATTGATACCCTGACCATGACAATAGCAGTGAAAACAAACTCACTCCCGGAACAATGCTTTTATGCTCCGTTACCGGACTATTTATTGTACCGGTTCAGCAGCAAGGCGAAAGCCTACAGTATTATATGCTCCTTGAGCATATCGCCCCTCCCCGCGATAAGTTGTTTTACAACTGTTCGCATTGGCGTACCATGAGCCGCCGCGGATTGCATTCACCCTTTTACCGCGTTCAGCACCGTTGAGAGCAATGATTTCCGAGCTTGTCCAGTCCCAGGAATTACCAGCCATGTCAAAACAGCCGTAGTGACTTTTCCCGTCGGGATATTGTTTTACCGGCGTTGTACAACCGCCTTCGTCAGAAAGCTTTTTGAACAAATCGGTGTAAACGAATCCTGTATAATCGCGATGATTGATCCAGCCGCGAATGCCGCCGCGGCCGGAAAATGATATGACCTCGGAAAGTTTGGCTGTCTGACCTCGCCGGGCAGATTTTTTGTGATAAAATGTTACAGTTAAATCGGGATTTTCCCTCAAATAATGTGTGGCGACAACTCCATTGTAGTTGAATTTTGATACCATCACGCCATCTTTTCGGATGCTGTCATTTTTATTTCCCCATGGAAAGTCATATTTCTTTGGTCCTGAAGCTGCATTTTCCCATTCGGCTTCAGTAGGAAGTCGGAATTTCCATCCTGGAATCTTTTTTGCCAGCCATGCACAGTAGGCCATTGCATCATCGACGGAAACGAATAAAACCGGATGATCACCTTTCCCCAATGGATATGTGCCGTCTTTCCAATAACGCGGTGTCTTGTGACGAGTGGAATCAACGAACTTCTTGTATTCCGCATTCGTCACCGGATATTTTGCCAAACAATAAGGCTTGAATATTGGAGATTTTTCACCTTTCTCATGTCGTATCAATCCGTTTGCGAATGAGAAATCCGGATTGGCTGGAATTCTTACAAAATTATTGTCTGGAACATCAGCGGCAGAAAGAGCAAATGCAGCACAGATTGCTGAAAGAAAGAATATTGATTTCATATTTCTCCTTTTTGATTACGCACGTAAAACGAGAACAAAGGGAAATTATTGTATTCCCATAAATGATTTTTGTCGATAACTTATTGAATGTGGATGCATTCTTCCCTCCGTC
>CAZUZK010000229.1:0-1218 GCA_964624745.1 uncultured Bacteroides sp. | reverse complement strand
AGACATCATTTTTGTTTTGAAGTTTTAGACCCGTTGCAACACTGCGCTGAAGGGAACGCAGGAGGTAAGCAATGTTCTCTTTGGATGAGGAATCGCTCAGGTTCTTTTGGATAGTATCTTCCAGTTTGAGCTGAAGAACGTAGTCGCCGTGTTCCATGGCTTCTTCTGCCAAGGTTTCGATTTGCGGGGTCTGCGCAATAGAGATAACTTCGGGCAGAATTTTGAGAGCTTCATCCCATTCTCCGATTTCTATCAATCGGTTCATGAGAATCCATTCAAAGCGCAGACGGGTTTTTACGTCTTTGATCCATCCAACGCGTGCGGTGTAATCGCGAGCCAGTTCGAGGACGGTGACGCGGTCTCCCGCCAAGCTGTTCATCAGACGATCAAGTCTTGCGTTGGCTTCGGTATTGCTGACAACTTGTTGAATCTGAGGTCTGAACCATGAGGTGATGGTTTCTCTTTTGTTGTACAGAAATAAGAGAAGACCTAAAATGACAACGGATCCTACAACAATGGGTATATTGTTCTTATTATGCTTTTTGCGTGGGGTGAAACGTCTGTGTATGGCTGACATGGCGATTTATTGGGGTAAAGAGTCTTCTTCTTCGAGCGGTTCCGGCGAAGCCGGCTTTTTTGCCAGTTCGCGACGGCATTCGTTCAGTTGATTGCGTATTTCTTGCTGACGCTCGGTGGAAACAAGAGGAAGAACCTCTTCCCAGCAAGGAAGGGCGTTTCCCCATTGTTTCTTTTCGCTGTACGCGTAAGCGAGGCTTAAGAGAATGTCTGTTTTCAGAGAATCGGCGGCAATGATGTTTGTTTTTTGAATGTTTTTCAGTGCGCGGCTGTAAGCGGTAATGCTTTCTTCAGTATTTCCCTTCATGTCGCATGCCATGCCCAGAAGATGATTGACCCGCGCTTTTGAAGCAAAATCGTTGGCAAAATACTCATTGCGCAATGAGACTGCCTTTTCTAGGGCGTTTTGTGATTCATCGGCTTGTCCCAATTCAAGAGAGGCTCTGCCTATTCCTTCGTATGCTTGAGCCATGGCTGTTGGTTCTCCTGTATATGCGGCTGCCTTTTTAAAATCTGCCAAGGCCAGTTCGGGGACATTTTTGTTCAGAAGAATCCATCCGCGCTGATCGTAGAGACAAGGCCAATACGGCGAGTCTTTTTCGAGAAGAGTGCGGGCGATTCCTTCTGCACGAGAGAGATACG
>CAZUZK010000228.1:0-1231 GCA_964624745.1 uncultured Bacteroides sp. | reverse complement strand
AATGAATATAGTATGCCTAATAGTATGAGTAATACAATTATAAAATGGGTACATAGGTATGAGGCGTTAGGTGAATCTGTATTTGATGAATCTTCTACTAACAAATCATATTCTAAAGAATTAAAAGAGAAAGTTATAAAAGAATATTTAGATAGTATTGGATCATTAGAATATTTAGCAAATAAATATAATATTTCTACACGTGAAATTGTAAGAAGTTGGGTTTTAAAGTATAATAGTGGTATAGAAATTAAGGATTACAATCCAAAAGGGGATGTCTATGCCATGAGTTCAAGGAAAACCACATTACAAGAAAGATTAGAAATAGTTAATTATGTACTATCTAATAAAAACGATTATAAGGGTGCAGCAGATAAATATATTGTTCCTTACGCAAACGTTTATCAATGGGTTAAAAAATATAATGAATTAGGTGAAGATGGTTTAAAAGATAGCCGCGGTCGTCCTTCATCTAATAATTTCACAAAGGAATTAACTCTTGAAGAGAAACAAGCTTTAGAAATAGAAAAACTTAAAAATGAACTTAAACGTAAGGATATGGTTATTGAAGTATTTAAAAAAAACGAGGAAATCCGCAAGCGTATGGAAAGAGATTCTCGCTTGTTAAACAAGAAGATAAATACGAAACAATAACTGAATTACACGTTAAAAATGGCTTTACCATCGAGTTTTTATGCAAGACATTAGAAATAGCACGCTCTTCTTATTATAAATGGTTAAATAGACAAACACCTAATAAAGAGAAACAAGATAATGAGTTAGCATCTATAATAATAGAATATAATGAAACTTATGATGGGATATTAGGATATCGTAGAATGACAGATTACATTAATCATTTCAATTAAACTAGTTATAGTGAAAATTATATTCATCGATTAATGAAGGTACTAAGAGTTCATGCACGTATAAGAAGAAAAAAATCTAACTATAAAAAAGTAAAACCTGAACAAGTTGGAGAAAATATATTAGCTAGAAACTTCACAGCGGAGCATCCTAATCAAAAGTGGTGTACAGATGTTACTGAATTTAAGGTTTCTGGACAAAAACAAAAATTATATTTATCAGCAATTATAGATTTATTTGATAGATCTATTGTCTCTTATGTATTTAGTAATTTAAATAATAATAAATTAGTATTTGATACTTTTGATAAGGCTTTAGAAGCTAATCCTCATGCTAAACCTATATTTCATAGTGATAGAGGATT
>CAZUZK010000227.1:0-1231 GCA_964624745.1 uncultured Bacteroides sp. | reverse complement strand
CAATAAGTCGGCTATCATATCAATTAAGCAAATCATGACATTTAAGGAACTTGGTCTTTCGCAGCAGATTCTTCAGGCTGTTGAAGAATGCGGGTATCAATACCCCACCCCGATTCAAGAGCAAGCCATACCGCACATCTTGGCGGGAGAGGATCTCATCGGCGCATCGCAAACAGGAACGGGAAAAACAGCCGCATTTGCGCTTCCCTTACTGACAAAAACGGAACCGATCGGTCAACCGCAGGTGCTGGTTCTTGAACCTACGCGCGAATTGGCTGATCAGGTGGATGAGGCGTTCCGTTCGTATGCCAAGCATACGGGTATCCGCACGGCGTTGCTTTACGGCGGGATGGGTTATGGTCAGCAGACGATTGACTTGCAAAAAGGCGCGGATGTTGTGATCGCTACGCCGGGACGTCTCGTTGATCATTTCTATCGTGGCAACATGAAGTTCAAAAATTTGAAATGTCTTGTGTTGGATGAGGTAGATCGCATGCTCGACATGGGCTTCATGCCCATCGTTCGCAAAATCGTCAACCTTTGTCCGTGGGATAATCGTCAAACACTTTTCTTTTCTGCCACCATGCCACCGGTGATCGCCGGGTTTGCAAAATGGTGCCTTCGCGAAAATGCGGTAGAAATAACTATTGCTCGTCGCGAAGTGGCTTCAACCATTTCTCATGCCTTTTATCCTGTCGGTCTCGATCAGCGTGATGAGTTGCTTCTTTCATTGATTCGCAAGACGGAATTTCATTCGATGATGATCTTTACGCGCACTCGCAAAGAGGCAGACAGCGTTTATGGGTTATTGCGTACATCGGGCTATGGGGAAACTGTTACTGTTATGCATTCCGATATCGGACAAAAAGAACGGATGGCGGCTCTCAAGGGATTCAGAGAAGGAAAATATTCCGTTTTGGTGGCAACCGATGTGGCGGCTCGAGGGATCGATATCAACGGAGTAACGCATGTGATCAACTATCGCGTTCCTGAAAATCCCGAAGATTATGTACATCGCATCGGGCGTACCGGACGCGCCGAAGCATCGGGAGATGCCTTTACGTTGTTGACTGCCGATGAACTTGATTTTGCCACAGCCGTGGAAAATTTCATTGGCAAAAAAATAGATCGAAGAAAACTCGAAGGGTTCGATTATGCCTACACGGTATTGTTGGATGATCGTCCGGTGCGCCCCATACGAAAACCTCGTCCGATGACGCCTCCGCGCCGC
>CAZUZK010000226.1:0-1237 GCA_964624745.1 uncultured Bacteroides sp. | reverse complement strand
TTCGGACATGGGGCGGTTGAGATCAATGGAAACCGCATCGCTCTTGACAGTGCGCAATTCTTCGGGGATGAACCGCCCGGGATTTGATTCCAATTGTTCGATGAAAATGCCTTCCGGGGTGATTTTGGCTTTGACGTTACGGTCAGCCGAACACGATACCCCCAGCCCTACCGGGCAAGATGCACCATGGCGCGGAAGTCGAATTACACGGACATCAAGGGCAAACCACTTGCCGCCGAATTGTGCGCCCAATCCCAATTTTTCGGCTTCTTTTTTCAGCTCTGCTTCCAATTCGACATCGCGGAAAGCACGTCCGTATTCGTTGCCTGTGGTGGGCAATTCATCATAATATTTTGTGGAAGCCAGCTTCACCGTTTTGAGGCAAAGTTCTGCCGATGTTCCGCCGATAACGAAAGCAACATGGTAGGGCGGGCAAGCAGCCGTACCCAGCGTGCTCATTTTTTGCACGAGGAAAGGTTTCAGCGTGGCAGGAGTGAGAAGTGCTTTTGTTTCTTGGTAGAGGTAGCTCTTGTTGGCAGATCCGCCCCCCTTTGCCACGAACAGGAAAGAGTATTCCATGCCGGGTTCGGCTTCGATTTCGATTTGCGCGGGAAGGTTTGTTCCTGTGTTCTTTTCTGTGAACATATCGAGCGCAACCGTTTGAGAATAGCGCAAGTTGTTTTGTGTATACGCATCGTAGACACCGTGAGAGATTTCTTCGGCATCATTGCACCCTGTCCAAACTTGCTGACCCTTTTTTGCTTCGCAGATGGCTGTTCCCGTATCTTGGCAAAGAGGCAATACCCCCATCGAAGCCACTTCAGCATTGCGCAACAGGGTCAGCGCGACACTTTTGTCGTTCGGACTGGCTTCCGGATCGTTCAATATACCTGCCACCATTTCCAAGTGTGCCGGGCGCAGATAAAAGGCAACATCATGAAAAGCCGTTGCCGCCAACAGGCGCAGCCCTTCGGGCACTACTTTGAGCATGGGTTTGCCTTCAAATTCTCCCATGCTGACGTATTCTTTGGTAATCAAACGGTACTGCGTTTTATCTTCCCCGACGGGGAACATTTCCTGATAACGGAAAGGAGGTGTCGTTGCCATAACGCACCTATTGTAATCGATACAGTCGCAATTTCCAGCTCAAATTCAGTCTCGCAGTTGCATCAGGTCGTAAAAAAACCGTCCTGCCTTACGGTCAGGACGGTTGAAAGCCGATCAAAAGATCCAATTA
>CAZUZK010000225.1:0-1243 GCA_964624745.1 uncultured Bacteroides sp. | reverse complement strand
CTCTTTCACCAACTCTCGAAAGTCATTATACACAAAGCACATTAGAAGAATACCGCCGAAGGTAAAAAACTCCCGCGTATATTCCCGCGCCGTCCCCATATATTCTCTGAATTTCTTGCACATACTTCTTTCTCTGTTCCTTGCGGCAAATTTAACCGTCCGCACATCCACCCTAGCAAATGTACCGCATTCTCCCATCCCCCATCGGCAGACCGACAGACCTGCCCGCTGTGTTACATACTTCGCTACAAGCAAATAAGAATCATATCCAACCAACCGCTGATTGAAATCATCTTACGGCATCGGGGGAACGTCATACCGAAAAGGAATAACGTTACTTTACCCGATGCGGCTCATGCCCCACTGATACACTTGATCAATATAAGGGCAACTCACATTTTCACGATGCGCCAAGTCATGAATTGCCTTCAATCCAAAAGGAAAATCTTCTGTAAAATATCTGCTTACAAAATCAGGCACCCATCCTTCATCGGTCTTCTTCATCGGAGATTGAATGGCAGATAATGCCTGTATGCTCTGCAATTTTTTCGTCATCTCCTCGGCGTTACGCGCTTCGTAGTGTTCAAGCAATGTGTCGATGTTATCTGTCTTCACATGAAGAGCTTGAAGCAACGCAAAAAATTCTTTATCCATCTTTATCTCAATTTCAGAGGCTTCCTTGGTCCACTCTTTATAGAAAAGAGGGCATCGGGAAATGGGTTTCCCGTCCCAATCTTTCCACATCGTGTACAACCTTCCGGTATGAAGAATCGGGTTACTGTTGCTCAGCGTCACCTCATAGAAACTGTCCGCAAAACGAACCTTTTCCGCAAAAAGTTTCTGACAAAGTCCTCTGAAACCTTCTTTGTCTGCGATGTTTTCCGTTGCTACAATCAGCTCATCGCGAAATCCCAATAAATTCGCAGAACGTCCATATTCCACAATCCTCGAAATATACGGAACACGCTGAAATCCAAACAAAGGAATATTTTCGGACAACAATTTGTGACAAAAAAGGAAAAATCCGGAACTGGAAACAACCGTCCCGACCAAAGTTCTGTCCGACAGCCACGGCTTAATAGCTACAATCGCTTTTTCCACCATAAAAGCAGGAAGACACAACAGAACCATATCACTTTGCGGAATAACATCTTCAGCTTTATCCGCAATGCAATTCAATCTCCCTTTCAGAACTCCGTTGGGAGTGTTAATATCAAACGTCTTGTGCCATAAATCAACCTTT
>CAZUZK010000224.1:0-1245 GCA_964624745.1 uncultured Bacteroides sp. | reverse complement strand
TCCCCATAAAAGTGGACAAAAAATTCTCCGTGTGAGTTTTGGTAAGAAAGAAGAGAAAAAATAAAATAAAATAAAATAGAATAGAAAAAATAGAAAAAATAAAAAAGAAAAGAAAGAGGAAAAAAATGAAATTTAACAAAGAACAAAAAGAAAAATTACTACGGAATAAAAATATAATGGCTGTTGCCGATTCACATATTCTTTATTCTGTTGAATTTAAAGAAAAAGCAATTCTTGAATATTCTCTTGGAAAATCTGCAAGACAAATATTTATTGATGCAGGATTCGTTTTATCCGATTTATCTCCTAATTCCGATTATCCTTCTAAAATGATTTCAAAGTGGAACAATAAAAAATCTAAGAATAATATTATTTATTCAAGAAAAGAAATAAAAGATAAACAATCCTCTTACTCTAAAATTAATGCTCGCTTGGAATATTTGGAGGCTGAAAATGAATTCTTAAAAAAGTTGCAAGTTCTAATACAGCAACAAAATTAAAACCCGTATCAGTTTATCATATAATACAAACCATCAAAAATTATCCCGTATCTCAAATGTGCAAAATTGCTAATGTTTCAAAAAGCGGATATTACAAGTGGTTAAAAAACAAAGATAAAATATCTCTTCAAGAAATTTTAGAAGTTGTTTTAATTAAAGAAATTTTTAAAAGAAAAGATAATATTTATGGAGTAAGAACAATAAAAATGAAACTTGAACAAGACTATGGATTAATAATGAACAGGAAAAAATTTCAAGAATAATGAAAGAAAATACTTTAATTACAAAAACTCGAAAACGAAATCCCTATGGAAAACCAAAACCGAATATGGAACAATTAATTTCCGAAAACATTGTGAACGGAAATTTTAAAAACAGAAATGCTTTTGAAACATTTGGAATTGATATTACATATTTAAAATACAATAATAAATTTGCGTATTTGTGTGTATTACAGGATATGAAAACAGGTGAAGTCATTTCTTACAAAACAGGAACAAATTATGCGACATCGTTAGTTTTAAAAACCGTATCTGACGGATTAATTAATTTACCGAAAGAAATTGTAAAAAACAGCATAATACATTCGGACAGAGGTTCACAATTTACATCACAAGCATACAAAGATTTGTTAGAATATTTTTGTGTAAGACAATCAATGTCTTTACCTTCAAATCCGAAAGATAATGCCGTTATTGAAAGTTTTTTCGGGCATATGAAAGATGAAATAAACTTGAATAATGCA
>CAZUZK010000223.1:0-1248 GCA_964624745.1 uncultured Bacteroides sp. | reverse complement strand
GTAATCAGAAAGGTGTGTGCTGAATAATGAAAGAAGTTGCTAAATTACAGATAAAAGACAGAACTGAATTATTTCAGGCTACTGCAATTTCTATGGGAATGCAGTCTAATGTAATAGAAAAAGATTTTTGGGTATGTTTTATGTTAGATCATCTATTCCATGATTGCAAGTACAAAGATGCATTTGTATTTAAAGGTGGTACAAGTTTATCTAAATCATATCATGTTATCGAAAGGTTCTCAGAGGATATAGATTTGATTTTGGATTGGAGAAAAATTATTAGTGACGGGATAAATCCTTGGGAAGAAAGATCAAAAACTAAGCAGGATATATTTAATAAACAGATAAATGCAGAAGCAGCAAAATTTTATAAAGAGGAACTGATACCTCAGTTAAATAATGAAGTAAAAGAAAAACTGGGTGATGGGGAATGGATTTTATTAGATACAGAAGATGAGATGGTAGTTAATTTTTATTATCCTCAGATATTTGAAACGGAATATTTACGTTCCTGTGTAAGATTGGAGATTGGTCCATTGGCAGAATGGATGCCATCTCATGAGACTATAGTAACTCCTTTTGCAGCCGAAAAATATCCGGATATTTTTGCACAAAAAGAGACATCAGTGCTTACCATTGATGTTGAGAGAACTTTCTGGGAAAAACTCACTATACTACATAAAATTGCAAATTTCCCAGAGGGAAAGCCATTGCCTGCCAGATATGCAAGACATTTATATGATGTGTACAATATGGGGAATTCATGGGTGAAGGAGAGTGCATTTGAACGAAAAGAGTTGTTAGAAAAGGATGTGGCATTTAAACAAAAGTTTTATTATGCTAAAAGTGCCCATTATGAAACCGCAACATTGAAAAGTATTGAACTTTTGCCAGAAAAAGAAATGATTATGAGTGCATTGAAGGAAGACTATCAGGCAATGAGTAATATGATATATGGTGTGGCACCAGATTTTTCGGATATACTTGTATTTCTTGAAAAATTACAGAATGAAATACATGAATTAAGTAATAGTTGATTATAATTTGTTATGATACAACTGCATACTTTATTAATTTCTAAAGGACAGGATATCTTATGTTGTGATTAAGATACCCTGTTTTTTGTTGCATTGTATCCTGCAGAAAGGTCAGGTGAACTTTCCAGAATATGAATATGTTTTCGTCACAAATCAGTACATATCAAAAAACTTGTATATCATGTCAAGTTTCTGTATCTCACTTGCATAT
>CAZUZK010000222.1:0-1249 GCA_964624745.1 uncultured Bacteroides sp. | reverse complement strand
CATACCCGTCTTCGCGGTTGACTGTACTCACATATTGAATCACGTTAAAAACGCCGGCAAACCCCATCACGGTGGCAAGCAAATATCCGATGACGACAGCAAAGAACATGCTGTGATTCTACACCTCGGCAGGCGATTCCGTCAACCCCTCTTTCCGTTTTCTTTCCAAATACAAGACGCAGTCTCATCCTCACACGTTTCATCGGCGCAATACGCCCATTTCAAAGGGACTGTCGTGCATTCAACGAAACAGCAAGACCCACTTTCAGCCAACAACATCTTTCCGCAAGAATCACTTTCTCACAACAACAAACCCGAACGGGCATAGGTTTCAATGGCATCCCCAGCCGGAATCGAACCGAGCGTTTGCCGTTGGAGAGACGGCCTTCCTAACCGCTAGAAGATGGGGACCTTGGAACACGGGCATTATGCCGATTTCCTCATCCCTTGTCAAGGGGGAATTCTTCGATGGGTCTGTAACAACCGGGGCTTGGCGCACCTTGCACCAAGCCCCGGCAGAAGGAGAGAGAGTTTGGGAGATCCGAGTTCCTTCTTGTATGCCGCATTGTCAATCCCCGCACAGAAATTGCTGTAACACGGAAGATTCAACAGCACACCCAATGTATACAGCATTTCGAATGCAGTATGCAAGGATAAAATTCAACTGCCTCAAATTTCAATACTTTTGCAAGTGTGTTTCGTTTCGAAATAAATTTCAAAAATTAAGTTAATGCTGTATTCAAATGACTTATGATAATTTCGCGCATACTGCATTCGAAATGCAGTATTCTTAGGCATTCTCCGCTCGGAGAATAATGCGCATTTAACACTTAAAGAGTACACCACATATGAAATTCCGTCTGCCGAAAGCTTTATTCATCTCCCTGACCGCAGCGATAGCAAGCGTTCCTTCATACACCTACGCCGATTACGTCTGGAAAGGCGGAGAAAGCATCACAACCGACCTCTGGAAAACGGAAGCCTCTTGGGAAATGACGGACGGCTCCAAATGGGAAAGCGGAGGGCCGCAAATTCCCGGGAGTAACATGTACGAGCCTACCATCGTCATCAACGGAGCCTCCGGCTCTGTGGCTGATTTGGAAGGTTGGGAGTTCAAACTGAATTTGGGTGTCACCTCAACCGACAGCGGTTTGGCAGTAGGCACGGCCTCTACGCTGACAATCGACAATATACGCAAATTCCAAAGCCCATCGAAAACTTGCAAAATCAATATCGGCAAGGGTTCTGT
>CAZUZK010000221.1:0-1250 GCA_964624745.1 uncultured Bacteroides sp. | reverse complement strand
GGCGAGTTGCAACAGGCTGATGCGGGCAGAAGATTTCAGCTCTGCCTTGTTGAAAGAAAAGATGAGGTCTGCGCCCAGCCTTGCCGCGCCCGATCTGGCTCCGGGGTTGGTTATTTGCAACAGATCACTGAGGGAACGCGTGCCTCCCGGTACGTTTTCTTCTGCCTTGTGGCGTTTCAATTCATCGCGGATCCATTGTTCGGGGTCGGTATCGGCATCCAACGGGCGAGCATTGACGGTGACGGGGTTGTTTGTCACGGGTGCCGGCTCCGGCAAAGCCGCATCTTGTACGGACGCGGGGTCGGGCGCAACGGATGAGAGATCCATTTGCATCGGCATGGGCGGGGCGAGCGTGTCTTCTTGTGTCGGGATGGGAGACGGCAGTGAAAGGGAGGTTTCGCCCGGCGCGATCGTCAGCTCTTCGATGGGCATGTCAACCAGATCGATTTCCTGCGGTTCATCGAGATTTTCTTTGATTTCCGACGGCTGTTCGATCTCCGGTTCTTTGGAGAGTTCCGGTTCTGTTTTTTCTTCCTGAAAACGAACGAATGTTCTGTCATCGTTTGGGGCTTCTTTGACAACGGCAGAGGGCATGAAGTCGTAAGGGAAGATGACGGGAATCAACTTGAAGCCGCAGTAGTGCAGGACGGTTGCCGCAACGATGGCACCGCACAAAGCCGGTGTCATGTGGCGCGGCCCCAGAAGTTCGAATCCTCGGCGGCGTCTGTTTTGGGCAACTGGTCTTTCGTGAGGGTGGGGCATATTACGGTAATTCGGGCGTGGGTGCAGAGGCGGGCGAAGCTTGGAGAGGAAGCGCGCTTTCTGGGTTTGGCAACGTGGTGTGTTTGGCAAGCCAGAGGATCATTTCGGCGTACATGGTATCTGCACTGCCGAAGCGGCTGACGGTGATGTTTTCCGTGTGTTTGCTGCCTTTTTTGTTTTTCCCTGTGACCAGTTCAACGGTGCGCGTGCCGATGTTTAGGGCATCGCCTGAGGGACGAAGCTCCCAGATGGCTCGTTCTGTCGTCTTGAGCTGAGAGTAAATATTGAGGGCATCATCAATGCCGGCAATGCTCGGTTCCGTGCCGGAATCGATCAAGAGAACCGCCGCGCTGCGATCCACAGACGGTGCCGTTTCAATGGGGGCAATGTCAAAGCATTCATATTCGGCAACCGAATTGATTTTCCATTCCATCAGCCAAAAAGCCGCAGAGGAGAGCCACGGCGGCACTTCTTCGCTGAGCATGGTA
>CAZUZK010000220.1:0-1250 GCA_964624745.1 uncultured Bacteroides sp. | reverse complement strand
AAAGACCCCGCCATCAAACTGGGAGGGTGGGCTTATCAGGATTTCTGGTATCCGCCGACCAAAGTCAGGATTGACCCGCGCCTCAGGATCACGGTTTCTTTCAATAACCAGTGCTGGAGACATTCCATTCAGGACCCGAAATGTTCGGTGAATGCGGAACTGTGCCGGATCATGAAAGAATGGAGAAAAACGAGACTGCCGCTGATCGTCAATCGCGACGAAATCTCGACCTCCGGCACAGTCGGCTCCTGTTATCTGCCGTCGGAAAAGGTGCTTTACGATAACTTTACCCAGTATCCGGATCTCGGATTCAGCGGCTCCCTGTTCTGCGTGCCCTCCCCCTTTCCCGCCTTCCAGCCATGGTATAAAGACACCTCACCCTATTACGGGAAAAACCGCCGCTGGAACGCCATGTGGCAGACCTGCTGGCTTTCCGCCCAGTTCATGTGGGACATCAACCGGGATTTCGGCAAACTGTATGAAGAAGCCAACCGGCTTTACTACGGCAAGGCATGGGAGGGCGGATTCAAGGAGTTCAAGCAGCTCCAGACGAAATGTTTTCTGGAAACACCCGGCTGCATCGGCTGGGGACAGGGAGCGCCGCTCGGACGCTGTCTCGATCAGGCGGGAGTTGAAGCAAAACTGAAGGCTCTGCTGGAAAAAGCCGTCAATGCCGCAAAAAGCGATCCCGACAAGCGCGTCCTGGCTCATGTTCTCCGTGACAAGGAAATCTTTGAAATGACGTGGCTTGCAGCCAGGAAGGAATACCTTCAGAACTTCAAGGAACTCAACATCTATCAGCGCACGGCACCCATCAGGATCGATGGCGTCCTGGAGGAAGCCGACTGGAAAAATGCCGATGTGCTCTCCGGATTCAAGCCCGGAGGCCACACCCCGAAAGACACGGAAATCGAACAGACGTTCGTCCGCGTGCTTTATGACACCAACCACCTTTACATCGCGGTTGAATGCATGGAACCTCATCCGGAAAAAATCATCGCAGGAAAAGACGTTCCGCGCGATCCGACCGGCTGGAAAACTCTCGGAGACCACATCGAGCTGTTTTACAACTATCCGGATATGGCGGACAAATATTACCACCTTGCAATCAATTCCAAAGGCGGAATTGTAGATGCCAGGCAGATTTCCGTTTCCAACCGGGACACCTCTTTCAGAACCAAAGCGCAATATGCGGTTAACCTGAATATTGCATGATTAAAAAAAAACAAAGAGGCAGACTCTCGATTAAC
>CAZUZK010000219.1:0-1260 GCA_964624745.1 uncultured Bacteroides sp. | reverse complement strand
GGTATTCGCACCGTGCGCTATGCGGCACACAGGTTGGATGCGGAAATGACGCTTCGTTCATTAAGTTTGATCGATGCAACGCATGTGCTTGCCGATTTGCTGAATGCGGTGATTTACGGCGAAGATAAGCAGGAAACGCGCATTTCGACAAATGAAGCCGTGTATGATTTGGAAGAAGAAACGATACGAAGCGAAAGCCCCACAAAACTTGAAGATCCCCGCTTCCGTGCATGCGGATCGGGGCTGATGTACGATCTCAAAACAAAGCGTGGTTTTCTCAACGGACCGGTGCGGACGGTGTTGCCCCTCCGCATGCCTCAGAAAACCCATTCGAATACTCAACCATGAAAAGCTGTATTTCTCTTTTGTTGACAGTTGCAACCGCCGTTGCGGCAGAGCTTCCGCCGCCTCACATTGTGCAGGATCTTCCGCCGTCACTGAATCCGGACTTGCAACCCGCATTTGTTCCCTCGCCGAATGTGGCGAAAGATTTGGATGCGCGACAATTTGAAACGGAAACGGCTGTCGCGGATGTTTCCTCTCAAGAGGCAGAATGTCTGAAAGCTCAAGCGATGTATGCCGAAGAGAACGCCAAAACGGAAGCGGCCGTGCGCGATTTCCTAATTGCTGCGCGGGTGCAGAAACCGTCCTCTGCCGAACCATCGAAGAAAAAGAAGGAAAAGTCCGAATCGCCCGCCGCATCGGCTTTGAGCGGTGAAACGGAAATTACCTGCGATGACGGGCTGTACTTTGATTCCGAAGAAGGGGTGCTTGTCTTTATGCGTAATGTTTCCCTGCGCAATCCCGGACTTCATCTCGATTGCGACAATCAGTTGAAGGTATATATGGAAAAAGCCCCGCAACCGCAGAAAAAATCAGCTGAAAAATCGAAAGATGACGCAACGGGACCGACCGTCGGTGGGATGGATGTCAATTTCAAGGACGCTCGCTTGGTTGCGGCAGACGGCAATGTCGTCTTGCGCCGCCTTGACGAGCAGGGGCGTGAGATGGTTGCTCGCGGTGAGAAAATGACGTACAATGTCAAAACACAGGAAACGATTTTGACCGGAGGGAAGCTCAGTCTCACCTGTGGTGAGAGTACCAGTTCCTTTGAGGGGGACGGGGCATTCATCCGCATCTATCCCAACGGCAGTGCATACGTCAAAGGGGCGAAAAACAAAATTCGCGTTCGCGATCTCGATTCCTACAAAACACCGAAACGATAATGGAAGAAACGCAAACACAGCCTCTTTTGGAAGC
>CAZUZK010000218.1:0-1263 GCA_964624745.1 uncultured Bacteroides sp. | reverse complement strand
CCCTGCTCGGCAGAAAGGCGAAACATGCGTGCCGCTTCTGCGGGCTTTCGCTTCCCGGAGCGTGCTCCGGAAAAGAAAACGCCCATGTTGTATTGGGCTTTGGCATTTCCCTGCGCGGCAGATTTTTGATACCAGTACGCCGCCCGCAGGATGTTTTGTTTGACCCCGCGCCCGTATTCGTAGCAACAGCCGATGTTGAATTGAGCCTCCGCATGCCCTTGTCGCGCGGCTTCCTGATACCAGAATGCCGCCGTGTTCATGTCGTGGTCGGCAAGGTAGCGGTTTGCCAGATCGTACTGCGCTGCGGGAGAGCCTTCCAGAGCCTTTGCTTTCAGTTGGGCAAGTAGCTCTTTGTCTTCGTTTTGTCTTTGCGCTCTTTCGGCAAAAACGCTACTCCACATATCGCCGGAATCTTGTGCGATGAGCGGGACTCCCAACGGGGAAAGTGCCGTGAGGAGGACGAAAGCGGCAGAGCGTAACGCTGTTGACATGGTGCGGGGGAAGTCAACCCAAAACGCCGCATCGGCGATGCGACCAAGGCTCGGGAAACAGGGCAGTTTCTTCCGCGCGAAAAAACGAAAAGAGACCGGGGTGCAGACTCCGGTCTCTTAAAGAAACTGCGCTGTGCGGTTTACTTCACGCCCTTTTTGCTCAGGCGAGTACCGGCAGTAGCACCTTGACGGGCTTTGAATTTCGGGTTGCTCTTGCAAATGACATACAAAGTGCCCTTGCGCTTCACGATCTGACAATCGGCGTGACGGCGCTTCATTGAGGCGAGTGAGGAAAGTACTTTCATGATGATTCGATGCTGTTGAAGATTTGCGTTGGGGGAGCAAGTATAGTGATTATCCGCGCATTGTAAAGCCAAATTTTTATGACTCGCTTGATTTTTTGCAAAATTGGCGGACTCACGAATGAATGAGTTATGAATTTTTCTGTTTGATGTCGGGAATTTCGCGCGAGTCAGTTTCGTTGATGCGGTGTTCCCACAGGAAGTGCCGCGTTTCCGCAAGAAGCACACCGCTCAGCCCGATCAGGCAAATCAGGTTGGGCAATGCCATGAGGGCGTTGGCGCAGTCCGCAAAGTTCCAGACGATGGATGATTTTGTGGTGCAGCCGATAAACACGGCAAGCACCCACAAAACGCGATAGGGAAAGATCAGCCGTTCGCCGCCCAAGTATTGCAAGGCGCGTTCGCCGAAATACGACCATCCCAGAATGGTGGAAATGACAAAGCACAGCAAGCTGATTGTCAGCAGTGGT
>CAZUZK010000217.1:0-1266 GCA_964624745.1 uncultured Bacteroides sp. | reverse complement strand
GCACCCTGTCTTTCTTCTTCCGGTGTAACACCCCAAAGACCTGTACCAACTCTTCCGCCTGCTCCCTCAACATAAAGAGTGAACTTATCTTCCGGGAAAAATCTCTTAGGCGTTCTGCCCTTGTTATCTGCCGTAGGAACTGCATACATATCTTCATCTGTAGATACCTTAATTCCAAACAACTCATTCATAAGAGTTGATAACTGTGCTTTAGTCACAATCATTCCGGCACCGTTGACACCGTGGATTGACTTAACAACACCGTCATTTTTCAGCATTAAGCCTACAATCTTGTCAGATGTAAGTGCTGCATTTACTGTATATCCTGCTTTCTTTGCTTCTGCTACTGCTTCTGCAATATCTCCTAAGATATCGTGTGTCGGGTCATCCCAGTCCTCAAAATCTTTGGTTTTGTTTACGCCATAGTCAATCGTCATATCAAGGTTATTTTCCTTAATAGTCATTTTTCCTGTAGCCATAACTTCCATTTTTGCAATTTCAGTTCTTGTCTTAACAGAATTTGCCAATCTGTTCATATCGTCAAATACATAATCAACAAGTCTGCTTTCTCTAACGCCCTTGTTAAGAAGATGTGCTAATCTTTCAGACTGGTTAATCTTCTCTTTGATAAGTAACTTCTCAACAGAAACCTTTTCAAATCCAGGTCTTACACCGATAGCGGCTTCTGTATCAAAAGCGTGTACCATAGCGGCAGTAGGAAGTTCCATACCCTCGCTAAGTCTTTCGTACTCTGCTTCAAGGTTTTCTGTCTTAATATCCGGGAATAATGTATCTCCCTTAAAGTTTCTCTGAATAGAATAGTTCTGCGAAAAATCTAATCTATCCTTATCTGTAATCATTGATAATACACTTGGCATATTACTTTACCTCCTTGTCAAAATGAATACCGCTCTTCTCTAATGCGGTCTTTGCATCAGGATCTACAGTAACTGGAAGATTATCCTCAATAACTCGTCCTGCAATAATTACCGAACCCGGTCTCTTCGTATCGTTTGTCATATCAACATCCTCAAATACGATACCTGTCGCAGTGCTATCATTTGCCGGAAATACTGTTCCTGCCTTAATAATCTTATAGCCGTCCTCTTCTGTAGCCATAGACTGTGTTAATTCTCTTGTCTTTAATACAAGCCCTACTTCGCTTGCAAGGATGCTCTTGCCGGAAGTATATTTTTCAGTTTTCATAAATGCCATTACTTTTTTACCTCCTATACTGTAATTACATTGTTTTTGTTATATTTTTGT
>CAZUZK010000216.1:0-1272 GCA_964624745.1 uncultured Bacteroides sp. | reverse complement strand
TTGATGTCTCCTCCTTCGACGGTGAGGCGAACGTTTCCGTCATCGGCTGCACTGATATTGCAGAAAAAACTCTCCTTCATAGAAAATTCTTCTCCGCCTACAGTAATAAAACTGACCCACCAATAATCGAAGGGTGCCGCTAAGCCCGTTTCGTAGCGAATGGGCAGTACATTTTCGAGCAACTGTCCGTTTTCAACATTGGAGAGTGTCGAGATTTCTTCTTGTTCTTCCTCATTGCCTCGACGATGACGCAAAGTTATCGTTTTCAAAGCAGTCCCCCACTTGTTGAAGAAATGGACGTTTCCTGTGCGGATTTTCTTTTTATCGTGACCTTTGGCGTCAGGTTTTGCGCAAAGCCCTTCGCAGCATGTATCGTCTGTATTCATGCCATGAGGGTATCCTCAGGCGGTAACGAAATCAAGAATGTTGGTCTATCAACGTTTAACAGGTGATCTGATTCAGATTTTTGATTCGTATACAGTAGGATCCTCAATCCCTGCTTGTTGAAAGGCTTGTTGGCGTTCGCGGCAAGTGGCGCAGAGGCCACAATGACGGTTGCCTCCTTTGTAACAGGAATATGTGTGGGCAAAATTGATCCCGAGCCTTGCCCCGAGACGAACGATGTCCGCTTTGTCTTTATCGATAAACGGGCGCAAAAGTTGAAGCCGTGCGTAGGTGCCTTCCGTAACAGCGTTTTGCATTGCTTGCATGAATTCTTCACGGCAATCGGGATAAATGGCGTGATCGCCAGCATGCGCGGCAATCACAATGCCATCGCATTCTTCGCTTTCGGCAATTCCTGCGGCGATGGCAAGAAAGATTCCGTTACGGAAAGGTACGACGGTTTGCTTCATGTTTTCAATCTCATATGAAGCGGATGGAACGGCATCGGCTCCGTTCAGCAGGGCGGAACTGAGATATCGGGAAACAGAGGAAAGATCGATAATGCGGTGGGGAATGCCGAGGGCGGTTGCCTGCAGTCGGGCGCATTCAAGTTCTCTTTGGGCGTGATTGGATCCGTAATTAAAACTGAGTGCCAAACGCACACGATGTTCGTGCGCTGCCCAGAGCAGAGCAACACCGGAATCAAGACCTCCGCTGAGCAGTACAAGATAAGAAGAGGAATCGGGCATGGATTTGATCAGAAAATCAAAGGACTTTCGCCGTCGCCGGTCTGTTTTCGGGATTGTGCTCGGCAATGGTTGTCAGTCGGATGCCTCCACGAGAGCCGAACCGCCCTTCAACGCGCAACCATACGGGAGATATGGCTTG
>CAZUZK010000215.1:0-1272 GCA_964624745.1 uncultured Bacteroides sp. | reverse complement strand
ACATCGTGGCGCGTGATGCGTTCGCGATCCTGTATGGATTGAACGTTCACTTGGTTTTTGACGCTCTCGTAGGCATCGATGGCTTCCTGAGGAATGTCCAGCCCGAGATCTTTCTGCGCCTTCATGACGGCAATCCAAAACTCGCGTTCGAGAACGATGCGACCTTCAACCGACCAAACGACCTTCATTTCCGGGGAAGCGTAACGCTCCGCCAATACGTTAGGGATAACACTCATTTTCGGCGAGAGTATAGGGCATTTATTGCGTCATGGCAAGGAGAAAGACCCCATCGGGGCGAGAGCGGCTTTGCCCAAAAAACGGAAGGAAACGCCTGCCTGCGCGGGTGTGGTGCGCTTTTTGTTTGCATTCTGTTGATTTTTAAACTTTGCGCGAGATAAGATCTGTGTTCGCCGAAAGGAAAAATAAAAATGACAGACAGAGAAGCGAAGATGGCAGCAAAGATTCTGAATTTGGAAGATGCTCGTGTGAGCGGCGCGGAAAGTTTGCGTATAACGCGCTTGCCGAACGCCGACAGAGGCGGTACATGGGAGATTTGCGGTATTTGCGATGGGATAGAGCCGACGGTATACAAGGAATTGGCTGCATTGTTGCGGGGAGGGAAACGCCGCGAATGCTGGGAGAGGTGTTTGGGGTATGTGTTGGACAATACGTCGACAGTACGTCGCTGGCTGGGGAGTGATCGTTTTCCCGCCTTGGAGTTCTATTGCCGAGATTTTTATTTTAACGCCGGGTGCAAACCCGTTGCTCGATCGTTGCAAAGAGCCCTTCGGGATATGGGAGAAAATGTGACGGCAGACGGCGTATTTGGCGTTCTTTCTCAAAAAGCGTTGCGACATGCAACGGAAGAATCGGGCGAAGCTCAGGTGCTTTCGGCTTTGCGGCAACGACGCGATGCCTATTATCGGGCATGCCGTCAGTTTGGTGTTTTCGGCAAAGGGTGGTTGGCGCGCAGTGCCGTGGCATATGCCTATGCCAAAACACTTTGACGGCGTTAGTTTTTATCGTTTCGTTTTGTGAGGCGAACCATGAGCATGTAAAGAACAGCCAGTACGAAGACCCCGCAGATGATGCTGAAAGATTCCGATTTGACGGCGGCTTTGAGTGCTTCGGGAGATTGGAGAATATCGGGGTTATTTTGGCCGATGCGGTCACCGAACCATGTTAACACCCAACACCATGCGAAAGATCCCGCAAGCGTCACGGCAGAGAAGATGCGGAAAGGCATGCGGATGATGCCCGCCGGTATGGAAA
>CAZUZK010000214.1:0-1276 GCA_964624745.1 uncultured Bacteroides sp. | reverse complement strand
AACGGGGAGCTTGTCCATGGAAAAATTAAAAACTATAGTGCCAACACCCACTTTGGATTCGGTGTTGCCACAAATTCTCTATTGTAAACTGATTTGAAATCTACGCGCCCCCCTTTACCAAGGGCTTACAATCCCAACTGATTACGGGCAAGTATCGTTAAGTTGCGGATAATCCATTCTTTCATCAGCTCGCCTGACGATACAGAAGCTTGATTCCACAAATCAAATGTAGGACTTTGCACATCAATCGTAATTCGATCTCTGCCTACTGACAAGTCACCCTCTTCTGCCACCAAAGTTTCTCCCGCAATTCCGTCATATTCGTCCATTATTTCACGGAGTTGCAAAGCCCTTTGAGAAGAAATATTCTTGCCGGATGACAGCCATCCATTAACCGTGTTCACAGAAACGTACAAATGACCAGCCAACCATGTACGGCTCAATCTGCGTTTTTTCAACCAGTGTTGAATCTCGTCAGGGTGCATAGGGTGAGTGTATCAAATTATTTCGATGAATTCGAGCTTATATTTTGTTCTTCCGCATTTTTTTTGATTCGAAAGAAACTTTCATCTTTATTCTGTCTAATTTCAGCAAAAGCATAATCTCTCACAAATCTTCGCTTGTTTTTGAAAACAGCGTAGCATCCGAGGGATAATCGCATCGTTCCGTTTCCCTCTATTTCTCCACTTATATAAAAAAAATCGCGGCTAATACATCCCGCGTTATACAATATCCATTTCCCATTCAGAGCCAAGAAGAGGCGTTCTTTTTAGCATTTTCTTTGCTTGTTTGACAAAAAATACGGCATGAAACGCTTTTTCAAAGATTTTGCCTTTACAGTACATAAGAAAGGTGTTATCCATAAACGCCTATGAACAAAGCTCAGCTTATTGATGCCATTCAAAAAAATCTCGGAGAAGGTGCCTCCAAAAAGTGCGCGGCGTCCGCTCTCGACGCAGTTCTCTCTGCCATCTGCCATCGGCGTTACTCAGTCTGTTGTCAACTTCATTCTGGTTTCCACCGCAAACTGGGCCTCCCGCAAACTCGCGGGTTGGTCTTTGTGGTAAGAGTGAGGAGGAGAACCTATGCATAAAACACGCAGTGAGAAAGCGTTTCAGGTCTTTGACATCATTTTGATGGCTTTGATCCTTGCGGTTGTCATCTTTCCCATCCTCAACGTCATCAGCTTGTCGGTATCCAGCCGTGACGCGATTTTAAACAACGAGGTTACGATCTATCCCATCGGCTTTAACGTGGACGCATACACAGACGTTAT
>CAZUZK010000213.1:0-1278 GCA_964624745.1 uncultured Bacteroides sp. | reverse complement strand
AACGATTCGCGAGGTGTCTGCCGATTATCCCGATGTTGAGGTTCGCCACATGTATGTGGACAATGCGGCAATGCAACTGGTGCGCAATCCCGGGCAGTTCGATGTGCTGGTTACAGAAAATCTTTTTGGTGATATTCTTTCGGATGAAATGGCTATGATATGCGGTTCTATGGGGATGTTGCCAAGTGCCAGTTTGTGTCGCAATGCCAAAGGAAACGGCTTTTTCGGTTTGTACGAACCTTCCGGCGGATCGGCTCCTGATATTGCGGGGAAGGGGATAGCCAATCCTGTTGCTCAAATTTTGTCGCTGGCTCTGATGCTTCGATATTCATGCGGTGAAAACGAAGCTGCGAATGCTGTGGAGCAGGCTGTTCGTGCGGTGATTGATAAGGGGTATCGCACAGGTGATATCGCTTCCGATGCACCCGGTGAGATTCGTGTCGATACCGCCGGTATGGGGGATGCCGTTCTTGCCGCGCTTTGATTTGTGCCGGAGAAGAGGCTATGAATGTACTCATCATCGGACAAGGGCTGGCAGGGAGCGCACTGGCGTGGCGTTTGTTACATCGCAACGCTTCGTGTCTGGTTGTCGATCGACCGTTGGGTGAGACAGCATCACGCGTGGCGGCAGGGCTGGTGAATCCGTTGACGGGGCGTAAAGTGCGCCCCGAATGGCGGCAAAGCGAATGTTTGCCTGAAGCCGATGCGTATTATCGAGAAACCGAAAAAGAATTGGGGGGGGCGTGGTGGCAACGCATTCCTATTTGGCGAGAGCTGGAAACACCGGAACTTGAGGAAATGTGGCGCGAACGGCAATCTGCGCCCGATTCTCTGGCATATGCGGGGCCCATTCTCCCGTGGCCTGTCGGTTGGCAAGGGCGCGGAAATGCCGCTTATACGCGTGGCGGTGCGGTATTGCATGCGGAAGCTCTTGTCAACGCGCAACGGCGATGGTTGACGGAGCAGGGTGCATTTGAAGAAGGTGAAGTGAATCCTTCGGATATTGAGAGACAAGACGACGGTTTCGTTTGGCAAGGGAGAAGATATGACAGCATCGTATGGTGTATAGGGTATGAAACGGCAGAAACCTTGAATCTTCCTGCATTGGGGAGTCGTCTTTCAAAAGGAACTATAGCGGATATATCATTGCCTGATCTCGAATGGGAGGCAGGCGTTTTGCATTTTGGACATTGGCTCGTCAAGCATGGCGATGTTTGGCGTTTGGGTGCAACATACGAATGGGCATGGGAAAGCCCGAATGAAGCCGATACTCTTGCT
>CAZUZK010000212.1:0-1279 GCA_964624745.1 uncultured Bacteroides sp. | reverse complement strand
ACCGAGAGGGAAAGCAAGAACGCAATGTAAGAGCGAGACCGGATAAGAGAGAGTGAGATTTGCAGAAGCAATAGATGTTTAATGCCACTCGCCCCTTTCCCCGAAGAACAAAGATCAAAAAGGAGATCGCAAAATGAGTATGAATGAAATCGAGAAAAAGATCCGCGAGCTGAGAGAGCTGCAAATTTTGATTGAAGAAGCAGAGCAGGAAGCCGAAGCCATCCGCGACACCATCAAGGAGCATATGGGTGAGCGCGAAGAGCTCCACGCAGGCGAATACAAGGTGACGTGGAAAGCCGTTACCTCGACCAGACTTGACACGGCGGCATTAAAGAAGGCTCTCCCCGAAGTTGCGGAACGCTTTACAAAGGCAACCACGACCCGCCGCTTCTGCGTAGCGTAAACGGCAAAGCCCTTGCGGATGAAATACTCTGCAAGGGCGACCTACTCAATTTTTATCACATATAGACGGAGGAACACATAATGATCGGATTTGAAAACGTTACTACAAGGATCGGGCAGGTCAACAGTCTCGCGTATGCGCTCGAAGGCGCGATGATCGAGGCGGCGGGGCACGAAGAAGGTGACCGTGAAACAAAGCAGATGCAGAATCTGTTCTACCTCCTTCAGGGCGAGCTGGTGCAGCTCGCAAAGGATGCCGACGAACTAAACGGACATATCGCCGTGTGCAATGCAATTTATACCGTGAACCACGTGGACGAGCTGAAAGCGGAGCTCGCGCAATTAAAGCAAAACGCATAAACCGGGAGGGCAGGCTGCACAGCTTGCCCTTCTCCTTTGGGGAACGAGCGGAGCATACCGCAGAACCCGCTAAAATCGCCAAGAAAACGTGAACGGCACAAAGGCAAGGAAATGGAACGTGCGGACGGTCCACCCTTTCCGAGCGGTTTATTTGCCGCTCGGAGGGGGGCGGTTCTTGCGGGAATATCTCTAAAGGGAAAACAGCGAAATTTTCCCTTTAATTTTCCCTTTACACGATTATTTTTGATTTATCTGAATTTTGTCAGATTGATTAAAAGCCCGTAAAATAAGGTTTTTTCTTAACTTCGTTTATCTCTGTTTATCTCCATTTATTTGCCTACAATAATTCAAATCTCTCCTTCTCCGCCAAGAAAGAAGCGCAGGGGCGGCGAGCCTGCGCAGCATGGCTCGCTACGAAGTGTGGTTCGAATCCTCCTGCGCCCAGGTTTTTATATATGGAAGTTTTGAGGTCTCCATGTGCGCGCAGCGCGGTCTATGAGATGCATCATCCAGAATC
>CAZUZK010000211.1:0-1286 GCA_964624745.1 uncultured Bacteroides sp. | reverse complement strand
GAAGTTACCCACCTCCTTCTCAAGGAGACAAAATCATTATCTTTAAAGCTTAATGCAGACATCCCCGTAGGACAAGGCAAAGGAAACCCCACCGCAAAGGGAAGCAATTTTTGCAAAAAATGATTCAAAAAAGCGATCCCGCGTTCCGTAGAACGCGGGATCGGAAGCTTTCGTCAGGGATTTTTAATTCCCGATGACCCATTACTTGCGACGGCGGCGCAGAGCCAGCGCACCCAGCGCAAGCAGAGAAAGCGCAGATACCGTCGGTTCCGGCACGGTAGCAGATGCCAGCGTCAGCGTTTTCGCATTGCTGTCGTAGCGGAGTACGTATTGAGAAAGATCAGCATCATCCACTAATACATCATTGTCTATAACGATCCTGTTGAAAATGCCGGCAACGGACACTTCCGAAGATGCCGTACTGCCGTTGAAGGAGGTTACGCCTGTTGCCAGCGTATATGCTTGGGCAGAGCTGTCTTGTACATCGGCAATGGTTAAGTAGATACCGTTATTCATGGTCAGGCTACCCTCCAACACCAATGCTCCGTCTGCATTTATAGATATCTGCGAACTTTCCAACATCGTCAGAGATCCGCCCAAATAATGGGAACCGTAAGCCTCAAGAACGCCGTTTTCTCCCAGTGTCAGAGAAGTCAGCGTGATATTGCCGACACCATCGTGCAGTGCCAGTGTTGTGCCATACACCGTGACGGAATCGATTTGATAATCACCTTGCTCAAAGGTTACGACACCTGCGCCGTAATCTAACCCGAATCCATCTCCTCCGTTTACGGTCAGGGAGGTTGCCGTGATCCCACATAATGTTTTACTGCCACCGCCTTCGGTAAGAATATTCAATGCGCCGGTTCCACTCTTGGTCACAGAGCCGGTGATCAAGACGTCTTTATCGTTGGTTATATTCAGGTTCAGATCCGTATCGCCCTTGTTTGTGACATCGGCATTAATTTCCGTTGCCGACCCACTGAACTTCACCGTTGCATTTTTGGCTGTTGTTGCTTCAAATGAACCGTTCCATCCCGCAACATCGCCCGTGAAAGCATAGGTTTCGTTGGCGGCTCCCGATGTTTTGGCGAGGGAGAATTTACCATTACCTTTGATATCTCCGGAAAATGTGGTTAACGAACCGCTGGCACCATCTGTAAGGGTGATTGCATCACCTTCCAGAATAAGATTTGCTATTACAGTCGGGCTGAAACCACTGTTCACGTTTCCACCATATGTGTAACCGGACACACCTGAGACTTTCACCCAAGAGTTTGCATTAC
>CAZUZK010000210.1:0-1289 GCA_964624745.1 uncultured Bacteroides sp. | reverse complement strand
CGCAGACGTATGCCAAAGCCAAAGAAAACCTCGAGCGTTTTGTGAGTAACGCTACGCTTGTGCGCGATGCTTCGCCGTGCTATTACATATACCGACAAATCATGAACGGACGCGTGCAAACGGGAATCGTGGGGTGCGCCTCCGTTGACGAGTACCAAAATGGTACGATAAAACGCCATGAATTGACACGCAAGGAAAAGGAACTTGACCGCATTATGCATTTCGATACGTGCTCTGCCCAAACAGAGCCTGTTTTTCTCGCGTTTCGTAAGCATGCGGGCATTGATAAAACAATTCGCGAATGGATTAAATTCCACCGCCCGGAGTACGATTTTCGCACAGAAGACGGCGTGACGCATATTTTGTGGGCGGTGGATGATGCGGATACTGTGCAAAGCTTGCGACAGGGCTTTGCCGAGTTGGACGCTCTCTATATTGCCGATGGGCATCATCGCACTGCTTCCGGTGCGGCGGTTTCCGTAAAACGCCGTGAGGAACATGCGGGGTATACCGGCGAAGAGGAGTTCAATTACATCATGGCGGTGGCTTTTTGCGATGAAGATCTCTTCATCATGGATTACAATCGCGTTGTGCGCGATTTGAATGGATTGACACCTGCGGAGTTTTTGAACCGTATCGAGAAAAGTTTTTGCGTGACGGAAGCTCCCGCCGACGTGCCTTACGCTCCGCATGGAAAGCATGAATTCGGAATGTATCTGGAAGGGAAATGGTATTCATTGAAAGCGTTGCCCGGAACCTTCCCCGAAGATGATCCGATTGCGAGCCTCGACTGTTCGATTTTGCAGGAAAACCTGTTGGCCCCTGTTTTGGGAATAGCCGATCCGCGCACGAGTGAACGCATAGACTTTATCGGAGGTATTCGCGGGCTCGGAGAACTCGAAGCCCGATGCCATGCGGGAATGGCTGTTGCGTTTTCTTTGTACCCCGTCACCATGGATGACCTTTTCCGTGTGGCAGATGACGGTAAAATTATGCCCCCGAAATCGACGTGGTTTGAACCGAAACTGCGAAGCGGTCTTTTTGTCCATACCATAGAACCCTGAAATCTTTCTTTGAAATATGAAAACAATTCTGATACCCACAAAACTCGAATCCGTGGCGGCAGATATGCTGAAAGCCTCCGGATACAATGTTATACAGGATGCCGATACCCCATTGGCTGAACAAGTGTCGAAACATCCCGATGCTGTTGGATTGATTGTTCGCAGTGAAAAGGTGACTCCCGAAATTATCGATGCTCTTCCCGATTTAAAGTTGGTTGTTCGGGC
>CAZUZK010000209.1:0-1290 GCA_964624745.1 uncultured Bacteroides sp. | reverse complement strand
GAAATGCAGACGGTATTGCCGTAATGATAGCGCATCAGCACCGTCTCCACACAGTTGCCATCAGCCAGCTGCCAGAGATATTTGATCGTGCCGTCCCGTCCGGACTCCTGCCGCCGCAGCACCTGCATCGGCGCGATGGGATACCGCTGTTCCAGCGTCCGGCGCAGCTGGCGGGGTATGTTGGTCATCTGCTCATAGCTTTGAACGCCCTGATGCAGCCAGCTGTAGACCTGCCGGGCCCGGAAGGCCGGTTGCTCCAGCTCCTGCAGGCACGCCGTCAGCTCCGGCAGAAGCATAGACCTGATGTTCATAACTTCCTCCGCATTTTTGCAATGAAAAAGCCATCCGTATCGTACTGTCCGGGCACCAGTGCCAACATGCCCGTCTCATTTTCCGGCAACGGCCGGGGCAATGGCAACGCTTCCAGAGAAAAATCGGGATGCTGTTTCAGAAATTCGTACACAACATCCTCATTTTCCGCCCATACCAGTGTGCAGGTGGAATACAGCAGCACGCCGCCCGGACGGACGCAGGCTGCCTGCGCAGCCAGAATCCGCCCCTGCAACTGCGGAAGTTCTGCCATGGTGTCCGGATCCCTGTAGCGGATGTCCGGTTTTTTGCGGATGATACCGTAGCCGGAGCAGGGCACATCGCACAGCACGGTGTCCATGCTGTCCAGCCACTGCGGCACCGCATCGGTGGCATCGTGCTGACGAACCGTCAGCCCTGTCAGCCCCAGACGGCGGGCACCGGCCTCGATCAGCCCGGTTTTATGGGCATGCAGGTCGCAGGAAAAAACGCTTCCCTCTCCTCCCATGGCAATGGCAGCGGCAAAGCTCTTGCCACCGGGCGCCGCACAGCAGTCCAGCACCCGGCTGCCCGGTGCGACCTGCGCACACAGCACGCTCAGCCGGGCAGCGGCATCCTGCACATAAAAAAGGCCCTCCCGGAACGCGGGCAGCGTCTCCAGGTTGCCGGTACCGCAGAGCACCAGCGCATCCTTCATCCAGCTGTGAGGCCGTGCCGACACGCCCTGCTCCTGCAGCAGCAGACACAGCCGTTCGGACGTGGTGCGCAGGGTGTTGACCTGCACCACTGTATCGGGCACCTCGTTATCCGCGATCAGCATGGTTTTTGTCAGGGGGCCGATGTAGCTTTTCAGAAGATCAATCAGCTTCTGGGGATGGGAGTACAATTCCTGCCATCCGGCAGGGGCAGAAAGCGTGTCCTTCTGCCGGGCCGCACTGCGCAGCACGCCGTTGACCAGCCCGGGAGCAAAACGCTGCGCCG
>CAZUZK010000208.1:0-1294 GCA_964624745.1 uncultured Bacteroides sp. | reverse complement strand
ATCGGGGAGAAGAGGTATACCGCAGTTACAAACAGTTAATGCCCATTTATTTCAGTGGGTTTGAGGATCATCCCCATGCCCATGAGCGTTGCTTCAAATCGAAATGTCCTCGCTATCGGAAGGGGACGCCCCGACATCGCTTGGAAAGTTACCTCGATGTTTTGCGGCGGCATGGTGTGGCTGTCGATCAACCCTCTTTTTACGAATCGGCGGCATCCTCGAGCCAACGAAGTGAAAATGCTCTTTTCTATGCCCCGTTTTCAACGTTGGGCGCGGCGGATGAATGGTCGATCGATTCATGGAAAGAATTGTTGGGAGTGTTGAAAGACAAAGCAACGCCGAAGCTGATAGCTCTTCCGCAAGATCGAAAGCGAGCCAAAGAATGGGCGCAATTGCTCGGGACTGAATATGAATGCGTGGCACCTGCGGAATTTGACGGATTGTTGAAAGACGGCGATACGGTGATCGCCGCAGATGGCTTGATTCCCGGATTGGCTGCACATTGGGGGGCGCGGTGCATTGTCCTGATGGCAAGCCGTCTTCCCGCCTGTTACAGACCCTTGGGCAGTCGACATACGATGCTCAACTCTCATCGGTCGTGCCATCCCTGCTATCGGGGGACATGTGATCGGGAAACACCCTGCGTTAGCGAAATCACGCCGAACGAAGTAGCATCATATGTATGAGGCAGACGCGGAAGAAACGGTGCATGTCGTTCGGCAAAAATTGTTTTTGGCGTGGCTGGCTGAATCGTTTCTCTTTATCCCATTTTTGTCGCTGTTTGTGTGGCGGGAATCTCCGTCCCCTTTCCCCATTCTTTTGGGTGCGCTCTCTTGTTTGCTTGCCATGTGTGCATTTCGTCGAAATGAAGTTTGGCAAAGTTCGTTGGAACGTGTTTTTTCACTATATGTGAAATTGATCGCTTGCTGGCTTTTTTGCCGTATCGTACAGCCCTACACAATATCTTTGTGGGAGAACGGGATTCAACCTGCCATTGTCGTGGATTTTTATATAGCGTTGTTGCCGTTGTTGATGGTGGCTCTTGCCGTTTTTCGTATGGCTGAATTGTGGCTGATGAGGCCCCCCCCTGCTTCTCGCCGGGAAAACAGGGCAGGAACACCGTTGAATTAATATCGTTTTCGCAAACGCGCCGGCAAAATTTTCATTTGTTCTCTGTATTTTGCAACAGTTCGTCTGGCTACGGTGATGCCCAGTTGCGCCAGCAGGGTTTCCAGCTTTGCGTCGCTCAGCGGCTTGTGAGGGTCTTCCTCGCCACTGAGCATTTTGAGTTGTA
>CAZUZK010000207.1:0-1298 GCA_964624745.1 uncultured Bacteroides sp. | reverse complement strand
GGGATTTTCGGATTTGCCGTCACTGAAAAACAAGACGAACAGGGCGATAGAGAACGAATCCAAGCCGTTGATTCCGTCACAATATCCGAGGGTGTAAAAATCACCCTTGAAAACCTCGAGATGAACGCCAATCAATCATTATCCATGGGGGAAGGGAGCGAATTGACCATTAAGGATGCAACAGTCAATATAGGAGGAGGGAAAGTGACGGAAACAGAGGGATTGGAAGACGTGGCGGGCGATCCTCTCGGCGAACTGGAGGTTCGGACATCCGAGGGAGAATACAAAACGTTGCGCGAAATCTACAGCACCACCCGAAGCGAAATCGACCATGCCATCATCCGCCTTGTGGCAGAAAACAAAGATGCCGTCCTTCTGTTCAGGGAAGTAACGGACGCGAACGAAGCCCCCATCATACAAACGACAGAAATAAAAAATACGGAAATTACGTTGAGGCAAACAAACGGCAAAGCCATTTTGGGAAGTGAAGGAGAAGGAGCCGCCAAAATCGTGCTGAGAGGCAATACAGCAGTTTTCGGAACAGGAACGCTCAACAACGTCACCTTCGAGAATACGATCTTGCGCTACACCATGAACAGCACCATGGACGGAGTGAATGAAGAACTGACATTCGGATGCGGAACAACGGGAAGTGTGCGGCTGGAATGGGCAGATACCACAACGAACATGCCGAAAGGAGCATATTATACCGAAGGTGCAACAGAACGCAGAATAAGCCTTGATCAGTACACAGCTGCCGGTCTGCAGATCGATGCAAGCGCAATGACAAACACATTGAATCAAACGGCATTGGCATACGGCTACATGTGGAGATATGCCGAAGATGCCCTCGTATTGGGCTATGATATACAGGCAGACGCACAACGGATAGCCAACACAGCGGTGAGCAGTGCCGCCACCGTGGCACACTTTGGCAGAAACGCCCGCAATCAAGCCCGCAACCGAGCAAAGAAAGAATGGCAAAACCCGACAGGCAGAGAAGGGATCAACCTGTGGGCAGAAGGCATGTGCGACACCGTAAAATATGACACGGCGAAAACGCGCAGAGGCTTTGAATACAAATCGGGAGGCTATGCCGTGGGCTGTGACGCGGCAATCGGAAGCGGAGAAAAGAAAACGGTGCTGGGCATAGCCATCGGACAAACAATCGGAGAAAATACGCCGAAAGGCGGGAACGGGTACTACACAGCGGGAGAAATCGATCAAGACACACTGATGTGCGGGGTATACGGGGCGCACGGCTTCACAGTACACAAAAACACCCCACTCGTACTGGA
>CAZUZK010000206.1:0-1300 GCA_964624745.1 uncultured Bacteroides sp. | reverse complement strand
TAAGAGCGTATGTGTCCGCCAGCGTTTTCAACACGCGCTGACGAACCACGGGTAACAGATCGGGGTCTGTAGCCATGGCAAGAGCAATGGCAATGGTCTCATTTGTTTCATTCGGTGAAATTTTCCCCGCGCGAGATTCACACATTTTTTGGAAAGCCTCCGTTTGTTCGCCAAGCAGGAGATCGCGTTCCACAGCCCCTTTGTATCCCAATTCGTCATTTGTGTCGAGAGCTTCGATTTCATGAATGACGTTGTCATGGAACGGGCGCAACTCGGCGGGAAGAATCTTTAACGCGGCATCGAGAAGGCGGGCTTTTTCAAGCCCTTCTTTGCCTTGTGCGTTTGCCAAGGCGTTTTGAAATTGAGCTTTGACGGTAAGTGCGTCTTCCATCCGCTTGATGTAATCTGCCGCAGAGGGGGCAGAGGACATAATGCGGGCGTAGGGTCGCATGTCGGGTGTGCATACCACGGCTGTCGGGAAACTGTCGACGTGGTATTTTTTCATGAGGTTATACAGCTCAACGATATTTGGTTCTGTCGCAACGGGTTTGCGCGGCATGATCTGTTGGGACGGAATAAAGCGATCTTTCGTCCACTCCGTAAAAAGATCGGAAGTCAAAATATTGTCGTGAAGGTGCTGGCAGGCAGGACACCAATCCGTTCCCGTGAACAGAAGGTAGACATCTCGCTGCTGTTGTTGGGCGGCTTGCTCCGTTTCTTGAATGGTGGAGAGCCATACCGTTTCATTGGCTTGAGCGATAAAAGCGGAGAGGCATATGCCGAAAAGGTATGCGTATTTCATGTTCAAAACATGCTATCGTAACGGTGATGCGGATTCAAGTTCAAAGATGCTCGTTTGCGTTAAAAGAAAAAAGCGAAAAATGGGCTTGCCGCGAGAGTTGTCGTGCTTTACAATGCCCGTGGCAAATACAAAGGGGTGCCCCTTCCGTCAGGAAGGCGGCTGAGATTATACCCTCAGACCTGATGCAGATCATGCTGCCGTAGGGATTGTGCTTTCCGATTGCCTGAATTTATTCGGGCTGGTGCGCTTCTTTGTCTTGCCCTGTTGTATAAGCGCACATGAAAATCATTGTCAATAACCGAGAAACGGAAACGAATGCCGAAACGTTGTTCAGTTTGGCAAAAGAGTTGAACCTTCCGCAGAATGGAATTGCCATCGGCGTCAACAATCGCGTATCGCCTCGTTCCGAATGGCAGAAAATCAATCTGGAGGAGGGCATGCAAATTGTGATCGTCAAAGCGGTTTGCGGCGGTTGATTTGTGTGTTTAAATATAAAAT
>CAZUZK010000205.1:0-1306 GCA_964624745.1 uncultured Bacteroides sp. | reverse complement strand
CCTGACTGTCAGCCTGATTCTGCTGTCCGGAACGTCTTTACCGATATGCACACTCGCCCATTGCTCCGGAACTGTGAGCATTCTTGGGAAAAAGGAAATCCTTTGACTGCTTGCATTCCCCACAACAGATTCCGTCAATTTGATTTCAATGAAATATGTTCCGGGCTTTTCGATTCCCTGACCAATCACTGCGATGTCTCCCTGAAGCCGGCGCTTTTCCGGCAGACATTGACCTTTTTCCTGCATCGCACAGGAACAGCACAGTACAAAACTCAATGCTATCAGAACCAGACAGAGGATTTTCCCTTTCACAACCGGACTCCTTTGCGCTTTACTTACTCCGAGAACAATTTCATGGCGTTCGCCGTAGCCATTTCTGACCGTTACATCGTACATTCTGACTTTTTTATTTATTCCTTTTGCTCCGAATTGTTTTAAACGATTTCTTATGGCGTGGTTTGCTTTCTCGTGAGTACGCGAATCTCTAAAATTTTAAAGTAGCATAGAAAGAAAATTTATCAATGGTAGCTTGAGTATTTTTATTTTAACGATATTATATATCAATAAGCGATGACAAAAAGGAAGAATCGAAAATGTTTGATGATAGAAAAAACGTAAGACCCCTGTTGTTCAAGAACGATAACGATGACTATCCATATTCATTGGGAGGAACCTGTTTTCTGTTTCTGTATGAAAATAAGCCTTATATCATCACTGCGAAACACTGTTTAAAAAACAGAGATATTGCCTCCTTGACAGTTCTTATAGATCCCTGGAAACAGACAGGAGATATTTATCCGTTTTCCTTCACTTCGCCCTTTCATATTTTGCCTGCCGGTGTCGATGAAAATGCTGACGATGATTATCTTGATGTCATTTACTATCCTGTTGATGTAAGAGAATATACGCCAGAAACAGCCGATTTCTTTTATGCCTTTCAACGTGTTTTTGCCGAAGATTTTTCTCTTGACAAAAGAAAAATATGTGTTGTTGGCTATCCAAATCCAGTTCATGAGATAGATTATGATAAAAAAGTTTATGATTCATCGTTCGCGTCGTTTTCTGTAACTCAAATTGTGAAAGAAGACGATTTTAAGTACTCCGTCGTGCTAGCCGAGAATCCATTGGATGATTATAACGGCTTCAGCGGTTCCCCTGTATATAGTGTTGGCGACAATGGTAATGTAAAAATTATCGGCATGGTTTTGAGAGGAGGAGCAGAAAATCGGATTTTGCACTTTCTGGATATTCAGATTATTCGGGCCGCCATTCACGGCGTTCAGCAAGGGGGACTTTCCAAAAGTTA
>CAZUZK010000204.1:0-1312 GCA_964624745.1 uncultured Bacteroides sp. | reverse complement strand
TTTCAAATATTTAATGCAGAACATGAAAAAATCTAAAATGGCACTTACTTTATTTTTTATAGTTGTTCCGATTTTTACTAGCCTTATGATTATCACAACACAAGAAGAAGTACTTGAATTTGTTGAACTTGCATCGATAAATATTTTTGGAATGTATATAATACCTTTTATATTTTCGGTCTGTTTGTTTGGGTATGTTTACAAGAAAAACAGCGTTGATTTTATGTGTTCAATGCCAATTAGTAGAAAAGCGATTTTTATAACCAACACGATTGGTGGAATTGCATTAATTGTGCTTATGCAACTTGTTACATTCTTGCTGACAATTTTACTTGGTGCGATTACCGAAGCAACAATTTTCACAAGTATGGCATTTGATATTTTGCTTTTCCAAACAGTTGGATACATATTTGTATTTATGATTTGCAACTTGGCAATGAGTGTTTCTGGAAACCTTTTAACGCAAATTGTTGTGACGCTATTAATCACATTTTTGATTCCGTTTTCAACATTTTTCGTTGTTGGTTACACTGCAAATGACGATGCACAGCTAGTTAATGCTTATGGCGAAATGAATGTGACATTTAATAAAGTTTTAAATTACACAGCACCAAGCCTTATATTTAGTGGTTCTTACGATTATAACGCAATTTCAATGATTAAAATGATAGTTCTTAGTGTTATATATTTTGCTATTGGTCTACATTTGTTTAATAAAAGAAAAATGGAAACAGCTCCAGAGTCTTTTGAAAAAACAAAAACGCATTTATTAGTTAAAGGTTTGACTCTTGCACCATTTGTTGTATTTTTAGTAAGTTTTATTGATTACGAGAGTTTTGGAATTATTTCAATTTTGCTTGCTATAATTGCAGTTTACTATTTTGTTTATGATTTGATTACAAACAAGAAAGTAAAATTAAAAAGCAATTTGATTTACCTTGTGATGTCTGTGCTTGTTTTATTTGGTAGCTATGTTGCAATTCTTGCAATTTACGATAACTACGATGCAACACTTAACATTTCAAGCATAAATAAGCTTACTATTGAAAGTGATTATGATTTTAAATTTACAGTTGAAGATAAAGAGCTTATAAAAACTATATTGAATTCTGCCACTTCTTCAAGTTCAAAAGGTAGTACTTGGTCTAGAATTGAAGCAACTACTTATAGCGGAAGAAAATATAAACGCAATTTATATTTGAACGTAAACAGTGTTTTGGCTAACTTAAACGTTGATTTATATTCTTCGTTGTTTAGTACAAATGTGAAATTCAATAGTGATTACATGGAGTTTACAAGGGCAGAGAAAAAT
>CAZUZK010000203.1:0-1317 GCA_964624745.1 uncultured Bacteroides sp. | reverse complement strand
CCGTTGAATATACCATGACGATAACCGCCTCGACCCACGCAGCCATGCATTCTTTCGCCCTGTAGGTTGAATATCATACCGTTTTCAAACACCAAATAGTTGTTTTCATAAATTACAGCGTCGTCCGGATTTAAATCATATTGATCGATGTTTGAAACCAATCTAACTACTCGATAGTTGAGTACTGCGTTTTTAGCGTCTTCGATTGTGTCGTAAGTTCCTAGCATTATAGTTTTTGAGTGATTGGAAACAAACGCTTCATACCTTCCGTTTCTTGTTTGACGATATCCTTTAGCTGGTATATTTCTCAATGCATCAACCCAATCAAACGCGGTCATTCAATCCTCCTTTCAAAAAATAAAAGAAGAGCCCTCGATAGGACTCTCCCAAAAGACTAAAACATAGTCTTTAAGAAGTCGGCAATAGCTGGATCATCTACTCACTCTCCTTGGTCCGTATAATGTCTGTTAAATGAATAGTCGATAATGTAGTTGTTCCGACTAGCCCATTCCTCCAACACGCCACTCGTGGGCATGCCTGTTGTATTAGATACACGTAAGAGGAAATTGGTGCAACGTCCGCGCCCATCCTGACACCGCATATCGCAAGCTTTTCTAGTTCTTAGCGACTTGCACGCTTCGTGACAAGCCTCGTCGAAAATATCATTCTCCACTTTTGCCAATCGCTTTCTCCACGCGTTTCAATATATTAATGGCAGTTTCGAGTTTCTCCGAATCGGTGAACCTGATCACGACTCTGTAAGGATTGCCATAAGGGAGTTCCGACGTTTCCGTGAACGATATCCCGTCTTCGCCATAACGAACAACATTCACACCCTCGTCGAATAAATACAAAATGTTATAATCGCCGTCGAATTCAGCGCTCATAGTTCCTCACTTCATTTGAAACCAAAAATAAAAGAAGAGCCCTCGATAGGACTCTCCCAAAAGACTCAAACATAGCCTTTTTCTTTCAAACTGCAATAGGTATCGTTACCAATGATGATATGATCTAACACATCAACACCTACGATTTCTCCTGCTTTAACCGCTCGCTCAGTCACTTTAATATCCTCGTTACTAGGCTTGCAATCTCCACTTGGATGGTTATGCATCAATATGATACTAACCGCATTAGCCAATAATGCCTTTTGAAATATCTCTCTTACACTAAATATAGAACTGTTCACATTACCATGTGATAGCTCGAACACGCCAATCAAACGCAATTTAGTGTTCATACACAACATATACAAATGTTCTTCAGTATTCTCATGAATACGCAAATATCCTTTTGCCAAACTTACTACCTTTTCAG
>CAZUZK010000202.1:0-1320 GCA_964624745.1 uncultured Bacteroides sp. | reverse complement strand
CATCATCTCCATGGCCACCAATTACGCCATGGATTATTCCAAAAACTGGAAAGGTGCTTCTCCCCACTCTCGCAACAAAGCCTATCTGGCGAAATCCGCGAAAAAACAAGTCAAAGAACTACAAAAAGCGCACACCGCCTTTTACAAAAAACTCTTTGATCGCGTCAAAATCGATTTGGGCAAATCTCCCGAGGCAAAAATTGCCATGCCCACCGATGAGCGCATCAAAAATTACGGTGCAGACCCCAACGACCCCGAATTGATCTCAACAATCTATCAATACGGGCGTTACATGCTCATCGCCGGGTCGCGTCCGGGCAACCTTCCGGCAAATCTGCAAGGCATTTGGAACAACAGCGTCACGCCGCCTTGGGCTTCCGATTATCACAACAACATTAACGTTCAAATGTGTTATTGGGGGGCAGAAGCAGCCAACCTCTCCGAATCCCATAAGCCCCTGCTGGACTACATCACAGCCATGGCTCCAGCTCTGCGCGAAGCCACCCAAAACAGCAAAGAATTCAACACGAAAACAGGCAAACCGATTCGAGGCTGGACGGCACGCACATCACAAAACATCTGGGGCGCAAGCGGCTGGAAGTGGAACATCCCCGCCTCGGCATGGTATGCCTTGCACATGTGGGAACACTACCGCTTCACCAAAGACAAAGACTTCCTCAAAAAGCAAGCCTATCCGATGATGAAAGAAACCTGCCAATTCTGGGAAGACCACCTCAAAGAACTTGGCGAGGGGGGCAAGGGGTTCTTTTCGGATAAAGGGGCAGACCTCAGTCAACTCAAAGACATCAAAGAGGGAACGCTTGTTGCCCCCAACGGTTGGTCACCCGAACAGGGACCACGCGAAGACGGTGTGGCGCACGATCAGCAACTCATCTGGGAGCTTTTCGATTCAGCCATTCAAGCCGCTCAAGAGCTGAAAATTGACGGCGCATGGGCATCTCAACTTGCCAAAAAGCGCGATCGCCTCTACCTGCATAAGGTTTCTAAAGGCGGATACCTTCAAGAATGGATGATCGACCGCCCGAATCTGGTCACAGGGCATCGCCACACCTCACACTTGTTCGGCGTCTACCCGGGATCGATCATTTCTCCCGAAAAAACGCCCGACATTGCCAAAGCCGCCGAAAAATCACTTGAATTGCGTGGCACGACAGGCGACTGCCGCCGCTCATGGACGTGGCCATGGCGCACCGCCTTGTGGGCGCGTTTCCGCAACGGAGAAAAAGCCTATGAAATGGTACAGGGTCTTATCCGTCACAACATGCTCGACAACATGATCGCCACACACCCGCCGCTTCA
>CAZUZK010000201.1:0-1325 GCA_964624745.1 uncultured Bacteroides sp. | reverse complement strand
GCCCATCGGACACTTTGAAATCGGAGAATGTATCGGCGATGGGTGTTCCCCCGACACCATTTTTTGCAGTCGCAAACCTGTGGGAGAATGGCCGCATCGGCTTCCGCCGAACACGGCTACCAATGCCGATTTGATCATCGGGCGCATCTTGCGTCTGCGGGGGCTTGATACCGCCAACGCCAACACATGGGAGCGATACATTTACATTCACGGCACCAATGATATTGCTTCGCTGGGTGTCCCCGTCTCGCACGGTTGCATCCGCGTTGCCCCCGATGCGATGATCTCACTATTCAACGATTGTCCCATTGGAACACCCGTATGCATCACAGCTTCATGAATATCACAACATCAGACGTTTACTTTGGTTTTCTTCTTTCTTTGCTGGCAGGACTTTCCACCGGTATCGGCGCAGGCATTGCATTTTTCTTAAAGAAGAACGATACGAAAACACTCACCTTTGCCTTGGGCGGTTCAGCCGGCGTTATGGTGTACATTTCCTTTGCTGAATTGTTGCAGACCTCACGCGAAACGCTGATGCAGGATCACGGGCAAACACTCGGTTCGTGGTACGCTGTAGCAGCATTTTTCGGTGGTATCCTTCTGGCAGGGCTGATCGACAAATTAGTACCGGAAGACGAAAACCCGCATGAGATCCCGAACCTGCCCTACCGTGAAACAGATTCGAATTACATCCCCGCGCCGAGCATCCGTCGCTCCGGGTTTCTGTTTACTTTGGCAATCGCCATCCACAATTTCCCGGAAGGCATCGCCACCATCACCTCATCGCTCGGCTCTCAAACTCTGGGGATATCCGTCGCAGTGGCAGTGGCCATCCACAATATTCCCGAAGGCATCGCCATGGCGGCACCGCTCTATTACGGCACGGGCAGCCGTCGCAAAGCATTTTGGCTTTCTCTGCTGTCCGGGTTGGCAGAGCCTCTCGGGGCGGGGCTTGCCATTTTGTTCCTCCTCCCCTTCATCTCGTCTACGCTCATGGCTGTTCTCTTTGCTACCGTGGCAGGCATCATGATCTACATTTCCTTTGACGAATTGTTGCCCATGGCAGAACGTTGGGGGCACCACCACCTTTCCATCTACGGCACCATACTCGGCATGCTGTTGATGGCTATCATTCTGACAATATAAATTATACATTCCCCGTAAGCAAGTTACGAAAGTCCGCAAAGCATCTGCACAGCGAAATGAGACTTGCAACGCGACGTTGCCTCGTGTACCATCCTTCCTGCAATGGCATCATCTTCCGGTATCAGCCCCATGATGGATCAGTATCTGCGAATGAAGCAGAGCCTGCCCGAAGATGT
>CAZUZK010000200.1:0-1325 GCA_964624745.1 uncultured Bacteroides sp. | reverse complement strand
TTTCGGCTCTTATTTCATTAAGCTCCTTACCGTTATATTTGAAATATTGTGGTCCTGCGCTTGGGCTTTTCCCGCGCAGTTCATCTGCTAAAGAACTTAACGAATATATTTTACCTTTGTAAGAAACATGTTTCAGATCGTCGCAGACAATAGCGGTAATACTTTCATCAAAAATATATGTAATCTCAGCTCCTGCAGGTATATTAGCTTTTTGGAAAGTAAATGGCGTAGCTCTATCGTGTCGGATTTCAATTTCTGAAGCATCTTTTTCTTCACGGCTTTCTTCTTCGGACTTGACCGCCAGAACGAGATTATCTTCTAATCCGTTAATGGAAGCAACTGCTTTTAATACAGAATATGCTTTTTCTGGTGAAATTGCATAAAACTCTCTTGTCCTAATTGTTCCGTCTATATTGTCGACACTTCTTAATGTCGGATTAAGTATATCAATTAAAGCATGTAATGCCTTATCTTTAAGGCGTGAAGAAACCTTATAATATGCATATACCCTAAATCCAAACGGTGTGCATTCTGTCCGATTTAATTCTTTTACTCTACGTTCAACATTATCTGCATATCCGATTTTCACGTAAGGCGGAAATGATGGATTAGTTAAAATGTAGATATATCCTTCAGTATTAGCCATTTTATTATCCTCAGTCCTTTATAATTTCCATAATATCATCAAAGGTACAATCCAACGCTTTGCATATTTTGGCAAGCGTTTCTGCATTAACGTTTTCGTTGTGATTAAGTTTGTTTAGTGTATAGGGACTTAGTCCTGCTAACTTAATCATCTCATACTTGCCCATATCTTTGTCTATGAGAAGCTTCCACAGCCTTTTGTAACTAATCATAAAAACCTCACATTTGTAGTTTAAATTATTATATCACAAATTTCCGAAGAAATCAATTGCGAAAGCAAGGGTATAACAAACTTTTTACTATAAGTAAAATATTTTTGCCAAGCAGATGCCTTTTTACACATTAAAATACCCCTTTTGAGATCCTCGCGTGTGCTTGTCTTGAACAAGTGGCGTCGCTTCGCTCCGCCAGACAAGCACACGCTCGAATAAGTAAATTCAATAAACTCAAACTAAAAATGATGTGGGACGGAAGGCGAAGTCGCCGCTAAACCGCTTGGCGAATTGCGCCCGTTTTCTCGCACATTGTCTTGCATATTTTTACACCTTTTTCATAAACGGAATATATAGATTATACGGACTATAAAGCATTGCCTATGGATCCAGTGGATTGCTTTGAAAAAGCCGAATGGGATTATGACAAAGCAGATGCAATATTAAAAGCAATGAATCTCAACACGA
>CAZUZK010000199.1:0-1332 GCA_964624745.1 uncultured Bacteroides sp. | reverse complement strand
GCCCACATTGGGGGGGCCCGCAATCACAGTGCGAATCCCTTCGCGCAACAAACGTCCGCAATCGGCTGTTGCCGCCAGCGAAGCCAACTCGCAACTGATGGCGTCAATTTCACCTGCCATACCTTCTGCCGTGCCGACAGAAATTTCTTCATCGGGAAAGTCAATGTACGCCTCTATGCGGGCGGTCACCGCAATCAGGGCTTCCGCTTGCTTCGACACACGTTGCCCAATCTCGCCTTTCAATTGATTTTGCGCCGCCCTCAATGCCAAATCGCTCCCGGCAGAAATAATATCCATTACGGCTTCCGCTTGGGTCAAATCCATCTTCCCGTTCAAAAAGGCACGTTGCGAAAATTCTCCCGGCTCGGCAAGCCGTGCGCCACAGTCAGTCAGGCGATCCAGAACACGCTGCGTAACCAGCACACCGCCGTGACACGACACTTCCACAACAGCCTCGCCCGTAAAGCTGGCGGGCGCAGGAAACCACGTCCACAAGGCATGATCAATATGAGAACCGTCGCTTGCACATACAAACGCCAACGTCGCTATTCTCGGTTGCCATTGCATACGTCCCGTGCATTGTTCGGCAACCCTCAGCGCGCCGGGACCGCTTATGCGAATCACCGACAATGCCCCCGTACCAAGCGGTGTCGCGATAGCGGCAATCGTATCGGGGAGATTTTCTTCAACCGTCCTCATGATCCTTCAACTTCATGAGATACCGTGCGAGACTTCCAATGCACGGTGGGTCGTTTGACAAAAAACTCCTTCCGCTCATCGCAATCCGAAACGTAAACGGAATACCGATTTTCAAGGCGATGGGGAATACTTCTCAGTATACGTTTCAGGTTAATCCATCTGTAAATAACCCATTGCCAACGCGGAGCCCATGCGGGAATCAGCTTGCAGTATCGCCTTTCTTCTGCCAATGATTTTTCGCACCACGCAAGATTAACTCCCGTACACACAAAGGTTGACGTCGTTTTATTGATTAATTCAAAGCGAACCCCCGCGCGGATCATATCTCGATAAAGGACGAGATCTCCTATACTTTTCCATTGTATATCAAACCTTATCCCATGTCTTCTAAAACATTCGGCACGATGAAAACATGAATTTGTCGCCGGGCAACAATTCAACCAACTCAACCACTTCTTCGGTTTGACGGGAAAACGTTGTGCAATGTAACGGGAATCTTTATCCAGAACAAGATACACCCCTGCCAAAACATCGGCTTTCCGCTTTTTGGCAGCGATTTTCGCCACTTCGGCAAGAGCACCGGGCAAATACTGCTCGTCACTGTTAATGTGCGCCGTCCAATCGGCATCATCA
>CAZUZK010000198.1:0-1332 GCA_964624745.1 uncultured Bacteroides sp. | reverse complement strand
ATAATACAGAAACGGAAGAATTAAAGGTAAAATTAAAACCGATATTTCAAGCGTTGTAAAGTGACACATGAAATGCGAAAGTGTGACAGATGAAATGCGAAATTTGGAAGAGTTTAATACATAATTCTTCATTTTTCTGTAAATTGACATCGGTATTGAGAAAAAGTGTCAAGGAAATTTGAGAAAAATTTTAAGTTCTTAAAAACCATCATTAGCTAAAAGAATTATATTCATTTTTATGTTATCATTAGCAAAAAGAGGTTTTTTATGTCGTCTTTAATGAAGAATAGCTTAAGAAACAGAATTGATAAGCTAAAATTAAAAAAAACAAAACTTTTAATGCCACTATTTGAAGCGATCACAAATTCAATACAAGCAATAGAAGATTGTAATAATGAAAATGGCATTATAAATATTGAATTTGACAGAAAACAAGATTTGCAGGCTTCAATTTTTAACAATCCCGATGAATTAAAATTATTGAAGATTAATAATGTTACAATTAAAGATAATGGGATTGGCTTTACCCCTGAAAACTTTGATTCTTTCCTAACATATGATTCAATTTTTAAGAAAAATAAAGGCGGAAAAGGTGAAGGAAGATTATTTTGGTTAAAAGCATTTGAAAAAGTTGAGGTTGAAAGTTATTATACTCAAGAAAATAAATTCTATAAAATTTGTTTTTTATTTTCAATTGAAGACGATGGAGTTGATGACGAAAATTTATTAATACAAGAAATAGATGCAAAAAGTTATATTGACGGAACAGTAATTAAGCTTAAAAATTTAAAAGAAGCATTCCAAGAAACATTTTCGCAATCATTATCTTTTATAGGAAAAGAAATTATTAATCATTTTATTTCTTATTTTGCAGATCAAGCTAAATGTCCTAATATAGTTATAAAGGACGAGTTTGATTCATTATCTGTGAATTCTTTGTATTCTGATATTCTAATTTCAAATGATATTTTAAAAACTCAATTTTGCATAGAAAATTATAATTTTGAACTACTTTATCTGAAATTAAAAGCTTTACCATATAATACTCATCAAATACATTTATGTGCTGACAAAAGAGAAGTTGAAAGCATACAACTTAAAACTCTTATACCAAATCTTTCAATAAGCTTAAAAGATAATGATAACAACTGTAATTATTATTATCAGATATTTTTATCCAGTAATTATCTAGATGAAAACGTCAACTCTGATCGAAGTGGTTTTATGTTTGAAAATTCCGAAATGTTTATCTCAAGTGATAAGTCAATAAAACAGGCAATAGGGCAAATCAAAACAGATTTAACAGATACTTTAAACAATATTCAATTAAAT
>CAZUZK010000197.1:0-1337 GCA_964624745.1 uncultured Bacteroides sp. | reverse complement strand
AAGCACATGAAAGGTGGGAGAATCATGATATATCTGACATATGAAGAATACAAGAACATAGGCGGAATCTGTGAAGAACCCACCTTTAACCGTCTTGTTGTCCGCGCCTGTGGTATTATTGACAATGCGACACAGAACCGCATTACCTCAGACTTACTAAAGGACGTTGCTGTTGCTGAATTTACGGTAAAATACGGCGAAAATGTAATTGATATTCCGATTGATGAGATTACAGCGAGTGTCGATTCCAGGATTAAGGCCTGCTGCCGTGACTTGATAGAATATCTTGACGCAAACAGAGAAACGCAGCGGAGATTATCAGGCGAAAGCTATTCCGAAGGCGCAATCTCGCAAAGCTTTAGTTATTCGGATAGAAGCAACGCAGAAAGTCAAGAGGAAATAGAGAGGCTGCTGGAGGATTATTTAGGCAGCATTACAACATCAACCGGTGTTTCTCTTTTCTATAGGGGGGCGGCATATTGAAGGTTAAATTCACGCCTACATACGGGAAAAACAAGCTGGAAATACCAACAATAAAGAAAACGTATGCAGGAGAAGGCCGTATAACAAGCGCCAAAAAAAACCTCTTCGATAAGAAAGTCACCATATACAACGATATCCCCTCAGACGGCGTGAATTTACGGCGTTTTGACCGTTTTGTGATTGACCGGTGCTTGATATATAATCAGCTGTCGGAAAGCGCGGACGGTACAATAAACAAACTTGTGAATACGCAGAATGTCATAACCAAAGACGTTGATCATTACAAAACGCCGTATGAATATTCGTTTCTTGCCGAAGATGAGCGGGAAAGCTTTTATACCGTACAGCCGAATGACTTTGTTGTATTCGGCGAGGTTGATGATGTTGTAACGACTTCGCAGGAATGGACAGCGTTGCAGAAGAAATACAAAAACAACGGATTTTCTGTTACAGGCGTAAATGCAAGTATTCACGGAATGGACGTTGACAACGTCCAAATTACACACGCATAGGAGGGCAAAAGATGGAATACACGAAAATAGTTGAATATCTCAGGCAATGTCCTCAGATTGCAAAACTTTTACCTATTGCAGGCGAACAGGAAGCATACAACAACATTATACTCCCAATCGGCGGCAGTTCAACGGCGAATATAACCAGCAAATTTGATATGTTGGGCGGTTATGAGTATCAGCTGATACCCATACCGACCATATACAAAGACTATCAGATTAACTGTTACCGTCCGTATGATATCAACGACAATAACCCACCGGGATATAACGGCAATGCCTTAACGCTTGAAGAAATAGATGAAATATTCAAGTGGGTAGCCGAACAGGATAACAATCTAA
>CAZUZK010000196.1:0-1341 GCA_964624745.1 uncultured Bacteroides sp. | reverse complement strand
CATAACCGCGCTGAACAGCAGCATGTGCTGCATGGCGGGCAGGGTGATATACCACAGCTCCTGCCAGCGGTTGCGGATACCATCCACAGCGCCCGCCTCAACCAGCTCCTGGTTGATGTTCTGCAGACCGGAGATATTTTTCAGCTCGATCGGCTTTGCGGAATTATTGGTAAAAGTGATTCCGTTGAAATCGGATGGCGTTGCGGGTAAGGCTTCGCCGATCAGCATGTCGCCCAGCCAGACATAAAAGCCTCCCGCAATACATTGAACTTTGTTTTCGGGAATGTAGGCAATGCGCAATGCCTCTGCCGTATCTGTGGATGTGTCCGTGGAATATAAAATGCTATTTCCCCATGAGATGGAACATTCACTGATGTTGAGCGTGCCGGAAACCGTGCCGTTCCCTATGGAAACGGAGAGCAGGGCTGAAGCGTCCCATCCGTTTTCTGATCCGTCTCCGATACCGGAAGAAAGCGAGAATTCTGCCATGCATGCCGAGTTGTCTCCCTCTCGATCGGTCGAGGCAGGCTGGGTGTTCTTTTTTCGGGAGGAAACGAAACGGTGTGAAAAGGTTTCTTTTGTAGGTAATTTCAAGTGCTTTTTTACGCGGAATCCGTCTGCTGATTTGCGTTTCAGACCGACTGTTCGCCCGGGATAGCCCAAGCCCTTGGCAAAATTGCCCGCGATCAGCAAATCGCCTTGTGCGGCAGGATGAAGCTTGTCAAAAGAAAACATGCTTGCGACACCCGCGCCAATGTATTTTGTTTCCGCAACATCGGTGATTCCTTTGTTGATATTGATCACAGTGATGTTATTTTGCTTGCCCCAAGCAATCAGGTTTTGATTGTAAAGGTCTGTGACGGTAAGATCCGCTTCTGCGTTGTTGTTGGGACGCCCCTTTACCCATGTTGGAATGACGGTGAGCGCAATTTGCGCGTGCGGATTCGCCTGACGCATGGCTTTCAGAATGGTATCCATGTCGCCTGTGCCGTCCCAAACGCCGTTGTTGCATGTGCCGAGGAGGTTTTTTTGCTTTTCGGCAATTACTTCGCTGATGTGTCGGTGATCAGCCAATAGGTCGTTTGTGCCGATCATCATGAAAAATGTATCGGGCGTCTCATCCTTCGCTATTTTAAAAGTTCCTGTGTAAGACTTGTTCAAGCCAAGCCAATCGCAGATGTTCGAATTGCCCAGACGCCCCGATGTATTGATGCGCCCCGCAATTTCATAGGCGCGTTCGGAGGAAATGGAAGAGTGTCTGTTTTGAAAAATAACTCCTCTGTAAGTTTGGGGTCCGGGCGAATAATTGTTGTAATGCCCGCTGTTGACGCCGACTTCCTT
>CAZUZK010000195.1:0-1352 GCA_964624745.1 uncultured Bacteroides sp. | reverse complement strand
TCATGAGTAACGAAGAACCGACTAAACCGATATTTACCAAAGGTCTCAAAGGAGTAATTGCCAATGAGTCGGCTTTGAGCGATGTGCGCGGTGAAGAAGGACGCTTGCTTTATGTGGGATATGAAATTGAAGATTTGGTGGATCTTTGCTCGTATGAAGAAATCATCTATTTGTTGCTGAATAAACGCTTGCCGAAACGCGACGAATTGACGGGATTGCAACAGCGTTTGCGCAACGATCGCGAATTGCCGATGCCCATATTGGATTTCTTCAAGACGGCAACAAAGTCGGCACGCCCCATGTCCGCGTTGCGTACAGCCGTATCCATGCTGGGTATGTATGATGACCGAACGAAAGATCCTTCTCAAATGAAGGAAATCGGGTTGACGCTGATTGCCAAAATTCCGGTTATGGTGGCATACTATTATCGAATTTGTCAAGGATTGGATTTGCCTCCCATTCGGACAGATTTGGATGAAGCTTCGCATTTCCTGTGGCTCTTGAAGGGAAAAGAACCCGATCCGAACGAAGCCAAGATCCTTGATACCGCGTATATGTTGCATGCCGATCACGGAATGAATGCTTCAACCTTTGCGGCACGGGTGACCATATCGACCCTGACGGATATGTATTCTGCCATCACCTCGGCAATTGGCACACTTAAGGGACCGTTGCACGGCGGTGCCAACGAAGCCGTTATCGAAATGCTGAAAGAAATTGGCGATGAAGAAAATGTAGAAGCATACATTACTGCCAAACTGGAACGCAAAGAACGCATATTCGGTATGGGGCATCGCGTCTACCGCACATTGGATCCCCGCGCACCCCACTTGCGCCGCATTGCTATTCGGAATTGCCAAAATATCGGTGAACCGAAATGGATTCGCATGTCTGATAAAATCGCCAAGATTGTGCGCGAACGCAAGAAATTGAATGCCAATGTGGATTTCTATTCTGCATCGGTTTATTACAGCTTGGGGATTCCGACGAAACTTTTCACGGCTGTTTTTGCTATTGCCCGCAGTTCGGGATGGGTAGCACAAATTCTTGAGCAACTGGAAGACAATACATTGTATCGTCCGTTGACGAAATACACAGGACCTTCCGAGCCGATGTTTGTGCCGATGATCGATATGCGGTAATATTCGGCAGGTCATGGAACGGACGCTTCCGAATCTTGTATGCGAGGTGCTGAACAACATTCGCGCCTCAGGGGAAGAGCGCGTGGCGATTGATGATTCTGCTCGGGAGATATTGAGAGAGCAAATGAGAGTTTCGCGAGCGATGAAAACAGTATCGCTCGTGAAACGCGAGGATTCCACTTTCGAAAACGGTCAAGAGATTCCTCAGAC
>CAZUZK010000194.1:0-1352 GCA_964624745.1 uncultured Bacteroides sp. | reverse complement strand
AAAGCCTATACCATTTAATAGGATATTCTTTGCAAGAACTATGCACAAATTACATACCAGTTGTTTCGAGAGTTTGTAAACAGACTAGCGAGAAAACAATAAAGTTGAGTGAATTTGAAAATTTCATACGGGTGCAAAGTATTGTAAAAGATGGGGAAAGCGTAAAAGCAAAAATCATAAACAGAGCAATAAGTTTTGATGAAGATGGCAGTTACAATATTGAGTATTTAACATACCCAAGTGTAACTAGCATATTTGATGAAATTGATTTTTTGTCAAGTTTTAGCACAGATGTGCTTGTGTGCAGTGTGTGTGCATGCTTTTCACTTGCGAATGGGTTGTTTGAAGAATTTAAAGATTTTCACGAAATGTATATTGAAAAAGCGGAAAATATTAAAGAATTAAAAAGTTTTAATCTTCCGCAAAGGAGATGGGAATGAAAGAAAAAAAGCGTTTAGAAATTACACGCTTTGATAACACAACAGACAAAAACGAAATTGAGTTAGATAAATTTTATAATTTTTTACCAACAGAAGAACTAAAAAATTCAGTGGGTATAAGCGTTGCAAGTTTTCCATATAATTACACCAGCAACACAAAATATTCATTAACATTACCAGAAGGGGCAAACTGTTTTGATAGCGTTTCTGTTTTTAAACAACATTTTGAAAATTCGCAAGATGTATATAGATTATTAGTGCATGCGGATAACAAAAAAGTTTATCTAAATCAAATGTTGAATGGTAGCAATAAATTACATTGGTTGTATGAAATGGAATTTGACAACCCTCCAATAACCTTGGCTTACAAGAAACAAGATAGCGATGCTATAATTATAACCGATGGTACAACCATGAAAATATGGGCAACAAACTATTCGCCATATACCGTTCATGATACGCCTGTTATAACCGACATGTGTATGAATGAAGGGGTTTTGTACTGTTGTTTAAAAGAACCCGCTTTTAAAATTTGGTATGCAACCGATTTAAACCCTGAAAAAGTTGGTGATGTGGGTAGTTATTCAGGTTATATCACGCTGGCAGACAGTTTAGGAGATGCTAAGCGAATTTTTACTTTTGATGAAAATGTTTATGTTATAAGAGAATACGGCATATCAAAGATTAGTAGAATTCAAAAAACATTTACAGTTAGTGAAGTGTATTCATCAAATACAAAAATTTTGGATAAAACAGCATGTGTATGTGGAAATTTAATTTTGTTTATGACAGATGAAGGTTTGTACACTTTTAATGGCAACAGAGTTGAAAAAAATAAATTGTCATTTGTGGATATGTTAGAGATAAACGATAGCATTTGTTCACAATCGTTAGGGAGTAAATATTATTTAG
>CAZUZK010000193.1:0-1354 GCA_964624745.1 uncultured Bacteroides sp. | reverse complement strand
ACATGGGGGTGGAAATCTTCACCAACGGGTCTCTGGTGACGCGGGAGCTGGCGGAGTTCTTTTTTGCCGGAAACTGCCGCCTCGTCGTCAAGCTCAATACGCTGGACAAGGTTCTGCATGACAGGCTCACGGGGCACCGCAACTCGCTTGAACTGTCGCAGAATGCGCTTCGGCTGCTGCGCGGCGCCGGGTATGATTCGCGCCCCGGCATGCTTTGCGCGACGACGGTGCTTTCCTCCTCCAATCTTGATGCTGCGCCGGAACTCTGGCGTTATCTGCGCGAACGGAAGATCGCTCCTTATTTCGAATGTCTTACGCCGCAGGGCAGGCTGCTGGAATACCGTTCGCTTCTGCCGGAGGTCATGAAGGTCAGAGAGGTTTTCGAGGAGATCCGGCGGATTGATGCGGAATACGGTTTCCAATGGGAAAGCCAGCCGCCGCTGGTCGGTCAGAAATGCCTGCGGCATAAATATTCCTGCGTGGTCAACAGCTTCGGAGATGTCACGCCATGCGTGGGGTTGACGGAAGTCATCGGCAACGTCCGAAAGACGCCGCTGAAAGAAATTCTGACGGAAAGCCTCATCATCCGCAAGCTCAAGGATCATCGTGCGAACATCAAATCGCCTTGCAGGGAGTGTGACAAAGCGGAGGAATGTTACGGCTGCCGCGGCACAGCGTGGCAGCTGACGGGAGATTATCTCGCCGCCGATCCGACCTGCTGGCGCAATCTTGATCGACTCGACCGGATCGACAGACTTCCATTTGATGCCCGGATGCTGATTCCGCACCGTCCGCCGATGGCAATGGCGGAAACGCTTGCAAAGATCACCGATCACGGCGGCGAAACCGTTTCCAGGATTCATGACGACAATCCTTTTCTGGATGAAAACGGTGTGCTTGACTCTGCCGCGCTGATCGAACTTGCGGCACAGTCCGCGGCGGCTCTGGACAGTTTCATGAATGAAAAAAAAGTGAGTCCGGGGATGCTTGCCGGCGTTACGGATTTCGTTTCAATGCGGTCTGCCCACAAAGGCGATGCTGTCACAATCCGTTTTGAAAAAGAGGCGGAGTTCATGCCGTGGCACATCATCCGTTTCGAGGCATTCAACCGGAACGGTGAAAAACTTGCACAGGGAGTTATGAAATTATGTATTCTCGAATCCTGATTCTCATATTTGCCATGGCGGCGTTTCCGCTTTACCCGCAGGATTCCGCGGAAGCGCTCGCTGCCGCGATTCAGGGCAGAATGAATGAGACGAAAACCCTTTCCGCGGATTTTGTCCAGACCAAGCGCCTGAGTGTCATGAAGCATGATCTCATTATCAGGGGAGAAGTCGCCCTCGACAAAAAGGGG
>CAZUZK010000192.1:0-1355 GCA_964624745.1 uncultured Bacteroides sp. | reverse complement strand
AGAAAGCGTCGCCTGAATCGTGTTCGTGTATTCGTAATGCTTGCGTGCCGTCACGTTTTCATATTTCAACGTCAGCGTGTACACTACGTGAATCAAGGCGATGACCAGCAATCCCAAACGGATTCCCCACAACATCCATGAGGGCATGGAGTGAAGACCGAAAGCGTAACTGTTGATCCAATCGCCGCCTCCGTAAATGGTCAGGTTGCCGATCAGGTGTCCAACAAGGAACGCGAGGAGACACGCCCCGGTCAAGGCCACAATAATCTTGCGACCGATCGAAGACGTGACGAACTTACAGGCTGTTTGTACAATAGCGTTCATAAGTGCAATATCGTCTGTGCGCATTTTTATTACTTCATTTTCCCGCCGATTGCAAGCCCCAACATAAAATCCTTACGGAAAATATCGGGAAAACGGTACTGTCGCCTCCAATAATGACGCATGGAAAATCCAATGCGGGTGATATCATTTTCCGTTTGATAAGTTGTAATTGATTTTCGGGCGGGAATGGCCATCTTCTCATTTCCTTGCTTGTCAATTTATCCGATATTCGCTAGTATATCGGGCATGACATCTGCATATTGCTCGAGCTTGTACGCCTATACGAGGCGCGTTTCTCGCGAGGTGATGGTGGGGAATGTGGGCGTGGGCGGTTCAAACCCGATCCGCATTCAATCGATGCTGACTTCAGATACCCGCGATACGGTCGGCTGTTTTAAAGAGGCTCTCGAATTGGCAGAGGCAGGATGTGAAATTATCCGCTTGACGGCGCAGACAAAAGCATACGCCGCCAATTTGCAGAATATTGTGCGCGAACTGCGGGCGGCGCACTGTGATGTTCCCTTGGTTGCCGATATCCATTTCAAGCCCGATGCTGCCATGGAGGCAGCGAAATGGGTAGAGAAAATTCGTATCAACCCGGGCAACTTTGTCGATAAAAAACGGTTCGAAAGTCGTGACTATACGGATCTCGAATACGAAGAAGAGTTGGAACGTTTGCGCACGGCGTTCACTCCGCTCGTCCTCTTTTGTAAAGAACATGGGCGGGCTATGCGTATTGGCCCCAACCACGGTTCGCTCTCCGATCGTATACTGAATCGCTATGGCGATACGCCCGAAGGAATGGTAGAAAGTGCGCTGGAGTATGCCCGAGTGGCGCACGATTTGGGGTATCATCAGTTGGTTTTCTCCATGAAGGCCTCGAATGTCAAAGTGATGATTACTGCCTATCGTTTGCTTGTTGCTCGCCTCAATGAAGCGGGGGAAGGTTGGAATTATCCCATCCATTTGGGGGTTACCGAGGCAGGGGCGGCTGAAGACGGGCGCATTAAGAGTGCTGTTGGGATCGGTGC
>CAZUZK010000191.1:0-1361 GCA_964624745.1 uncultured Bacteroides sp. | reverse complement strand
TAAACTGGGAATACAAAGCAAACCTAAAAGGAGTATTTACAATGCCTACTCGACGAAAAAATCGGATTGCTCTCAACCCTCTTCTGCATTGCCCTCTGCCTGAATGCGATTGAGATCATAAAGGATGGAAAACCTGCAAGTGCAATCGTCATTCCTGCAAAACCGGAAAAGTCCGTGCAGTATGCCGCATTTGAACTGCAACATCATTTCAGACTGATGACCGGGTGCACTGTTCCCATCGTTCGCGAAGGCGAAAAGTTTTCCGGGCAGCCCATCTATCTGGGAAACACTCGTGCATCGGCAAATGCCGGGCTTGAAGTCGGCAAACTCAAACGGGAGGAATATCTGGCGGATGTCCGCACGGACGCCGCATATCTGGCAGGCGTGGACGATGAGGAATACGGCAGCATCGAATACGGCAATCAATCCGCCCTGCCGCCGCTGGAATATCACAATCACGGAACGCTGTGGGCTGTTTATGATTTTCTGCGGCAAGGCTGCGGTTTCGAATGGTATGCACCCGGAGACAACGGAATCGCGTATCAGAAACGCACTTCACTTTCCGTCGCGCCGTTCACACTCCGGCGTCATCCGTTCATGAAAGCATTCCGCATGATTTATGCCCCGAAAATCTTCAAGGCGTATGGACAGCCCTATACCCCGTATGAGGTTCAGCAGCTGAAACTCCGCTGGAAGCAGACGATCCGTTACGGCATGGTGGGCCATAATGTCTACGGAATCTGGATTCGCTTCTACGCGCCCTGCAAATCGCCATGGCTCGCAAAATATTTTGAAAAGAAACACCCGGAGTATTTCGCGCAGAACTACAAAGGCGCCAGCCGGACTCATCTGATCGCCATGCGTTCCCAGTATCCTGACGACGAGCAGCTTCCGCCCCAGCTTTGCAACACCAATCCGGACGTAATCCGGATTCTGGCGCAGGAGGCGGTTGATCGCAGTCAGGGAAAAAAAGTGGTCGGAGTCTCCCTGAGCAACCATGTTAAGAAAATGAAGGACGAACCTTTCTACTATCCCGTCCAGCCGGATGACAACAACGGTTACTGCCGCTGTTCAAATTGTCTCAAGCTGTTTCCGGACAAATACAGGGACGGACAGCGCCCCGACAACTACATTCACTTTGACTGGATGAGCAAAATCGCCCGTGAAGCCGGCAAAAAAACGCGGGATACCGGGATCGGCACTCTCGCATACAATACAACGGCGCCGTATCCCGAGGGACTCGACATGCCATCGAACTTAAGTGTCATGATCGTATTGAACATGTCCAATTTCTGGCACAAACTCGCCCGGCAGAGAACGGATCTCATACTGGACGGCTGGCTGACCCATGAAAAAGGCAA
>CAZUZK010000190.1:0-1362 GCA_964624745.1 uncultured Bacteroides sp. | reverse complement strand
TGCATCAAGTTTTTACAAAATCGCGATACTTTTTCCTTCTGTTGGCTTTGTTTTTCTTGCTTGACCTCTCAGAATTTTCCCTCAGAATGACAGGGATTTTCTGTTATGAAAGCCCGTCTGTTGACCAAGAGAATTTGCCTTGTCTTGAGCACCCTTTCTGTCGCGCCGATCCTTACGGCAGAAGAAAGCGCATTCACCACAAAAGCCGACCTTGGCAATGTCATGTACGTGGGCGACTCCATCACGCACGGCGTGGGGAGCGGATCCTACAGATGGGCATTATTCAAGATACTCACCGACAACGGCGTAAAGCAAAACGAAGTCGGAATCAATTCAGGCAATTATAATAACTATTCAATTGGCAACACCTCATACGGTGGCATCGCTTTTAAAAACGTACACTCTTCCATATCATCCGAACGCGCGTATGAAATTGCGGGGCGTATCAACACGTCGGGACGTCTGGGAAATTCAAACATCCATGATTGGCTCGGCTTGGATGAGACATACACCGGATCTTATAAAATCGCCGAAGGAGAAACACCCGATACATTTTTCATGATGATCGGCACAAACGATCTTCTTTCCGATAACAACCACATCAGCAACGTTTTTGACGAAAAGCAAAAAAACCTCCTCGGCACATGTACCGATGGCATTTGGGACGGCACGGGCGATATGGATACTATCCTAACCGCCATGCGCCAAGCTAATCCCGATGCACAAGTTATCATCACAACCATCCCAACATGGAAAACAGGGCGCGGTAACAATAATTACGCGGCAGATTTCACAGCTACGGCTGAGTACAATCAAAACCTGATCAGCTGGGGTGAACAAAACAACGTCACCGTGGTCGATGTCAACAAAGGCATCACCGATGTGGCAGAAACAACATACACCGGTGCCGGAGTTGCCGGCATGTTTAATTCTTCAGACGGATTACACCCCAGTGCTCAAGGCGACTTGCTGATCGCAGGGAACATTGCCAAAGCGTTGGGTTATGCAGGGAGATCCGCAGGACAAGAACGAAAAGCTGCCGACAGTTTCTCATTTCAAATACCCTCGCTTGCACAAACGTCAAGCGACCGTATCACGCTGTCTTCCGGGAGCGCGACAGCTTCTTCTCTCTCACTTGATGCGGGAGGCAATGTCTCATTCATCGCCCATACAGAGGATTTTTCCGGCGGAGGATACACGGTAGATTTCACGCTGTCTTCAGGGATCGGGAACGGAGCAACTGACGGATGGGACACTTCTGCCCTGCTCTCTGTTGAATTGGGGAACGGCTCCATTTCCGGCACGCTCAACATCAGCGAAGCGTATGTATCATGGGGAGATTCCATCCTCTATTCCGTTGAC
>CAZUZK010000189.1:0-1371 GCA_964624745.1 uncultured Bacteroides sp. | reverse complement strand
GGTTTCGATCCCGATTTCTTCGGCACAGGCGGGAGAACCGTGTAGACCAAGACGGTATGAGGTCGTACTCGGGTGGGCATACGTCTTTTCGGTGAGAGTCGGCACATCGCCCCTGAGGGCAAAGGTAAGACCCAACTCACCGGCGTATTTCATGGCGCGGTGCAACATGAGGATATTGTGCGGGAAACGCCCGGCATCGGTCAGCATGCGGACACCTTTTCCGCGCAGAGAATCATAAGGTGCTTGTTGTTCGCCTTCCATGCCACTTGAGATGCATCCCGCCGGAATGATGTCTATTTCGGCGAATTCAGCAGCTGCTTCTGCCAACCCTGTGATTGATGCGGGGCTGTCGAGTGGCGGGTTTGTGTCCGGCATGCATTGGATGCCCGAAACACCCCCTTGTTTCGCCGCTTGGGAAACGGCTTTGACGCAGTCTTGCTGGCTCTTGCGGGTAATGCCTATGCGGGCATGCAAATCGAATAATGCCGGAACCAGCAATTTGCCGGCGGCATCGATTGTTTTTACGCCGACGGGCGCATTCATGCTTCCTGCCACGCCGGTTGCTGCCACAACGCCGTCTGCCAAAAAGAGGTCGATCTGTTCGCCCGTAAGCACATCGCGTGCGCCTGTTACAAAGAGAGGAGTCTTGCTTTTCATGCTTGTTGAGTGTGTGGGGTAAGGTGATAAAGAATAGACATGCGGGCGGCTATGCCGTTTTCAACTTGTTTGTTGACGAGACAGTTGCGGTATTCCATCGCCAAATCGCAAAGTTCGACGCCTCGGTTGACAGGCCCCGGGTGCATGATGGAGAGGTCGAGATCGTCAATGCGTTTGAGGCGTTCTTCCGTTACGCCGTATACGCGGTGATATTCGCGTGCACTTGGGAAGAACGGCGAATCCATGCGTTCATTTTGTACGCGGAGGAGATAGACCACATCGGGCTTCCATGCAAAAGCATCGTCGAAATTCGTGAAGCGCGGAATGCCCGTGTGTTTTTCCGATGGGACGAGAGATCCCGGTCCCAAATAGGCTACTTGTGCGCCGAGACGTTGAAGAATCAGTGAGGTAGAACGTGCCACGCGGGAATGGAGAATATCGCCGACAATGACAACGCGTTTCCCGGCGATGGCACCGTATTTCTCACGGATGGTAAAGGCATCGAGAAATGCTTGGGATGGGTGTGCATGAGCCCCGTCTCCGGCGTTGATGACGGAAGCGTGGGTGTGGCGGGCGATTACGGACGGAATGCCGCTGTTTTTGTGGCGAACGATGATGTAATCCATTTTCATGGACTGCAGGGTATCGATCGTTTCATGGACGCTTTCTCCCTTTACCACAGAAGACTGCGATACGGTGAAACTGGTGACGTCT
>CAZUZK010000188.1:0-1372 GCA_964624745.1 uncultured Bacteroides sp. | reverse complement strand
ATCATTTAAGCCCGGGAGAACTTGATCATATCCCCCGTACAGGGGCTGCCATTGTCGTTGCCAATCATCCTCACGGGCTTTCCGACGGATTGATTTTCGGAGACTTGTTGACTAAGGTGCGCGAAGATGTACGCATTGTTGCAAACGAGCAATTAACGCTTTGCGAAGAGCTTGCACCGTGGATGATTCAAATGGATGTCTACGGTGGCGACGAAGCGACACGCAAAAATTATGCCGGCATGAAGCAAATCTTGGCTTGGCTCAAAGCAGGACATTGCATCGGTATTTTCCCTGCGGGAACAGTTTCATCTTATTCCATACAAGACAAACAAGTTACGGATGACCCGTGGAATACTCATATTGCCGCTCTTATACGGCGAACAAAGGCAACGGCTGTCCCCGTCTACTTACCGGGACGCAACAGCTTGCTTTTTCAAGGCATTTCGCTGATAAATCGCGAAGCTCGGGTCGCGTTTTTGCCGCGTGCTGTCGGACGCGATTCCAGACGCTTGCACCACGTTAAAATCGGGCGTCCCGTTTCGGGGACTTCTTTGTCTCAGTTGCCGAGCGATGAAGCCATTGCGGCTCAACTGCGTTTGAGAACATACCTGCTTTCCAAGCGGTATGAAAAAAGCCGCAAACCATCGGAAAAGAAAGCGGAGAAATCACGCCACACCGATCGCATTATTCCGCCAATACCGCCACACGAACTGCAAGCGGAAATAGACGCCTTGCCGTCGGATTGCTGTTTGGTCGATTCGCCGACAAATGCTTGGAAAGTATACGTTGCTTCATCGAACCAAATCCCCAAACTTTTGCGTGAAATAGGACGCTTGCGGGAAATTACATTCAGAGCGGCGGGCGAAGGGACGGGCAAGGGCTGTGATTTGGACGTTTACGATAACCATTACAAGCATCTTTTCCTTTGGGATAGCGCAGAGAGCAAGTTTATCGGGGCTTACCGAATGGGTTTGACAGATAAAATTTTGGAACAATACGGGAAAAAAGGACTGTATAATGCCGAATTTTTTGAGTTTTCCCCCGATGTCCTGAAAGTGCTTTCTCAAGGTATCGAAATGGGGCGCGCCTTTATTGTGCCTGAATATCAGAAACGCCCAACGGCATTGGGCTTAATCTGGATGGGGATCGGTCAATTTATGGTGCGCCATCCCGAATATCGGTATCTCTACGGTACTGTCAGCATTTCCAAAGATTACACGCGGCTTTCCCGTTCTCTGATTGTCTCTTACCTTGAATCTCAAGAAATGGATACGGGAAAGGCAACCGGAGTGCGCGCATTCATGCCACCGCATAAAATGCGTCTGCGTGGTGCGGAATTGCGTATTTTACCTGTAGGATTAACTGATTCTCA
>CAZUZK010000187.1:0-1374 GCA_964624745.1 uncultured Bacteroides sp. | reverse complement strand
ATTCAGAAATCAATAACTTCTGTAAAATTTACACCTACAGCATTCAGAATGCTGTATATGTAAATCGACCAAGAGAACAAAAATCGGTCAATCCGTTTCATTATGAAAAGATACAAAATGTACATTGCAACAGCCGTTGCCTGTCTCTTATCCGCATCTTGCACCACTCGCATAGCGGATACCACGGTTGTTTCCACAAAAAACATGAATCTGGAGAACCCGGAAGGATTCACCACCTCATACAACACACGCGTCAAAGGTGAAGACAAAAAGCACATCATTCTTTGTATTCCCTTCGGTGAGCCCAACGTAAAAGAAGCAATCGACCGCGCCATTGAAAAAGGCGGTTCCAATTGCGTCGGGCTGGCAAATGCCGCACTTGAAGGCAAAGGGTTTTACATTCCCTTCGTTTACGGTCAATTTAGCTATGTTGCCGAAGGCGATCCCATTTACAAAAGGAAATAACATTAAAAACAAAACGGGTTCGCTTAAAACGTGACGGTTTTATTCGTATTCGGAAATCAATTATTGTTGCAGAATTAATATCTCCAGCAATCCGGAGAACAAAAATCGGTCAATCCGTTTCATATGAAAAGATACAAAACATACGTCGCAACAGTCCTTGCCTGTCTTTTGTCCGCATCTTGCACCACGCGTATAGCGGATACTACCGTTATTTCCACGAAAAACATAAATCTGGAAAACACGGAAGGATTCACCACCGCATACAATGCTCGCGTCAAGGGGCAGGACAAAAAGCATATCGTCATTTGTATTCCCTTTGGCACGCCCAATGTGAAAGAGGCTATTGACCGTGCCATTGAGAAAGGCGGTTCCAATTGCGTTGGATTGGCAAATGCCGCACTTGAATACAACTGGTTCTATATTCCCTACGTTTATGGGCAAACAGGCTATACCGTCGAAGGTGATCCCATTTACAAAAAGAAATAACGTTTACTATGTCTTCATTTTTCAATTACCGTAGGGCAATCGCTTTTACATTGTTAACAAGCCTGTTGCCTGTTGTTTCTTCCTGTTCTTTTTTAGCCAACGGCAAACAAGCAGTTTCGATAACGGCATCCGAAAGCGATGCCGAAATCTTTGCTGACGGACAATATTTGGGCAAGGGTTCTGTGACAGCCTATCTGGCAAAGGGCGAAAGCCACGCCATTTCGGCACAAAAGGGCAACCGATATATCGGCACATCAATAGATTATTCGCTTGCTCCCGTCGGTTTTGTCGACGCAGTCGGCGGCTGTCTGCTTCTTCTACCCGCCGCAGGGCTGGCTTCGGACGGAGCTTGGAAACTGGATAAAACATCTGTTTACCTGAAATTCCAATAAACTCGTCTCTTCGAACAAGACCTTCTCTTGC
>CAZUZK010000186.1:0-1376 GCA_964624745.1 uncultured Bacteroides sp. | reverse complement strand
CGCAAAAAAAGCAAAAACGGAACACACTTTTAATACCAATAGAATATTTTTTATCTAGTTTGTGCTGCAAAACTCTTATTAAAACTAAGGCAATGTAGCAAGTCAAAAAGTGAGCTTCAATATGTTCTTTTCTTGACATGAAAACTGGTCTTGCTTCTAGCTCACTTTTAGTGACTTTAAAAGTTTCTTCAATTCGCCAAAGACCTCTATATATGTCAATTATTTCGTCATCAGTTTTGTCCATTTCGCTTGTTACAATAGCATAGTAACCGTCATATTTTTCTTCTTCAGCAATCTTTTCTAAATCTAAGTAGAGCTTAGATTTTGCTTCGATAATTTCACCAGTATCTTTGTTGAATACCAGTTGCTTCACATACTTACTTGCACCAACACAATTTTTCTTGTTATATTTTTGCACATTACCAATTAAGTCTTTTGCTTTTTCTATTGCGGGCTGTCTTTCAGCTCTTGCGCGTTTTGCATAGTCTTCACTCCAAAAGATAACTTGTTTTTCATCAACAGTTTTTTTTACTTTTACAACTTTACCGTCTGCATCTTTTTTAGTGATAATAATTTCTCTAGGATATAGTCTAGACTTTTTCTTATATGTTTTTTCTTTGTTGTATTGATAACCATTTTCGTCAAGCACATAGTCACAAAGTTCTTGATTAGCTCCACGAATACTAAGACTCATAACATATCCATTTTGAATAGCTTTGTTATATGCAATATTATTTCCAGTATTTAGCCCTTTGTCGGCAACAACAATAACTCTACCGATATTGTAATTTTTTTGAAGTTCTTGGACCATGGGTTTAAGAGTTAAGCAGTCATTAGTATTACCTTCAAACAATTTGTAACACATTGGTAATCCAAGAGAATCGATGAATAATCCCATTTGAACAATTGGATTAGGTCGATGCTCTTTACAAACTCCTTTTTTTCTTAATTCATCAGGATTATCTATTTCAAAGTAATAGTTTGTTACATCGTAAAATACTGCTTCATTTTTAGGTTTGTATTGGTCTTGTATATGTTCATAAATGTATTGCTGAAGCGCCTCTTTATACGGTTCAAGATAAGTTAAAGCATTGTATACTTCTTGTAAGGAAAAGTTAGTATTCTCAAAAAATTTATCTTTGTTTTCGTAAGTTGATTTTTTAGAATTAGGGAACAAAGCCCTAGCAAATACAAGAAGCTTAAGAATATTGTTGATTTTATATTCAGACATTTTTCGTGTTTTAAATTTACTAATTAGAAATTTATTTATTTCTAATTGGTGATAAATTTTCGAAAGAGCAACATAACCAAAATTAAAAGTGTTATCTGTATTTACTTGAAGTTCTTGATTCATAGCAAGCTGCAATGGAACAGAT
>CAZUZK010000185.1:0-1379 GCA_964624745.1 uncultured Bacteroides sp. | reverse complement strand
CGGCAGACGGCTGGGCAATTCGCGTTATTGATGCCTGTTTGAGCGTAAATGAAGTATGGTATTACGTCATTTCAGCATTGATGATCTTCTTCTTCTCATATTTCTGGGTGGCTACCATGTTCCAGCCCTCACAAATTGCCGAAGACCTCAAGCGCAACGGTGGCTACATCCCCGGTGTAAGACCCGGTCCTGCAACGGCGATTTTCTTGGATCAAACCATGCAGCGTTTGACCTTTGCCGGTTCGCTCTTCCTGACGCTGATCTATTTTCTGCCTTCCATGTTGCACGTGTTTGCGCACGTGGATTACATGGTGACGCATTTCTTTGGCGGCACCAGTCTGCTCATTCTGGTCGGCGTCTTGCTCGACATGATGAAGCAGGTGGAAACGACACTTTTGCAGAAGAATTACGACGGCTTCCTGAAGAAGGGGAAGATTCGCGGTAAATACTCACACCTTCAAGGTACGGGCGAAGCGGCTTCCGCCTCCGTCGTTACAATCGTCTGGATCATCATTGCCGTGGCGATTCTTGCTGCTCTCATCACATTCGCCGTATAATCTGAAGGGATTGTTCGAACATGAAAACGCTGAAGCGATTTGTTTTGGTCGGCGCCCCGGCATCGGGCAAAGGGACGCAAGCTCATTTCCTTGCTGAAAAATTCGGTTTGGAAACACTGAGTACAGGTGCCCTGCTTCGCCATGAAATCGAAACAGACAGCGAACTCGGCAAACAGGCAGCCTCCTATATGGAAAAAGCCATGCTTGTTCCCGATGAAATTGTCAATGGCATTGTGCGCAACTGGATGGCTTCCCACACAGAAAAGGGATGGTTGCTGGACGGATACCCGCGTACACTGGCACAGGCAGAAGCCCTTGAAGCCGATTTGGAGTCGCTGGGCATGCCGCTGGATGTTGTTGTTTGGCTTGACGTGGCGCATGAGTTGATTGAAGCACGCATGCTTCGCCGGCGCGAATGTTCTTCCTGCGGGTACATTACGCGAGACGGGGAAGACACCTGCCCCAGTTGCGGCGGCGTCATGAAAACACGCGGCGACGACAATCCCGAAGCATTTGCCCGCCGTCGAAAAGATTACGAACGTCTGACGGAACCCGTTGCCCGATATTTCCTTGATAAAGGGCAAGCCGTACATATTTCCGTTACGGAAGAGGGAGAACCCGAAGATGTCTTCCTGCGCATGAAGCATGCTCTGGAAGATTTCGCAAAGAACAACTGATTCCTTTTATTGCCATGGCAGAACGCATCCCTGTCCGCAGTCCTCATGAGGTTGAAAAACTGCGCCGGGTGGGCTCTGTAGCCGCCCGCATTCTGATGGACCTCATGCCCGAAATTCACCCCGGCATGACAACAGGTGAGCTGAA
>CAZUZK010000184.1:0-1398 GCA_964624745.1 uncultured Bacteroides sp. | reverse complement strand
TTATCGTTCAGCGACATCAAAACATCGTCTGTCAACGTATACGTACTTGTGCCGCTGCCAAGCCCTCCAGTGTAGGAAGTAGTCACAGTAGCGGTAACATCACCGACTGTCAGATCAATGCTTGTTTGTGATGTTCCCGCTGTCAGTAAATCGCCGTTGAAATCAAAAAAAGCCAGCGGAGAAAGATCCGCAGCCGCAACGAGCGATCCCAACATAAACGGAACGAGGAATAATGATCTCTTCATTTCTTTAATATCAGTTTTCGATGGAAAAATACTTTTGATCGTACCAATCCGCAGGAAGTGTACAGCATTCGGAATGCTGATTGCGTCAATTCGGCAAAAGGTATTGAAGAATCAATTATATTAAAAAATGTTACGCTTTGACCGGAGTCAGGGATATTTTCATCAATGCATCATTTTCAATAAATATGTAAAACGGCGATTGACTAAGCATTCCGAATGCTGTAGTTACGCACCTCCCTCAAACACACAAACAACTTTTATTAAACAAGTTACAAAAACACCAACAATAAACCAAAACGAATAAATGTGCTTTTTTTGTTTCAAAAAGCACTCATTCACTCTTCATAGCATTGAGAATGTATGTAACAACTTTCTGTCGGTCGCTACGAGCTCCCCACACCATGCGCAGGAAGTCCGCAGGGTGGATATTGCCATGTTCACGCAAGAATTTGCGATCGCCGCCACAGCAATACATGACATCGGGATCAAGAGTACCGTATAATTTTGCTTCTGCCTTTTTAAGAATACGCGGCAAGTAAGGAATACCGTGCAGTTCATCGCCAAATGAAGGCAAATCATGAGCGGCAATAAGAGGTGCTTCCGAGAATTTCCCCCCCTGCACGGCAATAAAAAAATCGCGAAGCACCGATGCGACCAACAATGCCGTTGTAGGCGAAGGCTCTCCTTCTGTAGCGAAATCTTCGATGAAATCAAACATTTCACGCGGTTTGTAACCAAATGAAGCCAGAAAGAGAGTTTCTTCCGGCGTAAACATATCCCTGTAGCGGGTAATGCCGGAATGAAAGCGGGAAAGAGCCTCGTGGTAGAGGCTCATGAAGGTGTCGTTCCAATGGGTTTGATGAGGCATAAATGTATATCAGCGTCTGTGTTTGCGATTGTATTCAAAGATGGCGATTTGTTTTGCCAATTCAGCATCGAGCCGCGCGTGTTCTTCCACAGAAAGTTTATCCCCGTCCTTCAGGGCTTTCATGGCAGACTGCATGGCGTTTTCAACGCTGTGTTCGTCAATTTCAGACGCTTCAAGTGCCACATCCGTGACTAAGATGACATTGTTATTTTCTACTTCGAGAAAACCGAGTCCCACGAAAAGGCTTTGCATTTCCCCGCCCACCGGACGATATTGCAATTCACC
>CAZUZK010000183.1:0-1405 GCA_964624745.1 uncultured Bacteroides sp. | reverse complement strand
TAACGCTAAAACTGCAGGACAAGAGGGTTTGATTATCCCTGTTGTTATGACAATCTATGATGATAGATCATTCGAATTTATCACAAAAACCCCACCAGTTGCAGTTCTTGTTATGAAAGAACTCGGTCTTGATAAGGCTAGTGGTGTGCCAAACAAAAATAAAGTCGGAAAACTTACAAAAGCACAAGTTGAAAAAATTGCTAAAATCAAAATGCCTGATTTGAATACAACTTCACTTGAATCTGCTATGAGTATGGTTAAGGGTACTGCTCGTTCAATGGGCGTTACTGTTGAAGAATAAGGGAGGACTGAGTTATGAAACACGGAAAGAATTACGAAAATGCTTCTAAGAAAATCGAAGCAGGTAAACTTTATGAAGTTAACGATGCCTTGGACCTTGCTATTCAAACTGCAACTGCTAAATTTGACGAAACAATCGAATGCCACATCCGCTTGGGTGTTGACCCTCGTTCAGCAGACCAACAAGTTCGTGGAAGCGTTGTCCTTCCAAACGGAACTGGTAAAACCAAAAAAGTTCTTGTTATTGCAAAAGGCGACAAAGCAGACGAAGCAAAAAATGCAGGCGCAGATATCGTTGGTGCAGAAGAAATCGTTACAAACATCATGAACGAAGGCTGGTTGGATTTCGATACTTGTATCACAACCCCTGACATGATGGGTGTTGTTGGTCGTTGCGCAAGAGTGCTTGGACCTCGTGGTTTGATGCCAAACCCAAAATCAGGTACTGTTACAATGGACGTTGCAAAAGCAATTAAAGAAACCAAGGCTGGTAAGGTTGAATACAGAGTTGACAAGTTTGGTATTGTTCACGCTGCAATCGGTAAAAAGAGTTTTGGTGTTGAAAAACTTGCTGAAAACTACGACACATTCCTTGATGCAATCGTAAAAGCAAAACCACAGGCTTCAAAAGGTACATACATTAAGTCTGTTGCATTTGCAAGCACAATGGGACCTGGTGTTAAAGCAATTTACAGAGCAAAATAAAATTAAAACCTTGAATTGGAAACCCTCTTCAAGGTTTTTTTATTGCTTAAAATTTCTTGAACCATAAATAGGGATGATTGCAAGAATAAAAGAACGGGTGAGAGGAATAAGTGTTTGTTTGGGGTTTACCTCTTAGAAGGGTTGTTTTGGGTAAAAATACACAATTTTTTAAGCATTTTAGGACGGTGTGAACTCATTTAATGGGGGATTGATATGGTTTCATTGGGAATTTAAAAGGTGTGGGAAAGGAATAAATTTGTAGAATAAAACTTTTTTAAAAAATTTCCAAAAAAGTGTTGCAATATTTTCTTCTTTGTTATATAATACACTTGTTCATTTGAACAAGACAACTTAATATTCCCCAGTAGCTCAGTGGTGGAGCACTCGACTGTTAATCGAT
>CAZUZK010000182.1:0-1413 GCA_964624745.1 uncultured Bacteroides sp. | reverse complement strand
CTCAAAACACCACAAATTGTATTTCGACAAAATTTTTCATTTTACGCTTGAAAATCTTTCCCTTGCGTTGTACTATTGAAAATCGCAGACACATTTGTTTTACAAGAGGATATTGTCAACATCATGGAATACGCTCAAGACAGCTTCAATCCCAATCAATCGCTGGACAGCAAGGTGCAAAAACTTGTTATTCTTTTCGTATTCGACAAAATGGCTATTCCCCTTGCCGAAACCACGCTTTTGGACATCTGCTCGGCGGACAACAACTGGTTGTCCTATATGGAATGCAAGCAATATCTCGTCGAGCTTCTCGACACAAATCTTGTTTACAGAGTTCCGAAAAGCGAAATGCTCAACATCACGCAGGACGGCGTAAGCTGTCTTTCGCTGTTTTTCACGCGTATTCCCTCCTCCATTCGCGACGAGATTGTTCAATACGCTCGCGAAAACAGAATGCGCTTCAAAAAACGCCAATCCTATTTCTGCGATTATTCAAAGAATGCCGACGGCACCTACACCGTGATTATGCGCATCAACAACGACATAACCACGCTTATGGAGCTGAAGCTCGTCGTCGCCAACCGCCAGCTTGCAAAATACCTATACAAAAGCTGGGTTGACAAAGCCTCGACAACTTATTCTATAATCTACGACAATCTTCTCGAATAGGGGTTGACTTTATCCCCTCGTCGAGGTATTATTTTAACGTAACAAAACATCTATTCTTTGGGTGGGTTTATCCCAACCGGTGGTAATGCCGTCTCGAACGGACAAGTCCAACAGCCCCAACAGCCGATGCGGTGAGATTCCGCAACCGCCTGTAAAGTCAGACTGGGAAGGAATAGCTCGCATATGCTTTGCGCGTATGCCGTTTTCCTTCTCCGATAATAACGGAGATTTTTTTATGAAGAAGCTTTCTGTAAGATTTGTAACCTATACGGGCTTGATGACCGCAATCGTATACGTTTGCACCCTCATAGGCGTTTCGACGCCCGTCGCCAATTTCAATATCGGCGATAGCGCGATTCTCATTTGCGCCGCGCTTTTCGATCCGCTCGTCGCAATGATAGCCGGCGGCTTGGGAGCGTTCCTCGCCGACCTAACCACTTACCCGGCAACAATGCTTTATACGCTCATAATAAAAGCGATAGAGGGACTCGTCGCAGGAATCGCATTTAAGCTTATCTACAAAAACTACAACTCTGTCGCAAAGCCGACAAAATACGACGACGCTCTCAAAATCGTGTTCGCCACGCTCAACTGCATCGTTTGCACCTTGTTTATGGCTGGCGGATATTTTATTTGCAAGTGGTTCTTCTACGGCACGTTTTCATCCGCGCTGTCTTCCCTGCCCAAAAACATAATTCAAGCGCTTGTTTCGACGCTTATAGCAATGCTCGTGCTTTACGCCGC
>CAZUZK010000181.1:0-1418 GCA_964624745.1 uncultured Bacteroides sp. | reverse complement strand
TGCCGTTCCTTTCTCTGTTTTTCAACGATGCCTCCACGGCTTTTTCATCAAAATCGAACGCTTCGGCACACGTTGCGCCCAATTTGACTGCGGCAAGAGCCAGCACACCTGTTCCGCATCCGGCATCGATCATAGACCAGTCCGTTCCTTTACGGGTGCGGGCAAAATCGCACAGCAAACGCAAGCAAGTTGATGTGGTAGCATGTTCCCCTGTGCCAAAAGCCATTGCTGCGGGGATAGAAAGGTTTTCCCGATTCGGGTATTGCAAGCGCACTTCTTCCGCTTCGGTTTCGGAACGGACTTCCGCTACCAACAAGCGATCGCGAATCGCCAGAGGTTTGCGCGGGGTTACCGCTTGCGTTGCCACCCAATCGCACGAAGCAGCTTCCCGCACAGTCCCGCCAAAATAATTTTTCAGACACACAGCATCGCTCTCTGTCTCACAGTAAACATTTATGCGAATGGTTTTTCCTCCCTTAATTTCCGTGATAACGGCATTGGGATTGCCTGCCACGCGTTCTTCCCATGCATCCGCCCATTTTTTTGCGGACAGTTTACTCCAACACCACATGATTACCTCGGGCGATCGAATTCTGTGGAAATGCGCCCCATGTTCTGCAAGATTTCCACAATACGGGGATTGACGCTGTTACGGTGCATACCTTCCGCAATGCGGATGGCATTGAATATCGCCGTCTCGTTGGCACTGCCGTGTGCAATAATTGAAACACCGTTTACGCCCAGCAAGGGACTTCCGCCTGTTTGGTCAGCCGAAAGTTGTTGTTTCAATGCGTTAAACGCGCCTTTCATCATCATGGCTCCCGTCATGCGCACGGGCGATTTCATCACTTCCCGTTTCAGCCATTTTGAGTACGCCTTTGCCGTTGCTTCGCACGTTTTCAGCAATACGTTGCCCGTAAATCCATCGGTAACGGCAACATCGATTTCTTTTTCAAACAGGTCATGTCCTTCGATGTTTCCAAGAAAGCAAAAAGGAAGCTTCCCTTCCCCTTCCAACTGGCGAAAAAGTTTTAACGCGGATTTGGTAAACTCATTCCCTTTGCTCTCTTCCGTGCCGTTGCTCATCAGACCGACTTTGGGTTCTTCTTTGCCATACATGTATTTGGCAAGAACGGCAGCCATCACGGCATATCCGACAAGGTGTGAAGCTCTCGCATCGGGATTTGCCCCGGTATCCATCACGTTGCAAATTCCGTATTCATTGGGCAATTGCGTGGCAATCCCAGCACGTTCCACTCCGGGCAACAAGCGCAATTTTACCGTAGAAGCGGCCACAGCCGCGCCGGTATTGCCCGCGCTCAACACAGCATCGCATTCTCCCTGTTTGACAAGGTCCACAGCCACGGACATCGAAGACTTCTTCTTTTGGCGCACAGCCATCAATCCGGATTCTTCCA
>CAZUZK010000180.1:0-1421 GCA_964624745.1 uncultured Bacteroides sp. | reverse complement strand
CACGCCGGTTGTCGCAAGCGCTCCGGAGGTATTTGCCGGAATATCGATTTTCGCGATTCCGACAAATTCGCCGACCGCCACCACGTCCCCGGCCGCAATATCCGCATTCGCCGTATAATCGACGGCATTTCCGGTCTGGACAAATCTTGCTTTGAACATTTCAAATCTCCTTGTTTTTGTGCGGGGAACGGAGCGTGTCCATTCCCCGCGTCTGGTTATTTTTTACCGGTGGCAAAGAACATGCCGCGGTAATCCTGCTCTCTCACGCCGACGTCGAAAAACACACGGAAGGAAATTCCGAGCGTATCGAAGTCCACTTCGCCGCGTTCGACGGTCGGAGTCTCTCTGCCTTCCAGGTAGCCGATCTCGAAGGTGTCCACCTGATTCGGATCTCCGAACAGATACCAGCCCGTCGCACTGTGACCGGCGTAGGATGCATTGTTGAGATAAGAGCTGGACGCGACCTCAAGTCCATAGTTGGAAAGGACGTTGACGTTCGGAATCGCCTGCGTCCCACCGACCATGTAGGCGCTCTTCGTAAGCCTGTCCGCAGTCGGGCGGAGGATGGACGGAACCAGCAGATACTTCGGTTCGATGCTGATCGGCTGTCCGTCGGCGTCCGTCTGATCAAGGAAAGCCGTAATTGCTTTTTCAAGGGATTCGACTCCGAGAGCGGAATTGTCTCCGGTCATATAGTTTTTGTGACCGGCGCAGAACAGCGGTTTGCCGCCGATGCTGTCCGGATTCCGGAGAAGACGCTCGAAGAACAGCTGATCGACCAGCCGCGCGGCACGGCTGCCCATGAAACGCGGAATCTTGACGAATTCGCCCATGTCGTCATTGTAGATCATCTGGCGGGTCAGGGTGAATTTCTTGCCGTAGGTGTCCAGCTTGTTCGTCGCTTTCTCTTCCATGAGGGAGCTGTCTTTGATTTCGCCGCCCGGAGTGACAAGTTCAAGATCGCCGACGTCGGTCATGCGGTAGCGTTCCGACTCCTTGAAATCGCGCAGGTTGCCTTTGGTGCAGAGCTTTTTGGCAATGACCGTCTGCATGGTGTAGGATCGCATGGCGATCTTGTTTGCCACATTGCTCAGGATGCCGGGAAGCGCAACGGTGGAGAAGGCGGCCCGGATCGTTTCATTGCTGAATCCGAGGCTGACGCTTTTGCCTTCGATGCGGCATACCTCGCGGCAGATGTCGCGCAGGCTCAGCCCGATGATCTGGGAACCGAGCTCCAGCGCCTGTTCTCCGCAGGATGCGATGATGTCAGCTTCTGGAATGCCGAGACGCAGACTCATGGACGCTTCCAGAGCCTGAACATCGACTCCTTTGCCGGATTTGACAACGATATTCATGCCTCCGTTGGAAAGTCCTGCGGCGATGGATTTGACGCCGTTCACGACTTCCTGTGTATATTCTTT
>CAZUZK010000179.1:221-1424 GCA_964624745.1 uncultured Bacteroides sp. | reverse complement strand
TAATTATTAATGGAACACTTTTCGATTGTTTTAACAACTCATCGTCAATAGAAATACCAGATAATGTTCACACAATTGGGACATGTGCCTTCAATGATTGTAATAATCTTCAGGAGATTTCAATTCCCTATAGCGTAAAAGAAATATGTTGTGGGGCTTTTCGAGGTTGTGTTGGTTTGGCTGATAAGGACGGTTTTATTATCGTAAGAGATATTCTTCATGATTACATTAATAAAACGGTGCATGTAGCGATCCCCAATGGCGTAAGAGCGGTTAAAGGTATTGCGCTTGCTAATTGCTGTAAGGAGTGCCTTTCTCTTACTTTCCCCGGGAGTATAGATGAAGTTACTCGTATGACAACACTAGGTGGACGTTGGTCTAAGTTAGAGTCCATCGCCATCTCCGATGGTACTAGAACAATTAAAGACTCATTTAATTGTTGCCCCAATTTGCAAGCTGTAATCATTCCGCAGAGTGTTACTGCTATAGAGAACTCCTTTTTAGACTGTCCCAATCTAACCATACATGCACCGGCTAATAGTTTTGGGATACAATATGCTAAAGAAAATGCAATACAATTTATTGAAGAACAGCCAAATGAATAAAACCATACATCGAAGGATGCGGTATCAGTGAAACACAAAATGAAATTAACGACTTACCTTTGCAATTCGCCTGCGTCAGCGACTGGATCGATCCGATGATGCCATCACTGCCTATGTTGGTGCAGAGCGGGAAGCAGAACTGATGCAGTTTCTCCATGAACTGACAGATTTTATTCAAAAGGAGTTAACCTGATGCTGAAATATCTGAAAAAATACTGGTTTTTTTGCCTGTTTGCCCCTCTATTTATGGTCGGTGAGGTGTTTGCGGACCTTCTCCAGCCAGATATGATGGCAGCCATTGTAGACAATGGCGTTCTGGGCGCAAATGTGGATTTAATTATCCGTGTGGGAACTCGAATGATCATTACCGTCCTTTTAGGTGGTTTATCCGGCGTTCTGTGTGGCGTATTCGCCAATCTTGCCGCACAAAGCTTTGGAAATGATCTGCGAAAGGATGTTTTTGCCAGGATCATGGATCTTTCTTTTCAGCAAACAGATAAAATCTCCACAGGCTCTCTGGTCACGCGCCTGACCAACGATGTGACACAGGTGCAGCAAATGGTCATGATGAGTGTGCGAGGTCTGGTACGAAACTCTG
>CAZUZK010000179.1:0-211 GCA_964624745.1 uncultured Bacteroides sp. | reverse complement strand
TACCGTCAATCGCCGAGATTTGCGATCATAGCCGCCTGCGGACTGCCGTTTGTGGTATTCATTGCAGTATTCTTCCTGAAAAGAACATCGCCCCTGTTCGCTGCTGTTCAGAAGAAATTGGACAACATCAATCACATTATGCAGGAAAATGTGGCAGGGGCACGGGTGGTGAAGGCCTATGTCAAGGAAGAGTATGAGCTTGAACGCTTCG
>CAZUZK010000178.1:0-1425 GCA_964624745.1 uncultured Bacteroides sp. | reverse complement strand
AGTCAAAATCATCCATCCGGGTCACATAGGCCACAGACGGCGTGGTGGTAACGTGCAGCAGATAGGCATCCGCGCCGGAGGCCGTGATACCGGCAGACAGGGCATACTCAAACATATAGCTGGAGCGGCGGGTATCCTTGCCGATGACGATGCGGGCGCTTTCCTCCCGCCCTGCACGGCGCTTGCACTCGCCGTAGTACCAGCCCAGAAAGCGGCCTACCCGGAATGCGTGATCTGCCGTCAGATTTTTATTGGCTTCGCCCCGGAAGCCGTCTGTTCCAAAATACTTTCCCATCAGTTGTTTCCGTCCTTTCCGTTTCTGGGTACAATAACCCCGCCGGTTTTGCAGATGCTGTTCTCCGGAATCACGCCCCGGACACAGCTGACGGGGTAAACACTGGAATTGCGGCCGATAACGGTGCCGGGATTGAGCACGCTGTTACAGCCGATCTCCACGTGATCGCCCAGCATGGCACCAACCTTTTTCAGTCCCGTGGGAATCTGCTGCTGCCCATGAATCACCACCAATGTCTTATCCGATTTGACATTGGAGGTAATGGAGCCTGCGCCCATATGCGCCCGGTAGCCGAGAATGCTGTCGCCCACGTAGTTATAATGCGGTACCTGCACATTGTCAAACAGGATCACGTTTTTCAGCTCCACGGAATTGCCAACCACACAGTGATCTCCCACCAGTGCGCTGCCGCGGATGAAGGCACCGTGGCGCACCTGCGTTTCCGCGCCGATGATGCACGGCGCGCCCAGGAAAGCGGTCGGTGCAATGACTGCCGAACGATGTACCCAGACCTGCGGTTCCAGCTGGGTATATTCCGGGCCCAGTGTGGGGCCAAGCGTCATGATAAAGTCCTTAATGCCCTTCAGTGCTTCCCATGGGTAGGTAAACTGCTCCAGATAGGCGGCACTGCGGGTGTGAGACAGGTCATACAGTTGTGCGATTGTGTACATTTTATCACAGCCTTTCCGGAAAAAGAATAGCACATAAGATGCCAAAATGCAATAAAAAAATGATCCGACTCCCGATTTTGGCCGCAGGGGATGCAATTGACAAAGGGCACCGCAAAACGCGGTGCCCCGGTAAAAATCCAGACGCTCTGCCATGACAGGAAGAAACCGCACGCGGTTTTTCTTACAGACCGATGGCCCAGAGGTTTTTGATCTCGTCGCAGAACTCATCATAAGCCCATTTGCGTTGGGAATTGAGATAGCTGTTGGGATCATTTATGGAAAAATACCCGTCCTCGTAGCCGGTAATCACAATGAAATGACCGGCAGATGTAAAATGCCCCGGCCCGACGGAGAGGATGATCAGCTTGCCCTCGTTCAGTGTGGAAATCAGCTTGCTCTCCGTCAGGTATATCTCTTTGACCATGAAACCCAGCTTCACCATGCCCTGCGTGAAAAAGC
>CAZUZK010000177.1:0-1431 GCA_964624745.1 uncultured Bacteroides sp. | reverse complement strand
TTATGAATCAATACTACGCCTCTCTCATCATCCCCGCCAAAGATTCTCGAAACAACAGCCTGTTTGCCAAACCGGAAGGAAGCTTCCCGCTGCAACACGAAGGTCGCTCTGTCCCTGGGGTATCAGCCTCTGTGGGCATTCCCACTTTCACGGTTGCGGGCGCAACCGATCAAATGAAGGGCGGTGTTCAACAATTCAGTTACGATATCTACATGGGACCCAAGCTCTATCAGATGCTCTCCGAAATGCCCAACCGTCTGGATTACATCATGGATTACGGATGGCTCTTCTTCATCAGCGTTCCGATGAACTGGCTCATCAACCTTTTCTACGGTTGGTTTGGCAACTGGGGTTGGGCTATCATCGGCATGACGTTCGTCATTCGCGGACTGATCTGGCCCTTGCACCGCAAGTCGATGATGTCTATGCGCCGCATGTCTCTTCTTCAGCCCAAAATGCAAGAGCTGAAAGAAAAATACGGTGATGATAAGCAAAAGATCAACATGGAAATGATGAATCTCTACCGCCAATACGGCATCAACCCTGCCGGCGGTTGCCTCCCCATGCTGATTCAGTTGCCCATCTTCTTTGCGTTCTTCTACATGTTGCAAACCACCGCCGAATTCCGAGGCGAAGGCTTCATCTGGTGGATGCACGACCTTTCGCAAACAGATACCGTAGGATACATCTTCGGATTGCCCATCAACGTTTTGCCCATCATCATGGCAGCCACGCAGGTTCTCGTCATGATGATGACCCCCAAGGCGGGCGATCCCACCCAGCAGAAGATCATGATGTTCATGCCGATCATCTTCTTCTTGTTCTGCTACAGCTATCCCAGCGCACTCGCCTTGTATTGGACCGTTCAGAACCTCATCTCCATCGTGCAAAATTACTTTATGCGTCGTATGCCCGTTCCCGAACTGAAAAAGGTTTCCGGCAAAAAGCGCGGAGGTTTCTTTCAACGCATGATGGATGCTCAAAAAGCCGCCTTGGAAGAACAACAGCGTCGCGCCTCTTCGCGCCAACGTTAATTTCTCACTCACGGCTGAAATAAACACTTTCAATCTCCTGCAACCTCCCCCGTTGCAGGAGATTTTCTTTAACACGCTCCCCGCCAATCTCACCGTTGTTTCATAACCCGTTTGCTCACCATAACAACACAAAACGGGCATGGATCGCCTTCAAAGATGCGGTACGGCATCAAGCAAACGGCGGGTGTATTCGTGGCGCGGATGGGTAAACACCTCTTCTGCCTCACCGTATTCCACAATACGCCCGCCACGCATCACCGCAATGCGATCTGCCATGTAGCGTACCACGGAAAGATCATGCGATATGAAAAGCATGGTCAGCCCCATGGAGCGACGCAAATCATTCAACAAATTCAAAATTTGAGATTGAATGGAAACATCGAGAGCCGATACGGGT
>CAZUZK010000176.1:0-1437 GCA_964624745.1 uncultured Bacteroides sp. | reverse complement strand
AACCCGGCTTCTTATATGCGATACCAAAATCAACCATTTTGTTTTGTAGCAGTAGTCTTAATGTTTGAGCATCCATTTTTAGGATTTTTGAAGCTTCGGCAATGCTTACCACTCCATTTTGAATTTCTTCCATTCAACCACCGCCTTACTCTGATAATTCATCTATGATTTTTCGTATTTCTTCCTTTTTATCTTCTGTAAGTTCGTGTCGTAAAACCCTTGAAAATGCTGTTTCGTGTGCATATCCTAAACGCTCTGAAACTTCCCACAAGTTCACTTTCTTATCTTTTGCATACTTTCTAATGTCAAGATTTTTCATATTGATACCTACTTTCTTTAACTATTTTTTTGATTTTGAATAGCAATATTGCTTGACGAATATTCGTTATGGTTATATAATAGCAGTAACAATAAGGAAAACAAATAGCGACTTATTAGCGAAATGAGGTGTATACAATGAAAAACGCTTTTTATTTTCCAGTTTCTCATAATGCAACTTTTGGAGAACGTCTAACAGCACTTAGGCAAGATAAAGGAATTAAAAGTGTTCAAGCATTGGCAGAAGCAATTTTTGAGAAATTTGATAAATACGAAAAATCAGATTCAGTAGATATAAACGTTGGAACTATTGAGAGTATACGAAAAAGAATTGCAAGCCACCTTAAAGAAAATTGCAATCCTAAAATGGAATTTATAAAAGAGTATTGTGATTTTTTTGATTGTGATGCGGGCTTTTTATTGGGTTATATGGATTTCCCAACACAAAAAAGCCAAAATGTATATGAATTAACTGGATTAAATGACAAAGCATTAGAAGCCTTAAATTCAATACAACTTACCGATAAAAACGAAAACTCCGTTACGGTATTTCCTCGTCAGTTATTCAAGAAAATGTATAGCAATGAAGAATTGACCAATGATGAATTAGCACAAGTAGAAAACATTTTTTTTGATTCATCAGATAAATACATAAAAACAGTAGATAACCACAGACCGCTATTGATGGATATATTAAATTTCATGTTATCTAATGGAAGCATAGAAGATTTAGTTAAGCAATTCCGAAATTTTATAAACGCAAGATTTACCGTTCCTGTTTATTATGATAATGATAAAAGAAGTTTCATATATCCAGATAATCCTTATTCGTATACTGGAGATACGCAAATCAATGGAAAAACTTATGACGGAACTTATATATTAAATTTTGCAAGCTCAAAGGATGAACCGAATGATAACGCACCAATTTTCTTATCTAATACATTCTTTGATACCGTTACATTAAAAGAGGTAGAACGTATTTTTTATGAAATGCGTGATGATTATGAGCAAAGGAGTGATGATTGATGAAGTTACCAAATGGCTTTGGCTCTGTCTACAAACTGTCCGGCAATCGCAGAAACCCATACCGGGCTATTGTAACGGAACGCTGGCAGA
>CAZUZK010000175.1:0-1439 GCA_964624745.1 uncultured Bacteroides sp. | reverse complement strand
TTTATCACAAGATAAATATCCTTGGGGATAAATTAAAAAATCAATCAAACAGCAAATTCGTTAAATCGGCTATATTGGTGTGGTCGATTTATATTTTTAAAAAAAGTCGGCGTTTAAAATTTTTGCAAATATTTGCAAAAATTTTAAATAAGCGGATTGACTTTTGCTTCAATTTAGGCTATAATATTATTGACAAATAATATGAGGGAATTTTTATATGGAAATAAAAAGAGACTTTTATCTAAATAAATTAATTCAACATAAGAAAAACGGTATGGTTAAAATCGTTACGGGGATAAGACGTTGCGGTAAATCTTATTTGTTGTTTAAGTTATTTCGCGACCATTTGCTTGAATGTGGAATTAACAAAGATCATATAATTTCTATTGCTTTAGATGATTTTGGGAATAGAAAATTACAAAATCCTGATGAGTTATATAATTACGTGAAAAGTCAAATCGTTGACAATGAAGATTATTACATTTTACTTGACGAAATACAACTTGTGCCTGAATTTGAAAGCGTAATAAACGGTTTTATGCATATTGCTAATGCAGATATTTACGTTACGGGTAGTAATTCAAAGTTTTTATCAAGTGATATTATAACTGAGTTTCGTGGACGTGGAGATGAAATAAGAGTTTATCCGTTAAACTTTTCAGAATTTTATTCCGTTTATGGTGGCGATTTCGATAAGGCTTGGATTATGTACTGCAATTACGGCGGTATGCCTTTATGCCTTTCAATGGAAACGATAGCAGATAAAGTGAAGTATTTAACGAGTTTATTCGATACGACGTACTTGGCGGATATTATCAATCGAAATAATTTACGTGGGAATGTAGAAATTAACGAATTAACGGACATGTTAGCTTCTTCCATCGGTTCGCTTACGAATCCGTTAAAATTGTCGAATACGTTTGCAAGTACGAAACACGTTAAATTGTCCGCAAACACTATTACAAGTTATCTTAATTATTTGCAAGATGCTTTTTTGGTAGAAAGGGCAGTTCGGTATGATATAAAAGGAAAAAAATATATAAACACGCCTGCAAAATACTATTTTGTGGATTTGGGACTTAGAAACGCAAGACTTTCTTTCCGCCAACAAGAATATACGCATATTATGGAGAACGTAATCTATAACGAATTGCGTTTGCGTGGATACTCTGTTGACGTAGGCGTCGTAGAGAACGTTGGAAAAGAAAACGGAGTATTTGTAAGAAAGAAACTTGAAGTGGATTTTGTCGTAAACCTTGGCAATCGTAGATATTATATTCAATCTGCTTATAGTATTCCTTCGGAAGAGAAGATGGCGCAAGAGCAAGCTTCGTTGCTTTCGATAAACGACGCGTTTAGAAAAATAATTATCGTAAATCAGCCAATTATGAGTGGTTATAACGAACAAGGGATATTAATGCTGTCGTTGCAAGACTTTT
>CAZUZK010000174.1:867-1452 GCA_964624745.1 uncultured Bacteroides sp. | reverse complement strand
CTTATCCTGTTGTTCTTGAGGAAGTTCTGCAAATCTTGTTAAGGTTATTCTTGTTTGCGCTGCTCTTTTTTTGTAGTTGCGACGTGAAAACTTTTTATATATTGACATAATTGTATCGTCGGAAACATTAAGCAAAATTTCCTTGCAATTTCGCTTATGAGAAAATACGCTCATAAGGAAATTATTATCATCATGTCCTTTATAAATAAATCGTCTTTGTCCTCTCCACCCATTCTTAGCAGAACTCATTTTCTCGAAGAAGTCTTCTTTATGATCCTTCTTGTAGTCATCTGCCATTCGGAAGATTCTATCGCAATTGCTGAAAATTATCATTAAGCATTCATCGTTATACGCCTCACATATCTTCCTATAGGCTTCTTCATTTCCCTCAAAAATACTTGGCGTTAGTTTTAAATTGTGTATTTTATCCAAATGACTTAAAATAATTTCTCTTCTGTTTAAAATTATTTCAAGGAACTGTTTTTTATAAAGTGCATCATCAATAACTTGCATAGAGAGAACAAGGATATTGAAAGTTGGGAATTCATTAAGTCCACTTTCCAATTCATCGCAAGAAATTGAAAA
>CAZUZK010000174.1:0-857 GCA_964624745.1 uncultured Bacteroides sp. | reverse complement strand
CTGTTTTAACATAGCGACTGTCAATTCAAATACTTCCGAATCAACGTCAAACTTTTGCAATTCAGACAGCATTTCTTCCGCATTATTACACCGCAAGAAAATATATAGCGAGTAAAAATACTCAAAAAAAGATCTATGAAAGAATTTGTATTTATCTTCAAGTGTTGGAACAAACAATTCTGTTCGATCAGAACAAAACTTCAAAAATTCATCTATGGCGTTTTCTGCCTCTGCCTCGCTGCCATATTTTGACTTATAAACTTGAAGCAATCTTTCCTTTATATCTTCTCTGTCAATATTCGAATTGTTTGGCATGCCCATTTGTGAAAGTTCAATAAAAGTATTGTCTTTCATTATAGGGGAAATGATGCGCCAATCAAATTCCTTTTGGGTTTTGTCTTTTTCTCTTCTGTTCGCAATATATTCGAAACATTTTTGATATAGCTCCAACTTGTTTTCAGGCAGTTCTCGTTCAGCCTTATAAATATTGATGAGCAGTGAAAGCACAAGAAAACTATTTAAGAAACCTTTTTCAACCAATATCTGTGATTGATTCATAAATGCTTCTTTGTCTGCTTTTTCAAATTTCTTTAGTGCGATAATTTTATCAACGTATTTTTCGATCTGTTCCTCATTCAACGGACGTATCTTGAACACCTCAACATTTCTTTCAGGTATAAACCCACGATCTCTTGAAGTAATACATATCTTATTGTTGGGGTTTTGATTTTTAAAGAATGCCACAACACTTTCGTGTAGTGAACCTCTTTTTTGCTTTTCAACTTCATCCAAAGCATCTAATAATATAATACATCTTCCGGAATTCAAATAATACTCTATAAATTCATTTGAAACTT
>CAZUZK010000173.1:0-1466 GCA_964624745.1 uncultured Bacteroides sp. | reverse complement strand
GGCAACAAACAACTCATTGACAGTTGTCGGTACGCTTCCGCCTTCCATAAAGCTCAGAATTTCCTCTTGCGCTCTTTCAACTTCCTGTTGCAATGGAAGATTGAGGGCGGTCACAACATTGATACCCGCACCGTCTTGCCCAAATTGCCCCCTTAATTCCGAAAGTTCCCCGCGCACCCACATTAAGGCATACGAGACGGTTTGCGCCGGCGACGTCTTTGCCAAAACGATCGGCTGCTTTTTCACCGTTTCAGCCGTAGATCCATCAATCATTTCTCGTTCCACCATACGATCAAGCGTCGCATTACGCTGGACGGTAGAGGCTTTCATGTCACGCACCGGATTAAATATGGAAGGGCCGCGCACCAGTCCCGCCAACGTAGCGCATTCCGAAAGATCAAGAGCCGATACTTCTTTGCCAAAATAATACCATGCGGCTTGCGCTATGCCATAGCAATCCTGCCCAAAATAAATTCGATTGAGGTATTGCGTAAAAATGGTTTTTTTATCATATTTTTCTTCGATTCGTTGCGTAATGGCAACTTCAAGAAGCTTACGATCCATTGATTTTGTCCGCAAATCATACGTATTGCGAGCCAACTGCATCGTGATGGTTGATGCCCCTTGATGATACGACATGTTGACTATATTCTTTACAATCGATCGGACAACCGAAGAAAATACAACCCCGCCGTGTTCAAAAAACTGTTCATCTTCCCGCGCCACAAAGGCATTGATGAGATTTTGCGGCAATTCATCCCACACCACATCGCGACGCCCACTTTCCGCCAATTCAGCCACCCGTTGCGGAGGAACAGACGAATCGTATACGGCACACCCGGAAACGGGCGCGGCAACCAAATCGATATCATATGTACTTGCCCGCCACGAATACCAGAGAAACACGCCAAAACACAATGCTATCAAAGACGACAACAGTCCCAACAGGAACAATACCTTCCCGGGGGCGATGCCAAATACATCAAACCATCTCTTGCGTCTGTTTCCTCCTCGACCCAACATACTTATTCAGTCATTCGAAGCAAACGTTCATCAGGCGTCCACGTAGGGAACTCCTCGTTCAGCATCTTTTCATACAAGGATGTCTCCTCCTGCTTGTTTGCCTTTTTCAACGCAACGATCAATTTGTACAATGCGGCGGGTTTCATTTCCGGATCTGATATCACATTCGCCACTCGACCGTAATTCTTGGAAGCTTCCGAATAATTTTTTTCAACAAAGTACGTATCGCCCAGCACAATGTACAAAGCCGATTTCAAGGGACCGTCAATCCCCAAGCCAATCGCCGCCTCCGCCACTTGACGCGCATCGGCAGTTTGTCCCATTCCGAGCAATAGTTCCGCTTTGTCTTTCATGCCTTCGACACGACGGTACGGCTGCGACTCCATGGACAAATACTGATCAATTGCCATATTGCCCCGCCGATATTTATCCAGCATCAGGCA
>CAZUZK010000172.1:0-1468 GCA_964624745.1 uncultured Bacteroides sp. | reverse complement strand
GCAAGCCTTTATTTATAATAAAGGCTTGCTTCTACCGGAACAGATTGTTTCCGGTATCCACTTTTTTTTCAAATCTTTTCTTTCCGGTAAAATTGTTTTGCATTACAGGGAAGAGAGTTGCATTTTTGTTTTTCCGGCAGATCAGAGTAGTTGTGTACTCTCATCTTCCATTTATTTTACAAACAGCCTCGAATTTCGTATAAACGCTGAAATTCGAGGCTGTTTGCGCTTCGCGTAAAAAATACAAAGAGACAGGCAGAGAAAAGCCGTTCTCTTAAGGGGAAGTTTCATTCGCCAGACCGAGATGGCCGGCGATGAAATTTCCTTGATCCGGCAATGACCGGATCACTCTTCAAGGAAAAACAGATTTTTCTTGAGGAGTGCCGGAGGTGTATTCAAAAAATGGGATTTGAGCGAAAAAAAATCATTATCAATGAATCTGAAAGTTCCTTATGGTATCCCATATATACAATGGCACGCCATGAAATGAAGCTGTATCGGTATTTTGAGGAAAACGGCATTCCCGCATATCTGCCGGTCGTTCCGGATGTAAAAATTCATAATGTCTTTTATAAGGACAAATCATTCCGATATGAGAATGAAGTTTTGCGTCCGATGCTGAAATCCTACGTGTTCGCACAAATGACCGATGCACAGAAACGCGCTGTCTGGCGGACAAAATCCGTTTGCGGGGTATTGAATGTCACCCGGGAGCAGCAACCGGCATTTATCGGGGAATTGCGGGGACTGCAGGTGATGGAGGAGCTGGCACTCACGCACAAGGTGCAGTACAAGAAAGAGATTGAGGTCAATGACCGTTTCATGATCGAATCGCCACGTCAGTTTGAGGGAACCTTTGGCTATCTGGTCGAAAGACGGAAACGTTTTCTCTGGGTAGTCAAACTCGAAATTTTCGGCGGCTTCATCTCCGCGGAAATTGATCCGAGGGAATATAAGTTCAGCAAGATTTGACCCTGTTTTCCGGCAGAGTATTGAAAATTATGGTTATGAAAGCAACATCATCCAAAACATCCATTTACAGTGTGATCGGAGCGGATACCTATCTTGGCGCTCACATGTTGAAGCATTTACGGCAGACAGGGCAGAGAGTCACCGGCATTGCGCACGATGAGACGTTCCATTACAATGCCGAACCGGTCAACGCCGCTGATTCAGATGATATCCCGGAAGATACTCCAGCCGTTGATGCCGAATGGATTGTGATTTGCATTGATCCTGATATGGGATTTGAAAAATATACACTGAAAATGAAAAAACTGCTGGATAGCCTGGCTGAGCATGGTTTTGCCGGTGACATCTGCTTTCTCTCTTCCGCGGCAATATGTATGGCTGAGATGGGAGAACCGATATCGGAACATGCCACAGTCTATCCGCGCAACGAACAGGGCTTGGCTCTGGCGACCGGCGAAAACCTGTTGAAGGTTTTCGCCTGCGGCAAAAAAGGATA
>CAZUZK010000171.1:0-1471 GCA_964624745.1 uncultured Bacteroides sp. | reverse complement strand
TTCTTCAGTTTCGGATATTGATTACGATCAGGAACTTCTTGGCAGTGTCTGCCAGTCCTATAAGGATTCCGGAGTTTATACACCGGATACGGTTGCTGCAAATACTTCCTGCTGGTTCCTGCCTTTTGTAAATGCTTATACGCTGACTGATTCGGCTTATTCATACAGTCCTAAGGGTGAATTTGTACTTGGTGGCCCCGGGCTTTACAATCCGTACGTATCCAAATTCTTCACCAGCTCCTTCCCTTCCGGCGTGCCGGTGACGGTCACATTTTCCGTGCTGCGCACGGATGAGAGCTGCAAGTACTACACCAACCGCGTCCAGGCGATCAAGTTCAACCGTTCCGATGATGGCAGCGGCTGGGAGTACGTCGGCTATGAGAGCATCCACGGCACATACACGCCCGAAGAGACCTACGGCCAGGGCAATTTCACCATAGCAGCCACATTCGACGATGTGGCATCCTGGGACTGCGATGCGGTCTACTTCCAGCTGCTGCTGGATGGAATCAATGGCGGCACCTGGCACATCGGTCTGGACAGCGTTGGCTTCACCTATGAGCCTTCCGGCACCGATCTGATGCAGGAGCAGTTCGATGAAACCATCGAGCAGCTGAACAAGGTCAACTCCAACCTCAACAAGGTCTACAACAAGCTGTATTACATTCCTCCTTCCTTTTTGTTTGTCAAACCTGCAATGTAATCTATACTAACTTTGTAATATAGCGCCAACGTTATTACATGATGAAACGGAATTTCTCTTTCTCCACGTTCACATCGGCTATATTGTGTCTGGCTCGTTCCAAGCAATTTTGCTATTGTTTCCTGTTTTTCATCTGCATCTTCTCTAAGATCAGCTATTCTTTGATATTTCATCTCTTAATGTCATTTTGCCCTCCTTTTTGTTTTGCCATGCCCATAGGGCATGCCTTCCGGTAGTCCGAGAATGTAATCTGCTGATACGTTGTAATATTTGCAAAGTTCAATAATTTGGAAGGGCTTCATATCATTCTTTCCCGTTTCGTATCTGCTGTATACCGTTTGCTGTATTCCCAGATGCTTCGCAACTTCTGCCTGAGTCAAGTCGTGATCTTCGCGTTGTTGTCTTATTCTTAACTGGTAGACTTGCATAATAAAACCTCGCTTTGTATTGAATTGAAAAAACTATCTGGACTTACTGTGTCCGTACGGGAGATTTTCAGATAATCCTAAAATGTAGTCTGCACTAACATTGTAGTATTCGCATAGTTTTTTCAACCGATCGATTGGCAATGGCCTTTTGCCATTTTCATATTTAGCTAAGTTCTTAATTCGCTCGTAGTATTCCACTGTTTTCCCTCCTTTGGGGTTCGGGGGATCCGGTTCGATTATTTCAGCAACTTTGTTCGGAAGCCTCTAGTGGCGTGGTAAAGGGTTACTGCAACAGAAAGCCATGCAAGTATTCGCACCATTATGTTTCCTTTCGTAAATC
>CAZUZK010000170.1:0-1473 GCA_964624745.1 uncultured Bacteroides sp. | reverse complement strand
AAGGAGTGCCCTTATTGCAAGGATGAAACGACGAGGTATTTTGTTGTTGCTGGTGGTGCTGGTAACAAAGGAAATTACATGATCGCGATAAAAGATGATGGCAATTTTAGACATTGCGCCATCACAGGGAGCGTGGCCCTCCCAATAAACAGGGTGACATCGTGGAGCGTCAAGGTGTTGGCGTCAAAATGTAATGACGGGGATGGCATCTACATCGGGGTGGCGCCATCTGACATAGAACAGAAGCACGCCGAGGACAAATACCATGAGTGCGGGTGGTACCTTAATTGCTACGACTCGACGTTATGCTATGGGCCTGGGCGAGGGTACGACCACAACGAATACGGGGCAAGGAAAGAAGTTGGGCAATACGTGCGCACGGGCGACAGCGTTGGAGTTGTGATGGACACAACAAAAAGCGAACTCTTGTTTGTGCTGGGCGGGGTGAATTATGGTGTTGCGTACAAAGGCATCCCTCTTGATAAGCCTCTCGTCCCCTGCGTCATTCTTAAGAAGAGAGGCGACTCTGTTGAGCTCGATGGTTCTGAAGTGAAAGAGAAAACGGAGAGTCCTTTATCTGCGCCCTCTAATATCGCAATGAATAACGTCACCTGGGACGCCATCACCCTCACGTGGGACGAGGTCTGTGGTGCATCGCTCTACCAGGTCGAGGTGGACGGGGAAAATTCTGACGATGCATCTGAAACAAACGTATTCACCAAGAGAGGACTTCTCCCAGAAACAGAACACAGTTTCAGGGTGCGTGCCATGAGAGGGGGTTCCGTGAGCGAGTGGAGCGGCGTCGTGAAGGGAAGGACGCTGAACGCCCCCGAGTTCCTTGAGTGCGCTTGGAAGGAGTGCCCTGGTGGCGTTAGGGAGAGGATGATGTATTACGTGGATAAGACGAACCCCAGGATCGCGACGAAGGTTAACGGCAACGGATACAGCATAATAATAGGGAGTGCGCCGCTGCCCTTCGGAAATAGGGTGAGGTGGTGTATTAAAATATTGAAACCGGAAAAGAGTGATGCTTTCGATATCTATGTTGGGGTTGCGCCATCTGACATAGACCAGGATGCGGGTGAAAACTTTTATAAGTATGGCTGGTATCTCGATTGCTACAATTCAACACTGTATTCTGAGCTTCCTGAGGATCTCAGAGGCAAACCATATGGGTTGAGGAGGGAAATATTCAATGAAATCATGCGCCATAGCCGTTGTATTTATATTTCAGTGGACATGAACGTCGGTGAGATCTCGTTTATCAAGGATATTCGTTCCAAGGATGTTGCATATAAGGTTCCCTTGGACAAGCCTCTTGTTCCTTGTGTTGTTCTTACGATGCAGGGTGACTCTGTTGAACTTACTCAACTTGAAGTTTCCAGAAATAATGGTGATGACGATGACGACGATGTGTAATAGGTTAAATATTATCATGGTTATCATTTTAACAATAATAATTAAATAAATAAT
>CAZUZK010000169.1:0-1473 GCA_964624745.1 uncultured Bacteroides sp. | reverse complement strand
CGGCGGCGCGGAAGAAATCAAGAGCGTGGTTAGCGTGTTCCGCGATGCCTGTGCCTACAGTCAACACGTTGGGGTCGAAGATGATGTCCTCCGGCGGGAAACCGACTTCATCGATGAGAATACGGGCGGCGCGGTCGGCTATGCGAATACGGTCTTCTTTGTTGGCGGCTTGTCCTTGTTCGTCAAAGCCCATGACGACGACGGCTGCGCCGTAGCGGCGTATCAGTCGTGCCCGACGTTTGAATTCCTCCTCTCCGTTTTTGAGTGAGATAGAATTGACAATGCCCTTGCCTTGAAGGCACCGAAGCCCGGCCTCAAGTGCTTCCCATTTTGAGGAGTCGATCATGAAAGGCACGCGGGCGATATCAGGTTCTGAGCAGACCAGATTGAGGAATCTTGTCATAGCGGTTGGCGCATCGATTAGCCCGTCATCAAAGCAAAAATCAAGGACGCTCGCGCCATTTTCAACCTGTTGTCTGGCAATTGCGATGGCTTCCTCGTAACGGTCTTCTCGAATCAGACGGGCGAATTTGGGCGATCCTGCCACGTTACACCGTTCTCCGACAAAGAGGGTGTTTTTTGTGCGGTCATGGTTGTATGCTTCGTAGCCGGAAAGACGCAACGTCGGGGAGGCGGATACGGGAGGAATGGGACGCGGAGGCAGATCTTTGAGGGTGGTTGCTATAGCACCGATGTGTTCGGGGGTTGTGCCACAGCATCCGCCCGCGATGTTAAGCAACTGCTTTTCTGCCAGTTCTTTCATAAATCTCGCCATGTCAGCGGGGCTTTGGTCGTATCCCGTGGGGCTGAGCGGGTTCGGTAACCCGGCATTTGGGTAGACAGAAACGGCACAATCTGCCAAACCGGCAATTTCTTCGGCAAAGGGTCGCATCAAATCTGCTCCCAGCGCACAGTTGATGCCGATGCTGAACGGATGTGCATGTCGAACGGAGTTCCAAAAGCCTTCAATTGTTTGTCCGGAAAGAGTTCTCCCCGCGCGGTCGGTGAGTGTTGCCGAAATCATCAGAGGGATTTTGAGTTCGGGCTTCTCCTCCCATATTTCATCGATGGCAAAAAGCGCGGCTTTGGCGTTGAGGGTGTCGAAAATTGTTTCAATCAGCAAAAGATCCGCTCCCCCCTCAAGCAGAGCCATGGCTTGATCGCGGTATGTAAGGCGCAATTGTTCAAAATTGACAGCGCGAAAGCCGGGGTCATTTACATCGGGTGAGAGGGAACAGGTGACGGGCAGGGGACCGATTGATCCTGCCACCAGTCGTGGCTTCCCGTCTCGGTCTTCGGCGGCATGGCAAGCTTCCCGTGCAACGCGGCAACCTTCGAGGTTGATTTCCCGAACGAGAGAACGCAATGATTCGTTGTGAATGACTTCATCAAAATAATCTTGATCGTGTACCGCACGGTTGCTTTGGTGGAAGAAATCGTGTTGACCCACAGTCGTTGCGCTGAATGTACACG
>CAZUZK010000168.1:0-1473 GCA_964624745.1 uncultured Bacteroides sp. | reverse complement strand
TGATCTTTTCGGGGCTGGATGCGAAACCGGAGTCACGGAAGACGGCACGGAGGGGCTTGCGCTTGGCGATTTCCTTGATGACGCTTTCGGGGATGTTGGCATCGAAACAGGCAATCAGATCGCCTTCGTTGTAGGTATGAACTGTGCAGCCGTCCATCTGCTCGGAGGTATAGGGCAGAGACAGGGGCAGACCCCAATCCAGCAAACAGCCGAACAGCAAGTCAAGGTCATTACGGTCTTCTTTGATGTTGGATTCCAGTGCGGAGAGCAAGCCCTGATCGTAATCGTCGGGGGCGTAGTACACATCCTTCATGTTGGTATCATCCAGCTTGAGAACACGGAAACCAACATCCAGATCACCGGTGGTCATAGGACTTTCAGACTTAATTTTCTCACCGGCACGGCGAATGCGCTCTTTGCCGATCTCGCAGATATTATCCACTTCTTTCCCATCAATTTTACTCATTCCATTACATGGCTCTGGGTATTGCACCATAATGAACTTTCTTTTTTCCCTTTGTTCGGCGTTGAGTTTAAGCAAAGCGTGAACTGTCGTAGCAGAACCTGAGAAAAAGTCCAGTATAATATCGTCGGATTGCGTACAAGACATGATAAGCGTTTTGAGAAGTGTCACTGGCTTTATTGTATCAAAGCCATGGAACTCACCTAACAACTCATTTACTTCCTGCTTTCCTGCCTCAGATGTAGACGACCATTCATTTTCCATAAAACAGTAGAACGGGTCATGTTCAGCCCCTTCTTCGTCCTCAAAATATCGTCTAAATGGGGTTCCATCCTTAAATTCGATATATCCCTCGGCATACAGCCTTTTAATCTCGCTTTCACCGGCTTGCCACCGCTGACCTTCGGTTGGAACGAAACCATTTATTTCAAAAGACATGGATTCTCTGCGATTTGCACCTCTATTCGATTTTAAGATGGTTGCTAATCTATATCTTCTGCCATCAAGCGTGTAAGGATAGGAACGAACACTTCCGGTAATCAATGGAAAGAATTTATTTCCTACTCCGCTTTTTTCATATACTAAAATATATTCTGTTTCTTTTTGTGGGCGATATTTTGCTTCGCCAATATTAACAGGCTTAACTCTTGCCTTCCAAACAATCGTGCCAAGGTTGTGACGATACCCGAAAATTTCATCGCAAATCATTTTCAGGTTAGTATATTCAGCTTCGTGAATACTAATAAAAATAACACCATCGTCTCTCAAATAATCACGCGCAAGCAACAGTCTGCTATACATCATGGAGCACCATGCCGAGTGGAAACGAGGATTTGCCTCTGTATTTACCGTGAAAAGAACATTGCCGTCTTCATTTTTTCTGCCAATTTCTTTGTCAAATTCGCTTTGCTCTATTTCATAATCGTCCGGATAAACAAAACCATCTTTTCCGGTATTATAGGGCGGATCGATGTAGATCATCTTCACCTTACCCAGATAGCTCTCCTGCA
>CAZUZK010000167.1:0-1482 GCA_964624745.1 uncultured Bacteroides sp. | reverse complement strand
ATAAACTTCGAACCGCCGGAAGGGTTGATCGGATCTTGCTTTTCCGTTTCCGGGATGGGGATTTGCGTGGGAACACCGTATGTGGCGCAGGTGGAAGAAAAGACAAAACGCTTGCACCCCGCCAAGATCATGGCTTTCAACAACACAAGAGGCTTGGCGATGTTGTTTTCATAATACTTCAACGGATTTTCCACCGATTCGCCCACATTGATAAAGGCGGCAAAGTGGACAACCGCATCAAACTTCCCTTCCTGAAGAAGAGGGTATACCACCGAGGCATCACCCAGATCCCCCTTGACGAGCTTCACACTCGGGTCGACAATAGCGGCGGGATGCCCGTAAACCATGCTGTCCAACACGGTTACATCCGCACCGCTTTTAACAAGCTGACGCACTGTATGAGAACCGATATAGCCCGCTCCTCCCGTAACAAGTACTTTCATATTCGTAATATTGTTAAATCGTCAAACCGACAGGTGGTAACACCCGCAGTTTCCATGGGTATATTTAGCAAAATATCATCTTGATGGCAAGCCTGAACCCCCCGCCGTTTCAATAGAGCAACAGCTCGCCTTCTGCCTGAGACGGTGCCCAGATGCCCTGCTCTACCATAAAGTTTTCCCATTCGAAGAGAATTTGTTCAAACGCCAGCGGGTTCACATTAAAATAAAGAAAGGCGTGATCACCGTGCGGGCAGGAAATGCACCGTGCCTCATTACCGCATGCCGCCCATTCATCGGCAAACCATTCACTGCGGCGATAATCCAGCAGAGGATCAAGCATGCCGTGTGCCGAAAACAAAGCCGGCAAACGCCGTCCCAAGCGTTCGGGCGGATTCCAATGAAGGACGTCTTCCGCGCTGTCGTTTCGCCCGCCGTACAAAGCCGCTTCCGGGGCTTCCATATCGACCACTCCGCGAAAAAGAGCGACACAAGCCGGCAAAGGCTGTTGCGCCACTCGCCGCGAGAACAGACTGCGCCAACCGCTCGGACGCAACGGAGGCATCCCCGCATGCAGAGCCATCAGCCCCCCGGCATCGCTGCCCGCGAGGCACAGTCGCTCGTCATCCAGCCCCAGCTCATCGGCATTACCCAGCAACCAGCTCCAAAAATCGGAAGCATCCTGCAAAATATCCGCTGTGTCGACATCATATTCCGCATGGGTGCGATAGGACGGCAAAAAGCAAGCCACGCCACGCGATGCCAGTTGCAACATCCACAAATAAAACTCCGTTGAATGAGGCGTTTTCCACATGCCACCATGAAAGAACGCAACGGCGGGAATGCGCTTGTCGGGCGTATGCCCATCGGGGAAAAGAGCCATCGTTTCCAAACGTTCTCCATCGCCAAACCTCTTCCATACAAAGCGGGGCGAATGTTCTATCCGCTTCAAATACGGAGCATCGGCATCGGCAGAAAATTTTTGAAGCGGAACAGGCATCGTCAAGTGAGGGAAAATTATGCTATTTCCTTGTCAAATATG
>CAZUZK010000166.1:0-1484 GCA_964624745.1 uncultured Bacteroides sp. | reverse complement strand
CGATTGAGCGACAAGGCTCAACAATGGAAAAACCTGCCCATCGCCGCACGCACGCACAACGTAGTGGCACAAGCCACCACAATGGGCAAACGTGTCGCCATGTTCGGCGAAGAAATCGCCCGTTCTCTGCGCATGTTCATTCTTCGCATGGAAAACTATCCAGTGCGCGGCATCAAAGGAGCCGTGGGAACTCAGCTTGACCAATTGTCTCTTTTCGGGCGCAATGCCGACACCGTGGCAGAGCTTGAAAACCGCGTTTGCTCTCACCTCGGTATTCCGGAAACATGGAGCAACGTTGGGCAGGTTTACCCGCGTGCGCTCGACTTTTCCATCGTCTCTTCCTTGGTCGAATTGACGGCAGGTTGTTCTTCCTTCGCCAAAACCCTGCGTCTGATGGCAGGACATGAACTGGCAACGGAAGGCTTCGCCAAGGGGCAAACGGGTTCCAGTGCCATGCCCCACAAGATGAACGCTCGTTCCTGCGAACGCGTCAACGGATTCCATTCCATTCTGAAAGGATACCTGACCATGATTTCCTGCATCTCGGGCGATCAATGGAACGAGGGCGATGTTTCCTGTTCGGTGGTGCGCCGTTGCGTCTTGCCCGATGCCTTCTTTGCCGCAGACGGTCTGTTTGAAACATTCCTCACAGTACTGGATCAAATGGGCGTTTACGAAGCTGTCGTGCAGGCAGAACTCAACCGATACCTGCCCTTCCTCACCACAACCACCTTCCTGATGGAAGCGGTCAAACGCGGCATCGGGCGCGAAACCGCTCACGAAGTCATCAAAGAACACGCCGTTGCCGTCTCAAATGATCTGCGCTCCGGTATCATCACGCAAAATGACTTGCTGGATCGCCTCGGGGCGGACCCGCGTCTCGGCATCTCTCGCGAAGACCTGCAAAGCATCTTCGACGAACATGCCGGCGATACCGGTATGGCTTCGGCACAGGCAGATGCTTTCTGCGCCATGGCGAACGATTTCGCCACTCGCTTCCCCGAAGGCGCGACCTACACTCCGGGCGCAATTCTCTGATCTCAACAATGGCTTCCCTCCGTTCCGAGAAAATCCTCTTTGCCAACGAAGCTTTTCGTTTGACTGCAACCGGCGTTTTTCAGGACGGTGCGGAAGCCCGCGTTCTCTCCCCCCATTGCTTTGCCACATCGTGGCACCGCTCCCCCGATTCGAAACACGGCGAAACGGTAATTCGCCAATTGCCGGAACTCTCGGGCGATTACCCGCAATATCGCGGTGACATTCCCATTCTCGAAGCGGCATATAACCTTGCCCTCTGCGAACTGGAAGAAAACTCTTCTCCCGATGGTCTGCTCATGACGGGAAAAGCATGGCAAAGCGTCTGGACGCGAGACATTGCCTATTCAGTTCATCTTTCTCTGGCTCTGGCCGCTCCCGTGCGTTCTGCCCACAGCCTGCGCTCTCGCGTGAGCAACGGTGAAATCATGGAAGACACGGGGACGGGC
>CAZUZK010000165.1:0-1490 GCA_964624745.1 uncultured Bacteroides sp. | reverse complement strand
AACAGTTTTCGAGAGAACCGAATTTTTTGACCAAGCGAGCCGTTGCCAAGTCAAAAAGCTTCATACGCGTGCGAATTTCCCTCGTGTACGGCTGCAACCAGCCGTCGCCAAGCACCAAACCGGGAATGGGAGGTCTTCTCATGCCTCTATCCTACCCCCGACTTCGGTAAGCGTAAAGGAAAAAAGAAAGCCTATTTTGCCGATTCCCGTTCTCTGTTTGAGCGTTTGTGATACGGATCTGAAAGGCATCGCAAATGCGCCCTCATTTCTCGTCCCGCTTTCAGTCTGCCGTCACTCTCCGCATGCAAGACATATGCTTGCCGAATCGGGCAAACATGAGACTTCCTGCTTGACCGTCAGGAATGAGGCGCGTATAGTTTCCCCGAGCATATGAAAGAACGAATTGCCGGCATTCTGACTGACGCCTTGGAACGCATCGCGGGCGTCAAATCCATGAAAGAACTTGAAGAAGCGCGCGTGTACATCCTCGGCAAAAAAGGCACTCTCAGCCAAGTACAGCAGGGAATGCGCGATGTTCCGAAAGAAGAAAAGCCTGCTGTGGGGCAAGCTTTGAACGAAGCCCGCACCGCTATTTCAAACGCACTTGAGGAAAAGCAAAACACCTTGCAAGACGAATTGGATCGTGCCGCCGTGGCGGGGACGGACATGACCATGCCGGGGCGCACATTGCCCACCGGTGGCATTCACCCTCTTACACTCGTGCGAGACGAAGCTGTACGCGTCTTGCGCCGTATGGGCTTTGCCCTTGCCGAAGGACCTGAAATCGAAGACGAATTTCACTGTTTCGATGCGCTGAACACACCTGCCGACCACCCTGCCCGCAACGAAAAAGACACCTTTTATTTCGACAGCGGAAAGTTGCTCCGCACACAAACATCCACCGTGCAAATTCGGACGATGGAACGCCAAGCACCCCCGGTGCGCATCGTTTCGCCCGGATCTGCCTATCGCCGCGATGACATTGATGCCACTCACCTTTCTGCGTTCACTCAAATCGAAGGTCTTTACGTTGACAAAAATGTTACGGTTGGCGATTTGAAAGGGACTTTGGAATATTTCCTCAAATCGCTTTTCGGCACAGAAACGGCCGTCCGTTTCCGTCCTCACTTTTTCCCCTTTACCGAACCGAGCTTTGAAATCGACGTTCTGCTTCAAGCCACAGGGCAAGAGCCGAAATGGATCGAAATCGCCGGTTGCGGCATGGTCAATCCTGCCGTGCTGGAAGCAGTGGATCGCGAAAAAGGAACGCAAGAATACGCCGGGCTTTCGGGTTTCGCCTTCGGGATCGGTCTTGAACGTCTCGCCATGATTCGCTGGGGTATTCGGGACATTCGTTTGCTGATTGAAAACGATGCGCGTTTCCTCGATCAATTTCAGGCTTAATAATAAAACAACCCATTTTATATAATGAACGTTTAGCTGAATTGACTCTCACATTACAACGATCATGACGGGCTCGACACACAAAC
>CAZUZK010000164.1:0-1494 GCA_964624745.1 uncultured Bacteroides sp. | reverse complement strand
CTGTTATCCCCGGCGATTTGCGAAGATCCGGCAGTCCCCGCTGTAACCGAACACGCATATCGGGCCCGGTGCTTTTGCGCCGGGCCCGGCTGTGCTGCAATGCAAGTAACTGTACGGAAGGAGCCATATCATGGAAACGCGGAAGCTTTATTATGAGGACCCCCACCTGTCGGAATTTACTGCCACCGTTCTGCGCTGCACACCGGTGCAGGCAGGATGTCTTGTAACTCTGGATCAGACCGCCTTCTATCCCGAAGGCGGCGGGCAGGCCTGTGACACCGGTACTCTGGGCGGTGTTCCCGTCACCGATGTCCAACTGAAGGACGGGCAGGTGCTGCACCTGTGCGATGCGCCGCTGGAGCCGGGCAGCCGGGTCATCGGATGCATTGACTGGAGCCGCCGGTTCGATCTGATGCAGCAGCACACCGGAGAGCACATTGTCTCCGGCATCGTGTATGCCATGTTTGGCCTGCACAACTGCGGCTTTCACGCCGGAACCGATGGCATGGAAGTGGATTTTGACGGTGTTATCCCGCCGCAGCAGCTGCCGGTGATTGAAGAAAAAGCCAACGTCGCCGTCTGGGCCAATCTTCCGGTGGTGTGCCGGTACCCTTCCGAAGAGGAACTGCCGGGCATTTTCTACCGCACCAAACGCCAGTTGCCGTGGCCGGTACGGCTGGTGCAGATCGACGGCGTTGACAGCTGCGCCTGCTGCGGTGTTCACACTGCCTTCACCGGTGAAGTCGGGCTGATCAAGCTGAGCAGCTGTACCCGGCTGCGGGGCGGTGTACGGCTGGTGATGCGCTGTGGCAGACGGGCATGGCAGCATGTTGCGCAGATTTACGAGCAGAACCGGCAGATCTCGCAGGAGCTCTCCGCTCCCATCGACCAGACTGCGCAGGCCGTCTGCGGACAGAGCGCGGCGCTGACAGAACAGCGGCGGCTGTTCGCCGGGCTGCAGGCGCAGCTGTTCCGGCTGACGGCCGAACGCTATCGCGGACAGCACCATGTGCTGCACGCAGACAGTTCCCTCACCGCCGGACAGACCCGGCTTCTGGCGGAACTGATCTGCAACGAATGCAGCGGTCACGCCGTGGTTCTCGGCGGTGCGGAGGGTGATTTCAATATCTGTATCGCCTCCCGGACAGAGGATCCTGCCGCCATTGGCCGACAGCTTGGTGCCCGGGGCGGCGGTCGCAACGGCTTCTATCAGGGCAAACTGTGCTGCACACTGCAGGAGGCCCGGCAACGGCTGAAAATGTCCTGATCCGGCTCAAATTGGGGGCTTTGTCACAATCGTTCAAGACTTTTCGATCAATTTGGACTTATTTTTTCAATTTCACCACTTTACAATGGCAAAAGGTTATTGTATAATGAGCATGTATGGGCTTTCAGATGCCCGTAATCCGTAAACCATACCGCAATGCGGTAATATTTCAAAATGGAGGATTTTACCATGTCTGTTAAAGTTGCTATCAATGGTTTTGGCCGTAT
>CAZUZK010000163.1:0-1501 GCA_964624745.1 uncultured Bacteroides sp. | reverse complement strand
CTTATAAACTAGGTATAACATGAAAAATGAGATTTTCAATATTCTTAAAATCATGGTTATATCTAGTTATTTTTTGATTTAAAGTTAATTTATCTCCCATAGTTTTATCAAGCCTAGCTAAATTAAAAACGATTTTTCTTATGGTAGAAATATTTTCTATAGAATTTCCTTTTTTATTTGTAGAGTGATCTTCATCTAAAATAACGTCAAGTTTCCAGTGTAAGCCACATTCGATATTCCAATGACTTCTAGTAGCATCTCTAAAAGTTTCAATGTTAATTTTTTTACTGATAATATAATAATGATCTTTAATGGTAACTTTCGAATTCTCCTCTCTGTAACATCTCATCATTCCGATAGCGGACAATTTTTTCCATTTTTCTTTATTGTTAATACAAGAGGTGTTATAAGAGATATAGTATTCTCTTCGTTCAATACGACCGTGGCCATTTTCAAAATCTGTATCTATAAAGTCAATTTCAGAATTATCATTATTAATTTCAATATCGAAATAAGTCTTTATATCATCAAGCAAATCTTTTTGATTTGTTTTAACTTTTAAAATATAGTTACCTTTTTTTTCAATAATTTTATTAGCAATATTAGATTGTGTACCAATAGCATCAATAGTGACAATTAATCCAGAGATATCAATAAGATCAAGAAGTTCAGGAATAGCAGAAATTTCATTTGATTTATCGTTAACCTTAATTTGTCCAATAGAAATACCAACTTCACTTAAAAAACCAGAAACAATATAAGGAGTATTTCCACCATTAATTTTATCAGTAGCACTTTTAATAGCTTTACCATCAATACTTAAGAATCTACCTGATTTGTCATTGACAATATTTCTAATCCATTCAACAAATAGTTCCATAAATTTTTTGGAATCAATAATGGAAAAGACTCTTGAAAAACAATCATGAGAAGGAATTCCATTTTTTAAATTCAAAAGATTAGTAAAATAATCTTCGTTTAACACTAAAAAATCTGCCATATTAGTAAAGTCGGTATACCCACAAAGAATGCCATAAATAGTTAAAATTAAAATATTAATTAATTCATGCCTTTTTCCTCTGATATCTCTAGGATCTTCTAAAATTTCAAAATGTTCAAATAAACTTTTCATATACAATCACCATACTTCTGTTTTAATTATATATGAAATTTTATAACAATCAAAAACTTATTGACTTTTTTTATGCAATTGCCATAAGGTAATATTATAATACTTGAATTTTGCTGTATTTTTAGTATAATACGTGTTATAATTATTTAGTTGTAATGAGGAGGTGCACTATGAGAACTTATAAAGCAAACTTACCTGAGGGAGTAAAAAAACAATTTGGAACTTTAAGAGGAGTTAAAGTAAAATTAGTTAGTAAAAATAATAAAAAAAGCAAAAAGGAAAGTAAATAAGGCGGACGATAGTCTGTTTTTTTTATAAAAAAAAACTAAAGATTGTTCTTTAGATAAAGCTGCTTAAGCCACTCATACA
>CAZUZK010000162.1:0-1506 GCA_964624745.1 uncultured Bacteroides sp. | reverse complement strand
CTGTGCTTGGGGGAGACAGAAAAGTTGCGTTTCCACTTTCCGTTCACGCGCACAGAGTACGCGCAGTGACCGGGTTCTCCCATCGTCATAGCGGGAATTCCCTGTGCAATGCATGAGGATGCGCCGAAATGAGCATTGCCCCCGCAAACGGAACCGACATCGCGCACTTCCTTATTGTAGTTACCGTTATAGTACGTATCAAAAGGCTTATAGTAATCGCTTGAATGGATACTGTCGCCAAAGAAATTAATCAAACGGTACGGCACTTGGCAAGCTGCGTTGTACGCTTCGCCTTCGGGCAAAGCGGCGTTGTCTCGTTGCCATTCCAACGTTGCCGCGCCACCGTGCCTGTTCTTGTCTTTCCAACCGCAGACGATGCGCATATCCCAATCTGCCAATTCGTCAAACGTCGGGTTCAATAGCCCTTTTCGCCAACTGGAGACGAAATAATCATAGCGAATTTTCGCCAAAGAGAAGCGGTCTTTCAGATCCGTTTTCGGAGGCAGCATATTCTGATATTTAATAGCTTCCTCCTCGCCGGAAAAAGTCCATCCGTTCCTGCCGTATTCAGCGGCAATCGCCGTGGCGATACGCCGTTTCATCATGGGCAAACCTTCTCTCGTCGGTATGTTCTTCGCCTTCGCAGAGGACGCTCTGGCGGCTTTGCCTACTTTCAAAATTTCAGGATCGTGTTCTGCCAAAACAGACAAAATTTCAAGAGCCTTTTCGGGAGCCTGACACGCGCCTGAATAAACAAAACTTTCAATCCACTGCAAATCATTGATAAACTTGCCCAAAAAGTTGCGAAACTTCGAATTTTGGCACAACGATATCAAGGCTGTGGAATCAGCCTTATCCAAAACAGCCCACTGCGCCAACGCCAAACGATTTTTCAAACCGTCTTTCCCTGCCAAAAAAAGCATGACATCGCGGTCAGCTTTCATGGTATTTTTGTCGCCCTTTTTCTTCAACGCCCCCACAATTTTTCCGGCAAGACGTTTTTTGGCATTGTCCGGTCTCTTCCATGCAGAAGCATTTTCATGCCCCATGTATGCAGGATCGGACTTTTGAGACATTTCCGTAATCATCTCCTGCAGGGCTTTCAATTCTTCGGGAGTGCGCGTCAGAGACGAAAGCTCAAAATCATCCTCTGCTTCAACTTCGGCAATTTCTTCGACATCTTCCTCCTCTTCTGGTTCCTCTTCGGGCGTCTCCACAACAACGGGTTTCGGCGTCGGATCTGGCTCGGGAAGCGATTCCGGAACGGTCGCAGGTTCAGGTTCATGCTTTGGTTCTTCTTGAGGCACAACCGCTACCGTCTTTTCCGATTTGGCGGCAACAGGCTTTTCCGCCAAACCAAAAATAGGAGGATATGCGAAATATCCGATTACGCCACTGCATAACACTGCCGTACACGTCAGAAGTGCCTTTGAATCCAGGTGGGGAATCTATGAAAAAAACATCGGGCTGTCAAGAATGGATCTCCTTTGCTTTCCAATTCGCAGC
>CAZUZK010000161.1:0-1517 GCA_964624745.1 uncultured Bacteroides sp. | reverse complement strand
CCGGGCGAAATCTTGCGGAGGAGGACCGCACAAAGAAAAGGCATCTGCCACAACAAGCTCTGCGCCTTGATCCAGGCAACCGCGATACCCCTGCACGAGAGACCGCAAATTATTGGGGAAATCTGCCGTTTGAGCAGATGTTTGTACCAAGCCGATGTTCATTTATCTGTATTGCGAAGGAGTGATGTGTAATTGACGAATGCGATAATGCAATTTGCGAACGGTCGTGTCCAATTCGCGGGCAGCTGCAGCCACATTGCCCTGAGTGCGTTTCAGCGCAGCGGAAATAAGTTCTTTTTCAAATGAAGCGGTAAGCACTTCAATACCGGCACCCCACGTTTCTCCGCTCGATGTTTCCAGCGATGTTCCCGTATTGGCAGCCGTTTGCAATGATGCGGGCAAATCAAATGAATTGATCACCCCGCTTGTTGAAACAAGAACGGCGCGTTCGATCATGTTTTCCAGTTCGCGCACATTCCCCGGCCAATGATAACTCATCAACATGTCAATAGCCGGCGTGGACAGGCGAACCACATTCTTATTATACGCCTTGTTGTATTTGCTGAGGAAATAATCAGCCAAAGAAATAATATCTGCCTTGCGAGTACGCAATGACGGCACGTGAATCGGAAACACATTCAGACGAAAATACAAATCCTCACGGAATGCCCCCTCCTTCATTTTCGCTTCAAGGTCTCGACTTGTCGCGGCAATAATACGCGCATTGGTCGGGATCGGTTCTTGAGAACCGACACGTTCAAACACACGCTCCTGCAAAACGCGAAGAAGCTTCACCTGCGTGGGCAACGAAATATCGCCAATTTCATCCAAAAAGAGCGTCCCGGCTGACGCCATTTCAAAACGCCCGATGCGCTGTTTGTGAGCCCCCGTGAAAGCCCCTTTTTCGTGACCGAACAATTCCGATTCGATCAAGCCTTCCGGCAACGCGGCACAGTTGACAGCCACAAAGGGACCTTGTTTGCGATCCGAAGCGTAATGAATCGCTTGGGCGATGAGTTCTTTGCCCGTCCCCGATTCACCGCGCAACAATACCGTAGCGTTGGATCGCGCTACCTGCGCCACTTCCAAATAGACGGCACGCATTGCTGATGAATGCCCGACAATAGACGCAAAGCCGGATTGTTCACCCAATTCAAGGCGCATACGATCGTTTTCCCGCTCAAGCCTCAATCGTTCTTCAACGTGGGAACGGACGGATTCCACCGCATCTGCCAAAATATTGGCCACGACAACAAGCAAGTTTTTCAGCTTGGCAAGAGTATTTTGGGATTGAACGGGAAAATCCACCGAAAGTGTACCGATAACAGCTCCAGAATGATTAATGGGAACGCACAAAAACGATTCAGCCTCCCCCTCTTGGCGCACCCCTGTGCGATTCAAAAAATCCGCATTTTTCGATGTATCTTGAATCACAGCAGGGATTCCCGTTTCCCCCACCTGCCCGGTAATCCCTTCTCCCAAACCGTAAGTTCCGCGCGCTTTCTCTCCTTCCGAAA
>CAZUZK010000160.1:0-1525 GCA_964624745.1 uncultured Bacteroides sp. | reverse complement strand
CAAGGCGAGAATATCACCCGTTTTGGGTTCGACGATGACCACGGCACCCCGCGCGGCACGATTGTGTTCTATACCTTTTGCCAATTCTTGCTCGGCAATGGTTTGCAAGCGCATATCGATGGTCAGAATGAGATTCTGCCCATGGATGGGTTCCTTGAAGCGATCGCCTTCACTGGGAACAATGAGCCCACGCGCATCACGACGAAACTCGCGGCTGCCGTTTTGCCCTTTGAGATATCCGTTAAATTTAGCTTCGATCCCGGAAATACCCTCGTTCTCATAATCCACGTATCCAAGGACATGGCACAGGCTCTCGGGAGACGCGTATGAGCGTTTCAACACGCTCTCGCACGAAAACCCGCGAATGCGGGCAGATGATAACAGGCGGCGAATTTCATCTGCCTTTTCTTCCGTCAAATCGCGAGCCAAAACTATTTTTTGAATAATACTTTTGCTCCCGTCTTGGCGGATTTTGTCGACAATTGCCTGAGGCTCCATTTGCAAACACGGGGACAGCCATTCTGCAACAAGTTCATCGTGCGCCCGATAATACATCTCGCAGATATTCTCATCGTAGCTTTCCTTCAACATTTCACGCGCACCTGCCGCGCCGCTTTTTCCTTTCGCGGCACTGTAATCGTGTACGCCCTTCTTCTCGGCGCGACGCAACAGACTTTGGTACGTGCGCCGAATAAGCAATGTTCGCTGTTCGGCATCAAGCGTACCCCATATGGCATCGTGCGATGCGATATTGTTTGCCAATCCCCAACATACCATCTTTGGATCTCTCAAATGATACCGATCCGCAATCAACGAAACGCTCAGTATATTGTTGGTGAGCAACTCTTCGTTGCGATCCATAATCACACCGCGTTGTGCAGGGATCGAATCAAATTCAATCATCGTCTGCCCGGCGCGGACGGCATTCATATCTTCATCGATGATTTGCAGTTTCACCAACTGCCACGACACACAGACTGTGATCAACCCGATGCCCGCGCACAAATGCAGACATCTTCCGGCAAATCCGTTCTGTGTTTTGAGTATCATTGTTTCGTGGTTCAGTTTCCTGCAACGGCGCGTTTCGGTTGTTGCTCTGCAACTTCAATTTGCGAAGCAACAATGTTTTGCAATTCGGAGTGTTCTTGCGAAAGGCGATCGCGTATCGCCACGCGATTGATGCGAGAAGCCGTCTTGGCACGATACTGTTTCGCCGCCAAATTGCATGTCGACGTTTGGAGATGAAGCTTTTCTATGGATCGCCGCACGGCAATCTGTTCATTTTTCAACACGGCATAATAGCAACCGCCGGCAATCAGCAAAACTGCCAACGCCGCCATCCACGCCAAATAGCCGATACTGACGCCTGTTGAAAATTTCTGTTTCTTTCGGGTATGAATCATTTCAGGGTTATCTTTTCAAGCACTCGCAGTTTCGCACTGCGGGAGCGCGGGTTCATTCTTTGTTCCTTTTCCGATGCTGTCAGTGGCTTTTTGTACACTAAGCGGGCGCAGTATTCCGGATT
>CAZUZK010000159.1:0-1544 GCA_964624745.1 uncultured Bacteroides sp. | reverse complement strand
CGCAAAACCTTGTTAACGCCTTTATTGTTGCCCGGCGGTGTGATTTTTGGCAACAAGGGCATGCTCTCTTGCCACTCAAACGGAGTGGCGCATATGGCGGAAAATCCCATGACGCGACCGAAGATGGCAGTGTAAAAGTCGGGTGATGCGGAAACGAGAAGACAGGTATCGCCGTTGATTTGGTGACGGCGCAAACGTTCCGTCACCGGGGAATGAAGGGCGGGTAGGAGTTCTTCGGTCACGAAAGATTCGGCTTCGCGTTCGATATCGGCGCGTTTCATGCGCCACAGATAGCTGAGGAACGCCCGCTTCATGAAAGAGGGACGGCAAATGTGCAGTGCCGTAAGGATTGCTACGGGAAGAACGAACAAAAGGTAAAGCCGTCGCAAGGGATGGCGGGAAAGGATATACCCGGCGAAGCGCAGTTGGGAGTCTCCGGGAAATAAAGTCCCGTCCATGTCAAACAAGGCGATCATGAGGGCAGAAAATCTTCAAGAGGAGAATGGGGCAACCATGGGGTATATTCCGAAGGGATGGGGGCTTCGAAAGAAAGACGTTCCCCAGTGACCGGATGGTTAAAACTCAACCTCCATGCATGAAGCATCAGACGTCCCGTGTGTGCTTTTTGACGAGCGGGGTTGGCATAGATGGGGTCTCCGATCAGGGGGTGTCCGATATGGTGCATATGGACGCGGATTTGGTGGGTGCGTCCCGTGTGCAGAGTGCAAAGCACCAAGGCGGTTTGTGTGGCTGTATCACGAGAGATAACTAGCCAATCCGTAATAGCCAATTTACCTGATCCGGGGTTGACAACAGCCATTTTAAGACGATTGACGGGATGTCGCCCGATGTTGGTAAAGACCGTCCCCTTGTCTTCGCGGGGGATTCCCTGTACCACGGCCAAATAATGTTTCCCCGTACTGCGCTCTGCAAACTGAGCCGTAAGGGAAAGATGGGCGGCATCGTTTTTTGCAACGGCGATACAGCCCGATGTGTCTTTGTCGAGCCGATGCACAATGCCCGGTCTGCTCACGCCCCCAATGCCTGCCAAGTTGTTGCAATGAAAAAGCAAGGCATTGACCAATGTTCCGTCGGGATTTCCTGCCGCAGGATGTACCACCATGCCACTTTCCTTGTTGACAACGATCACATCGTCATCTTCATAGAGAATGGAAAGAGGAATATCTTGCGGCAGGGCTTCTGCCGGCTCGGGATCGGGGATGTCGACATTGATGACCATCCCGCGTGCGACCGGATCTTTGGGCTTTGCTTTTCTCCCGTTGACCGTAATAGCGCCGGTCTTAATAAACGACTGGATGCGCGAGCGGGAAAACTCCGGCAATTGAGCGGCGAGGTATTGATCGAGACGCTGTACGCCATCGGCGTCTTCCGTTGTCAGAATCATACGCCGGTGGGGTGGTGGATGAAGCTGTGCGGCAGACAGAATTTTTCTTGAAGCAGATGTCCGACTGCTCTCACACCGAAAGTTTCCGTGGCGTAGTGACCGCCGAACATGAGATTCATGCCCATGTCTTCTGCCGTGC
>CAZUZK010000158.1:0-1545 GCA_964624745.1 uncultured Bacteroides sp. | reverse complement strand
GCGGTGGCGAAGGCAAATCTCCTGTCGGTATGCCTTCACCTGTTACACCTTGGGGTAAACCTGCTCTCGGTTATAAGACGAGAAAGAAGAAGAACGCATCTAATAAGTTTATTATTAAGCGTGTGAACTAATCGGAGGACAAAATGAGTAGAAGTGTTAAGAAAGGCCCGTACGTAGAAGCGCGCCTTATGAACAGAATCAATGCTATGAACGCATCGGGTGAACGCCAATCCGTCAAAACCTGGTCGAGAAGCTCCACGATTTTCCCCGAAATGGTAGGACACACGATTGCGGTTCACAACGGAAAACAACACGTTGCAGTGTATATCACCGAAGATATGGTCGGCTGCAAGCTCGGTGAATTTGCTCCCACTCGTACCTTTAGAGGTCACGCGGGTGCGAAGACCACGAAATAATAGGAGGAACGTATGGCTACAAGAAGTAAACAAAAAGCCTTGGATCGTCAAGCAAAAGCAGATACAAGACCTTGTGCAACGGCTAAATTCGTCAGAATTTCTCCCTTTAAGGTTCGTATCGTGCTCGACATTATCAGAGGCAAATCCGTAACGGAAGCAATCGCCATTTTGGAGAACACTCCGAAGGCTGCAAGCGAACCGCTCATCAAGTTGGTGAACAGTGCGGCGGCAAACGGCGAAAACAATCAAAATCTTGCAAGAAACGATATGTATATCGCAGAGTGCTATGCAAACGAAGGTCCCACCCTCAAACGCATTCAAGCAGTATCCAAGGGCAGAGCATATCGCATCAACAAGAGAACAAGTCACATCACGGTCGTACTCGACACCGTGAAAGCGTAAGGAGGTATACACAATGGGACAAAAGGTTGATCCAAACGGTCTTCGTACCGGCGTTATCAAGGCTTGGAGCTCCAAGTGGTATGCCGACAAGGCTCACTTTGCAGACAATATCGTCGAAGACAATAAAGTCCGCAAATTCATAAAGAAAAAATATTACGATACCGCAATTTCCAAAATCACGATTGAAAGAGCTGCAGACAAGCTCGTCGTCGGTATCCATACGGCTCGCCCCGCAGTGCTTATCGGTAAGGCAGGCGCAGGCGTAGAGGAAATCAAAAAGGAAGTTGAAAAGCTTGTTGCAAGCGACAAGAAGGTCAGCATCAACATTATGGAGGTCAAACATCCGGATGCAGACGCTCAACTCGTCGCAGAAGGCATCGCAAAGCAACTTGAAGGACGCGCTTCCTTCCGTCGCTCGATGAAACAAGCTATGTCCAAGGCAATGAAAGCAGGTGCAAAGGGCGTCAAGACGATGGTCAGCGGAAGACTTGACGGTGCTGAAATCGCAAGAAGCGAACAATACCGCGACGGTTCTATCCCGCTTCAAACCCTCCGTGCAGACATCGATTACGGTGTGGCAACGGCAAACACGACGTTCGGCGCAATCGGCGTCAAGGTCTGGATCTACAAGGGCGAAGTCCTTGGCAAAAATCCACTTGAAGGAGGAAATCGATAATGTTAATGCCTAAACGCGTCAAAAGACGTCGCCAAATGCGTGGCAGAATGA
>CAZUZK010000157.1:0-1561 GCA_964624745.1 uncultured Bacteroides sp. | reverse complement strand
ACAAGCCCGATAAGAGGAAAAACAGATGTCTTCATAGATTGATGAAAGTAACGGAGAACCTTTATGGCAATTCCACTTGCTGATACGCGAAACAGCATAGCGAAATGAAAATGCCGTGTCAAGCGGCATTCACGAAATTCCGCAGAATTTCCGTAATTGAAGTATAAAGACGGAAAGATAAAAGAGGGTCAGAGGGTAACCGGAGCATTGCCGAGACGGAATTTTTCAGACATGCGGCGTTTAAGTCTCGACAAAAGAGAGAAATGCGGGCATCGTCAGCAGACACATTTTGCATTATGAGTTTTTCTGATTTGGGAATCAGTCCGGAGATATTGGAAGCCATTGAGGTGTTGGGGTTTGAAACGCCGTCTGAAATTCAGGCGCGGGCGATTCCTCCGGCGTTGGCGGGAGAAGACGTGTTGGGGCTTTCGTATACGGGATCCGGCAAAACGCTGGCATTTTCGATCCCTGCGCTGGAAGCGATTGATCCCGATGAACGCGCCGTGCAGGCGTTGTGCCTGTGTCCCACGCGCGAGCTGGCGGTGCAGATATGCCGCGAGGTGGACAAGCTGGCATTGTTTATGGACGGTGTGTCTGCCGTGCCGATCTATGGCGGGGCATCGTTTCGTCCTCAGCTGGACGCGTTGAAGCGCGGGGTGCAATTTGTGGTGGGAACGCCCGGGCGCATTATGGATTTGATGGAGCAGGGGGCATTGCGCTTTGACGCGCTGCGCGTGTTGATCCTCGATGAGGCGGACGAAATGCTCGATATGGGCTTTTTGGAAGACATTGAGCGGATTGCCGATGCCTTGCCCGCCAAGAAACAAACACTTTTCTTTTCGGCGACCATGTCGCCGGGCATTCGCCGATTGCTGGAGCGTTTTTCGGAAAACCCCACAGAAATCAGCATCGAACGCCCGGCATTGACCGTGCCGACTGTGGAACAGACAGTATACGAAGTTGTCTTTTCATCGCGCCTCGAGGTACTTTGCCGCTTGATGGAAACGGGGAAGGTGCGTATGGGGCTGATCTTTGCCAACACAAAGCGCGTTGTCGATGATATCGTAGACGGATTGACGGCGCGGGGCTATGCGGTGGATCGCTTGCACGGCGATATGCCTCAAATGTTGCGCGAACGCGTGATGGATTCGTTCCGCAAAGGAAGTTTGCGGGCATTGGTGGCAACAGACATTGCCGCTCGAGGGCTGGATGTGGATGACGTGGATTGTGTGGTGAACTATGAATTGCCACGAGATCCGGAAGATTACGTTCACCGTATCGGGCGCACGGCGCGTGCAGGGCGCAAAGGGCGGGCAGTTTCCTTTGTCGGGCGAAGAGACTTTTCATTGTTGGGGCGCATAGAGCGATTTATCGGCATGAAAATGAACCGCGAAGCCGTCATGACAGCCGATCAGGTAGAACAAATGCGCCGCGAAGCATTGATGGACGAAGTTTTGGAAATGGCGCGGCAAGAGACGGAATTGCCCGCCGAAATGAAAGAATTGGAATTGCCCGCCGATCGGTTGGCCGCCGCCATGTTTGAACTGCTGGTGCGCAAATC
>CAZUZK010000156.1:0-1576 GCA_964624745.1 uncultured Bacteroides sp. | reverse complement strand
TTGGCTTCGGATTTTGTTCCGGAAACGTTATCGGAAGTTCTGGATGTATTTGAGGAACGGTGATGTTCTCCCTTGGAGGTAATCAGCGCATCTATTATTGTGCGCATCCTGTGAATCTTCGTAAGTCGTTCGATGGTTTGGCGGGAGCGGTGCAGGAATATATCGGTCGCGATCCTGCGTCTGGACATCTGTTCGTGTTTTTCAGCCGGAACAAAAAGTTGGTGAAAATGCTTTTCTATCAGGATGGTGGCATGTGCATTTTTGCGAAGCGGCTTGAACGCGGGCAGTTCAATCTCCCGGTATCGGCAGAGGGTAAAATCGAGCTGGAAGTAAGAGAACTTTATGCGATCCTGTCTGGAATCAAGCCACAACGGTACTACAAGCGATATTCGAAAAGGTTCTCAGAGTAAAAAAACTCATAAAAAGGTGATAGATATCGAAATCGCAGTTGCAATCGTGAAATTATTTGATATACTATAGATATGATTACAACGGAAGCAACGACCTTGGCAGACGCGCTTGCCGCCATCCGGGAGCTGAAGATACTGGTTCAAAAGCAAGCCGAAGAGATATTGAATCTCAAAAAAGAACTGGCGGCGGCCAGAGCTGAAATCACTGTTCTAAAATCCGAAAATGCCGCATTGAAATCCGAAAACGCAGCATTGAAATCCGAAAACGCAGCATTGAAAGAACAGAATACCAAACTTGAATATGAAAACGCTTGGTTGAAGCGTCAGATTTTCGGTTCCAAATCAGAGCGTTTTTTGCTGGCAGCCGATCAATCGGGGGTGTTGCCGGGATTTGAGGAAACAAGTGAATCGGTGGTTCCTGTCGAGTTGCAAACTGTTGCAGAGCATACGCGAAAAGTCCGCGAAAACAATGGTTGGGAGGAAATTCCTGCCGATCTTCCCCGCGAGGACCGGATTATCGATATTCCGGCGGAAAAACGGCAGGGAATGGAGTTGATCGGTTATGAGGATTCCGAACGGTTGGCGGTCCGCAGCGGCTTGTATGTGATCCGCTACCGCCGGGCCAAATACGCGGCTCCTGGAGATCCGCTCCAAGGCGTTCGGACAGCCCCCGCGCCCGGTGATTATTTCAACAGTCCGAGTGGAAAAACAAAATATGATGTCTCCATTCCGGCGAAAGTCATTGCCGATAAAACGGAACACTCGATTCCGCTGGAACGTCAAGTGAAAATGTTTGCAAGCGAGGGAGTCCAGATCGCCCCGTCCACCTTGGCGCATCTTTTCCAAAACGGAGCCCAGAGCCTTAAGGTTCTTTATGACCGGATGGTGGAACTGATTATGGAGTGTGAGGTGCTCCATGTCGATGAAACCTTCCTGAAGCTGACCGTTCCCGGACACGGAAAATGCAAGACCGCTTATTTCTGGTGCCGGATGACAGGGATCGGTCCGCCGATGGTGGTCTTTCATTTTTCTCCGTCACGCTCACAGGACGTTGCTCAACTTCTGCTGGGCGATTATGCCGGAACAATTATTCGCGATTCCTATGTCGGTTATGAAAAGCTTTCCTGTAAAGCCGCTTGCTGTTGGAGTCATATGAGACGGCGCGT
>CAZUZK010000155.1:0-1596 GCA_964624745.1 uncultured Bacteroides sp. | reverse complement strand
ACCCGGACGCCGCCGCCGCCTTGAGCATCAAATACTCCCCGCTGACATGATACGCCGCCACGGGCAAATGCGTATGTGCCTTCATCGCCGCCAACACATCGAGATAATAAGAAGCTGGCTTCACCATCAGCATATCCGCCCCCTCGGCAGCATCCAGCTCTGCCTCGCGCAACGCCTCGCGCACATTTCCGGGATCCATTTGATACGTCTTCTTATCCCCTTCCTTAGGCGCACTGCCCAACGCCCCGCGAAACGGACCGTAAAAGGCACTGGCATACTTTGCCGTATAGGACAGCAGAGAAACCTTATCAAACCCCGCGCGGTCAAGCTCTCCGCGCATAATCCCAATGCGACCGTCCATCATATCGCTGGGCGAAACAACATCCGCACCTGCCTCGGCATGGCACAACGCCTGTTTGCAAAGCAACTCGATACTCTCGTCATTCAAAACCTCGTAATCACCGTTGGGATAATGCCGCACAAGCCCGTCATGCCCATCGGCATTAAAGGGATCGAGAGCCACATCCGTCATCACCACCATACTCGGCACAGCCTCTTTAACCGCACGAATCACGCGTGGCACAATCCCATCGGGATTCCAGGCTTCCTCCCCGCGCGGGCTTTTCTTCTCCTCAGGCACAACGGCAAACAAATCAATAGCATGAATCCCCAAATCCTCCAATCGGCGAGCTTCATCTACCATACCCTGCACACTCCACCGTTTGCACCCGGGCAATGAATCAATGGGCGTATCGGCATCCCCCTCATGCACAAAAACGGGATAAATCAAATGCGATGCGCTCAAATCCGTTTCGCGAATCAGCCCGCGAATACCCTCAGACTTACGATTGCGGCGCGGACGAACAGGCAAATCATACATGCGCGGAAGCATATCCCTCTCCCCCCCGAAAGTAAAGGGCAAAACACCCCTCTTTTTGTATTGACGCTTTATGACAATACAATCCCGATAAAAAGCTTTGAAATAAAATCCTCTGATTTTTCGCGAACGTGCCATACAGCCAAAATGCGGCTTTGCTTTTTTGCTGAGGGTATGATAAAAACAGGCGCATGAGCAAAACTTTTTCGCTGCTGTGTACTTTTGGGGTGTTTTGGGCATCGTTTTCCCAAGCCGATCAGGCGGTGCAGGCAGACAAGTTGCTGGAAACGGTGCGTACTACGATGACGAGCCAAGGAGAGCGCGATGTGCAGGGACATTTGAGAAAAGGGAGAAATAAAGTTCCTTTTGCCATGAGTGCGCGTGGCGATGTGATTGTTTTTCAATACAAAAAGGGAGATGTTTGGAAGCGTTTCGATCTCCATCTGAAGAGCAAAACAGCCGATTTGCTGGAGGTGGATTCCTCCGGGAATGCTGTACACATGCCATCTGCACGTTATACAGAAAGTATTGCCAATACGGATATTTGCTACGAAGATCTCTCTTTGCGGTTTCTCTATTGGAAAAACGGTGTGATTGTGAATGATGCATCTATTGCCCGCGTGAAGGGGCGAGATTGTTACGTTGTCGAATTGCCGAATCCCAATCTCAAGACGGGGCAATTCGCCCGCATGCGTGTTTGGATTGATAAAGAGAACGGT
>CAZUZK010000154.1:0-1600 GCA_964624745.1 uncultured Bacteroides sp. | reverse complement strand
AATCGCTAAGATCTAACCCATAAGAACAGAATAAGAACATGAATCCAGACAAGAGAATCATTATTGATGGGTTGCTCGAACGGGTGAATGCTTCGCCCTTCGTGATCGTGATCGACTACACCGGCATCAGCGTTCCCGAATTTACCGGTCTTCGCGCTGCTCTCGCAGCCGGCGGTGCTTCGTGCCACGTTGCCAAAAACAACTTCATGCGCTCCGCTCTGTCGGAAGCCGGGTTGCCTGACATCAGCGAACACCTGCAGGGGCAAACGGCATTCATTACCGGTTCTTCGGACGTGTGCGTTGCGGCGAAAGCCATCAACGCCTTTGCCAAAGAATCGAAGAAAGCCGCATACAAAGTGGCCATCCTTGACGGAGCAGTGCTGAATGCCAAGGAAATTCAGGCAATCGGCGATCTGCCTCCCCGCGAAGCACTCCTTGCCAAATTGCTTGGCACGATCAACGGTGCGGGCTCTGCACTTGCCCGCGTTATCCAAGCTTATGCAGACAAAGCCGGCGAAGCCGACACTGCCGAAGCTTAATCAAGAACTTGAACAGAAGGCGGCGGCTTGAAAAAGCCCGCCGCCCGAACCCAGAAACGGTCCTCTGTCGGGCCTCCGGCCGGAGAACTGAAATGTTCGGGATGCCCCCGAACGCGACAAGAACCTAAACACATACAATAAAATGGCTGATATTAACAAAATCGCAGAAGAACTCGGCACGCTGACCATCCTTGAAGCTGCCGACCTCGTCAAGCTCCTCGAAGAAAAGTGGGGTGTATCCGCTGCCGCTCCCGTGGCTGCCGCCGCCGCCGGTGCTGCCCCTGCCGAAGCTGCTGAAGAAAAGACCGAATTCGACGTGATCATCGCTGATGCCGGTGCCAACAAGATTGGTGCTATTAAGGCTGTTCGCGAAGTCAAGGCCGGTCTCGGTTTGGCCGATGCCAAGAAGCTCGTTGAAAGTGCTCCCGCCGCTGTCTTGGAAGGTGTTTCCAAGGAAGAAGCTGAAGCCGCCAAAGGCAAGCTCGAAGCTGCCGGCGTCAAGGTCGAAATCAAGTAAGTTTCTTACTGTTTATACGGAGCAGGGGGAGATTTTTTCTCCTCCTGCGTTCGTGTCCCCTCAAAAACAGGCAAAGTCGACCGGAGCTTGTGGCGCAGATTCCAATCTGTGGAAAATAAATAAGTTCCGGTCGGTTTTCCCGATAGAAAACCGTGCTAAGCACCCGGCCGGGGTGCAACAATAATTATCCTCGCCAACACATGTTAAAGCCCAAGCAAGAGCGACTCAGTTTCGGCAAAATCAAGGAAGTGATCGATCCTCCGAACTTGATCGAAATTCAACTCCAGTCCTATGCGGACTTTTTGCAACAATTCACCAAGCCCGAAGACAGGCAGAAAATCGGTCTACAGGCTGTCTTGAGCGAACACTTTCCTATAGAAAGTTACGATAAGACAATTCGCTTGGAGTACGTTTCGTATGAAGTTTCTCCGCCCAAGATGACGGATTTCGCCGCAATTCGTTGCGGGGAAACCTACAGCGCATCGCTGGTGGTGAAGTTCAAATTGGTTTGCGGCGATTATACCGCCGAAGAGAATGTCTACAT
>CAZUZK010000153.1:0-1602 GCA_964624745.1 uncultured Bacteroides sp. | reverse complement strand
GAATAATCCCGAATTGATGGAAGCCGCCCGCGATGCCATTAAACGCTGGGGCTTTGGTATGGCTTCTGTTCGTTTCATTTGTGGTACGCAAACATTGCATCGTAACTTGGAAGAACGCCTCAGCCAATTCTTGGGAACGGAAGATACGATTCTTTACGGGTCTTGCTTTGATGCCAACGGTGGCTTGTTTGAAGCCTTGTTGGGACCGGACGATGCCATCATTTCGGATTCTCTGAACCATGCCTCCATCATTGACGGCGTGCGTCTTTGCAAAGCCAAACGTTATCGCTATGAAAATAACGATATGGCAGATTTGGAAGCCAAATTGCAACAAGCCGATGCCGACGGTGCGCACATTAAGCTGATTTCCACGGATGGCGTATTTTCGATGGACGGTATTGTTGCACAGTTGGATAAGATTCATGAAATCGCGGCTAAGTACAATGCTATTGTGCATTTTGACGAAAGCCATTCGACCGGTGTATTGGGCGAACGCGGACGCGGAACGCATGAACATTGCGGTCTTTTCGGCAAAATAGACATTACAACGGGCACGCTGGGCAAGGCTTTGGGCGGTGCATCGGGTGGGTATACATCCGGACGTAAAGAAATTATCGATGTGCTGAGACAAAAATCCCGTCCGTACCTGTTTTCAAACAGTGTGATGCCTGCCATTGCCGCTACGACAATCAAGGTGCTCGATATGTTGGAAGCCTCTACGGAATTGAGCGATCGCGTGAAGGAAAATGCCACCTATTTTCGCAAGGGTATGACGGAAGCTGGCTTTACGATGGCAGGGGCAGGGCATCCGATTTGCCCGGTCATGCTGGGGGATGCCGTGCTGTCGCAAAAGATGTCTGCCCGTTTGCTTGAGCTGGGTGTTTATGCGATGGGCTTCTTCTATCCCGTTGTTCCCAAGGGCAAAGCCCGTATCCGTACGCAGCTTTCCGCCGCTCATACGCGCGAACAGCTCGATAAGGCCATCGATGCTTTCTGCACGGCGGGACGCGAATTGGGGGTGATCCGTTAATCGGTTATATTCCCCGTTCATTGTTTTGAACGGTGTGCAGGGGCGTGTGACGGTGAGATGATTGCCGTGAAGCGCGCCCCTGCGCAACAGAAATTGATTCTTCCCCCTGTAAAACTGTTATTGCGTGACCGGTCCGCTTTCCGATTCTTCGAGAATTGACGGTTTTCACCGCTCTGCGGATACGGTGCCGTCCATCCCCGATTTGGAGATTCTTGCCCGCATTGGCAAAGGGGCATACGGGGAAGTGTGGCTGGCACGTTCTTTGACGGGGGCGTGGCGTGCCGTCAAGGTTGTTTGGCGAGAAGATTTTGATGACGAGCGTTCCTTTATTCGGGAGTTTGAAGGGATCCTGAATTATGAGCCGATCGCTCGCAATAACCCCGGTCTTGTCCATATTCTTCACGTTGGGCAGGGGACGGATCCCACGCCCTTTTACTACTATGTCATGGAACTGGCGGACGATGCGCGCACGGGGATTCACATCGATCCGCGCGATTATGTCCCGCGCACACTGCGCAGTGACAAACAAACATACGGTAACCGCCCCTTGCCGTTGGATTATACGTTGGAAG
>CAZUZK010000152.1:0-1604 GCA_964624745.1 uncultured Bacteroides sp. | reverse complement strand
ACTTCCTGACTATCTGGCAGACCGCTTGGCGAAAGGTGTCTGACAAAACAAGTTGACCATGAGCACTGTTCCTTCCTCTCTTCTGAAACGCTGGCTGCCGGCAGGAATTTTCTTTTTGCTTGGGGTTGCGTTAAGCGGCAGTTTGGTACCAAACGAGCTGGAACGCATGCAGTGGGAATTGCCGGGCATGCCCGATTCGTACCCCATCGAGCAAAAATGCCGTCCTTTTTTCCTACTGATTCTGAGCTTTTTGCCGTTTATCTCCGCAACGGTATATGGATTCATGGGGACGATGTCGCGCTATGTATCGCGCGTGTTCATTTCGACATTTTTGCTGTGTACAGCCATTTTAACCCTCATTTGGTTGCTGGCTGATTTCACGGACAACATGGAGCGGTTTCGGAACAATTTTGAAAACCCGTTGCTCGACACGTTCGAATTCTACGGTACGCAGTTACCCATGGTCATGAACCTCATTCTGCCGTACACGTTGTTGATGGGTGCGCTTTGGGCTCTCAGCAAACTGTCTGCTTCATCCGAACTTACCGGGATGATTCAATCCGGCCGTTCGCTTCTCCGAATCTGTTGGCCGATCTTCTTTTATTCCTTTCTCGTTGCTCTCGTGTACGGTATGTGTGGATTTCATTGGACTCCCAACGCCTCCCTTTACCGACAAATCATGCTCAAAGAGAGCCGTGCGACACGCCCCCAATCCATCGTATACAATAACGAAACAGACGGACGGATCTGGAATATCGGCAAACCTCCCATCCTGACGAAGCCGGGCGACCCATTAGAAAACGTTATAGTTGAACAATTTGACAAAGAACATTCCGGGCGCGTCATCGAACGAATTGAAGCTGAAAGTGCCGTCTGGGACAAAGCCTCAGCAACATGGACATTCCGCAATGCATGGGTGCGCAATGCCTCAACAACTATCGCCAAAAAGGACGACTATCGGAAAAGCTTAACGATGTCCTTCAACGAAAAGCCTTTTCAGCTTATCACCCCCACGCAATCACAACGCCCCGACGCTCTCGGCACCACAACAATTCTCGATCACATTCATTCGCACGCGGGCAATGCAGACACGCGACGTCAACTGCGCACGGAATGGCATGTACGCATCGCCAAAATCGCTTCGTGCATGGTGTTGGTTCTGATTGCCGTACCCAGTGCCGTTACGTTCCAGCGCAGAACTCCCATGAAAGGCATCGGTATTGCCATGCTTCTGGCGGCGTTCCTGCTCTTCTTTTATGAAGTATGCCCGACGCTGGGTGCCGCAGGAATTTTGCCTGCATGGCTGAGCGCATGGATTCCAAACTTCTTGTATTTGGGTATATTTTGCTATTTATTCCGAAAGAACTTAGCCCACAGAAGCTTTGCGGAATGGCTTGCCGACACCCGTAAAAAACACGGAACAAAGCCGCACATCCCGTCATGAACGTTCAAGGCATCGTATTTGATTTTGACGGCGTTTTGGTCGATACCGAATGGGTCATATACTGCTCATGGGTCAGGCTGTACGAACGGGAAGGATGTCACATTCCCCTGAAAAAATTCAATGCCTGTCTGGGCAGCGGCTATTCGTACTGGGATCCGGG
>CAZUZK010000151.1:0-1609 GCA_964624745.1 uncultured Bacteroides sp. | reverse complement strand
TGTGGGTACGAGGATGTCGACCTCTATTCCGGATTCTTCTCTGTTGATGCTCATCGGAACATTCATCATTCTGATGAACTGGTGTTACAGGATTGCCGAAAATGCCAACATCATCGCCGGGCATAACAAAACAATCACATCACGCCATCCTTTTGTCAACCCGGCTCTCTTTGTCACTTCATTTTTTCTGCCTATATACAATCTCATTGCACCTTACATCGTCCTGCAACGCATTTATCTTCTCAGCATCTCTCCTTCCGATAAAAAACCGAAGCGTTTTTCATGGCTCGTCACAATTTGCTGGCTTTTGGGGCTGGGTGTTATCGTTCTGCTTATTCAACAAACATGTACAATCGGTCTGCAGATTCAATCAGAATACATAATTGGGTCTCACAATGATGTCTTTCTGTTGTTCAGTATTCATCAAGTGTTCCTTTGTATGATTGTGCAAAAGCTCACCCAAGCTCAACGAGCAAAAGCAAAACTTTGGCAAATTGAAACAAATTCTTGAGCCATTCGGGAACGCATCCCGTTTACTCTTGAAGAATATCTGCAAATATAGTAAAATCCCTTCCGCAATATGAAAGCTGTTCTTTTATTCCCCGGACAGGGCGCCCAGAAAGTAGGCATGGGGCGCGATCTTTACGATCAATATCCCGAAGCCCGCGCCTTGATCGAACAGGCGGATGTCGCTCTCGGATTCTCGCTTTCAAAGGTCATGTTTGAAGGCCCCGATGAAGAACTGACCCGCACCTGCTACTGCCAGCCGGCTCTTTATCTGCATGGGCTTGCCTGTTTAAAGGTGCTGCAATCGCTCGTTTCCGTAGAACCGACAGCCGCCGCAGGTTTGTCATTGGGCGAATTTGCCGCTCACGCTTCCGTGGGCAACTTTGATTTTGAAGACGGCTTGCGACTCGTACAAAAACGCGGCGCGTTGATGGAAGAAGCCTGCAATGCCACAAGAGGTGCCATGGCTGCCATGATTGGCGGTTCCGATGATGCCGCAGCCTCGCTTGCCGCAGAATGCGGTGTCGATGTTGCCAACTACAACTGCCCCGGGCAAACCGTTCTTTCCGGCACGGAAGAAGGCATCGACAAAGCCGTTGCCTCAGCCAAGGCAGCCGGCTTCAAACTGGCGAAAAAGCTGAAAGTGGCAGGGGCATATCATTCTCGCCTCATGCAAAGCGCACAAGAGAAACTCCTTCCCGAGCTTGAACGCCTCAATACCCACCTTTCCGACGTTCCCGTGTATTGCAACTACGAAGCTCGCCCCGTTACCGATGCCGAAGACATGCGTCGCGTTCTGGGCGCACAAGTTTGCGGTTCTGTACGCTGGTCGGCATCTATGAAAGACCTCATCGACAAAGGAGAACGCCTTTTCATCGAGCTTGGACCGGGCAAAACGCTCGCCGGCATGATGGCACGTATCGATAAAGAAGCCAAAGTCATTTCCATCGAAGACGTTCCGAGCCTGCAAGCCGCCGCCGATGAGCTCAAGAATATGGGGGCTTAATTACCAAGCTTCTGCCAAACTTTTCAAAAGACCGCTTTCGCCAACGTTGCAAAGCGGTCTTTTTTATTAATAAAAAGACCGCGTATCGAAAATTCA
>CAZUZK010000150.1:0-1619 GCA_964624745.1 uncultured Bacteroides sp. | reverse complement strand
ACCTCATTGCAGCCACTTGCACATACGGAGAAACCTTTGCCGCCGCAGTCAGACAGGGTAACCTGCTGGCAACGCAATTTCATCCGGAAAAGAGCCAAGGCTGTGGCGTTCGTCTACTGAAAAACTTTCTTTCGCTTGCCTAATTTGTCCATGAAGACCCTCGATCGCTACATCTTGCGCCAACTAATTGCGGTAACGCTACTGGGCGTTATATCGCTGAGCGCATTGCTTTTGCTCGGGCAACTTTTCAAAGAACTGCGTTCCCTGCTGGTAGAGAGCCATGCGCCCCTCAGTATCGTTCTGGATTTCATCTTGCAGGTCATTCCCTTCTCACTTTCCTTTTCTATTCCGTGGGGCTTTCTCACTGCCGTTCTTCTGGTTTACGGAAAACTTGCAGCCGACAACGAATTGACTTCCATGCGCATGGCAGGATTAAGCCTGTGGCGACTGAGCGCACCGGCTATCGGGCTGGGCATAGCTCTTTCAGCTGTTTGCTATTGGATCAATACAGAAATTGCCCCCAGAAGCAAGCAATCCATGTCAGACATCGTTCTCGATGCCGCCATGAACAATCCCAGACAACTTCTTCGTGCCGGGCAATCGATTACCCGTTTTAACGATGTGCGCCTCTATATTTCTTCCCGTGAAGGAGACACCTTATACGGTGTTCACATCTACCCGACAGAGACAAAAAAAGCGGACAACAGCGCAGACTTCGACTCTCTGCATGCCGAAACAGCAGAAATCTTGGACTACGATCCTCTCACCCGCTCTCTGCGTCTCACGCTTAAAAAAGCCGTGATCGAACGTACCGATGAAGGCGTCACATACGTTCCTTATTTGGAGGAAATGCCTCTTCGCGTTCATTTACCTCAACGGAAGATGCGCAAAATGAAAGCAAACCGCTTTACCAACGGAGAAATTGCCGAATTGCGTCAAGACACCGCCACATTTTCTCAACTCAGCACGAAAGACCAACGTTCTTTCGCCACAGAGGGCGCCAAGAGAACATCCTTCTCTGCCGCCTGTATCGTCTTTTCTTTCATCGGTGTACCGCTTGCCATCACGGCACGTCGCAGAGACACATCAACCGGATTTGCCATGGGGATTCTCGTCGCATCTCTGTACTTTGTAGCATTGGTTTTTTCCGAGCTTTCTCGAAAATCGGCAGGGATAACACCCTACATTGTGCTGTGGCTTCCCAATGTTGCAGGAGTCATTCTGGCTCTGTGGTTACACAAGAGAGCCAAATACAGAGGTTAACTTTCTCTCTGGCGAAGAAATTAACCATATAAAAAACGCAACGAAAGAAAATCTTCCGTTGCGCGAATTGAAAAGCTTAAGCTTCGTTATTCGGTTGCCGGTTCTCCGCTTTCGGAAGAGGATTCATTCGGGCGAACCTTTTTGTCGTGACGAGCAGCTTCGATCAAGAAAAACTCTGCCACGCGATACGCGCGCCGAGCCGTTTCCCGAGCCGTTGCGTCATCCATCAACGCCAAACCCTCTTCGGTCACTTCGCCCAAAAAGATTTGCCATGCACGGCGGTGCAACTTCTTAATATTTACAGCGGGCAGATTGCTCGACTGAGGAGCATTGCCATCACCTTGCCCGTTGCGACG
>CAZUZK010000149.1:0-1629 GCA_964624745.1 uncultured Bacteroides sp. | reverse complement strand
AATATTTTGTTCACCGGTAAACCTCTACTGAACCACCAGACTATCTGGTGGTTTTTTGTTTGAGGGTAAAACCCTCTGTATTAGCATAGCGAAATCGCTGACCAATATCTGCACCTTGCGGCTTAACGCCTCATAATGCGCATCAGATGGTTTTTCTATGCGTTTTAAGAGGATAAACGTGCGATTTTGGCGGTTGATGATTAGACGTAGAATTGTTGAGGCTTCTTGTTTTCAACCACCCTTTCAAGCACAAACGACGTAAAATCGGTATCCTCGATAAAATCTCTCGGGATATATTTCACGCGGTTGAAACGCTCGAAATGCTTATAATGTGTGGGGAGCGATATTGGGGTTGCAACGTCCAATTTATAGGATATTTCTTGCAGCATTTTTTGAAAATTGCCAGGGGTTAACGTCAACTCGCTCTCGTACACAACGTCTCGTTTTATCTTGTCGCCCTGCATGACTTTAGCCCAAATTTTCATCAGTATTCCTCTACTATTTCTCCGAAATAAAACGTATGCACGTCGTTTTGATCTGGATAACAAGCAACCACGTCTTTAAGGTCCATATCCCCCATAGGCACCTTGCCTATTACACGGCACTCAAAATACTTTTCGCAACCGCCGACGACAAAGCAGTCGTTAACGCTTTTTGCAGGGATTTTGTCCAACTTACACTCCGCCCATTTATCGTAATCCCGTCCGCTTTTCGTACCGCAAAAGCGTATTGCGTCAAGCATTTGTCCAGCATAAGGCACACTGACCGTAAAAGAGTCGGTCTTATCCAAGAACTGTTTTGTATATCTGCTTTCGCGCACGGGCGCGACAAAAACTCTTTTACGCCACATGACGCCCACCATACCCCAGCTTATCACCATCACGTTGTCGCCGGAAGTGAGAAAAGCGCCGGTGTTGAACGTCGTATTCATAAAATTCATATCGGTAAAATCGTGCATATTCAGCTCCTTGCAAAATTTATTATATGCAAACGCAAAAGAAAGTCTAATGCGTTTGCATTTTTATTTGTTATATGATAACATACTCGCGATGGTGTCGGCAATACCCATCAATAAAAAAAACCGAGGTGTATTTTGAAAAAATCTCTGCTTTTTATCGCAAGGTCTGCGGTGATAGCCGCATTGTATTTCGCCCTGTCCACCGCGTTGAGCGCGATTGCGTTCGGTCCGATACAATTCCGCATTTCGGAAATACTGGCACTGCTCCCGATTATATTCCCAGAAGCCATAGTCGGTCTATCCGTCGGGTGCTTCTTCACAAACTTCTTCTTTTCTCCGTTCGGAATATTCGATATGCTGTTAGGCACGCTTGCAACCTTGCTGGGCGCAATAGGCACGTATCTGCTTCGCAAACGCCCATTGCTTGCAACGCTCCCCCCTATAATCGCAAACACGCTTCTCATACCCGTCATCTTCCTGCTCAACGACGCGTCTACGGTCTACTATATCTCCATGCTCGAGATTTTCGCAACGCAAATCATCACGTGCGGAGTTTTGGGTTTACCCTTCACCTCCGCCCTGAAAAAAGCCATGATAGCCGCGCACATTCCCCTTCCTCACCCGTCCAAATACGACACGCAACCGTATAGACGCGTCACCGACGACGAAGA
>CAZUZK010000148.1:0-1635 GCA_964624745.1 uncultured Bacteroides sp. | reverse complement strand
GCAGGGTTCGACATTTGCGCCACGCGCGGAACGATGATTCACCTGTTGCAACACGACATTGAATGTGAACGCGCCTACAAAGTACTTGACGGTCGCCGCCCCAACATTGTCGACCGCATCAAGAACGGTGAGATCGCATTTGTGATCAATACGCCCGGTTCGCATGATGCTCGGGCAGACGATGTGGCGATTCGCGCTTCTGCGATCACCAGTAAAGTATCGTACTGCACGAACCTCGCCTCGGCACGGGCCTGCGCCTCTGCCATCCTGGGGTTGGTCAATAAAACCACGCGCGTTTGTTCTCTGCAGGAATATCAGCAGGGCTGACGAACGCAGACGATTGTTTCATAAGCAAAGCACCGTTCCCTTCCAGGAGAACGGTGCTTTTTGTTTGAGCTGTCTGCAACACGGTATGTATGTTGCAGAATCCCTGCTCGAGCAGGCAGAAAATAAATTGCTCTGCTGAAACGGGAATCGGGCTTACCGGGCGAACCCCTTTAAATAGGCAATGGCTTTTTCCAAGGCGCGTCCGCGATGCGACATGCTGTTTTTCACATCGGCGGGAAGCTCGGCAAATGTCTCTGAATAGCCGTTCGGGACAAAGAGGGGATCATATCCGAAGCCTTGCACTCCGCGCATTTCTGTGAGGATGCTGCCATCGACGCGCCCTTCGCATTCTGTCAGAATACGCCCGTTTTCGGCAAGCACCATTGTGCATTGAAAGTGTGCCGTGCGGGGAGTGTCGGCGGGCATGCGGGAAAGCTCTGCCAGCAGTTTGGCGTTGTTGTGTGCGGAATCGCCGTCTTCCCCGGCATAGCGGGCAGAGCGCACACCGGGCGCACCGCCCAGCGCATCGACGCAAAGCCCGGAATCATCTGCCAAAACGATGCCGGGAATGAGGCGGGATGCCGCCAGTGCTTTCAGCGCGGCGTTTTCCGCAAAGGTGAGCATGCGGGCTATTTCGCCCGTCTTGTGGGCGTTATGCGTGGCGATGACCAGCAGGGGCAGGGAAGTGTTCATGACTTTGTTTTTTTAGTCTTTGATCCACGCCGCTGTGATTTCTGCCACGTAAAAATCATGCAGAGGATTGTTGGGCGCATACCATTGCGAGACTTCGGAGAAGTCAAGAAAATCGCCTTCTTCCAGACGATGTCGCATGATGACGCGGCATTCCAGCACGATGTCGGCATCGGCTATGGCCACGGTTCCGCTTTCCGAAAACCATGGGTGCAATCCCGTTTCTTGTAATTTGTCGTGATCGCGTCCCGACACTGCGCCACAGTGTGCCATCGCTTGGCGGTATTGCTCGCCCATGAAAGAGAGCGTCAGGCGTTTTTCTTTTTCGATAAATTCATGCGTATAGCGATTGGGGCGAATTAGGATGTTGGCAACGGGTTTGCCCCAGATGAAGCCGATTTCGCCCCAGCTGGCTGTCATTGTGTTAAAGGCATCTGCAGTGCCTGCCGTGACGAGCATCCAGCGATGCCCGATCATTTCGACGGCGTTTCCTTCCAAATCTTTTATGTCGATGCGTTTCATATATATGAAAGCTGTTCCCGTAACTCTACCGCGAGCCGATGCACGGTGCAAGCGAAAAGACAGACACTCGACAGGGATATACGTTTGTGATAGACT
>CAZUZK010000147.1:0-1643 GCA_964624745.1 uncultured Bacteroides sp. | reverse complement strand
TTGGCTCTTCGCCGACGCCGCGAATAAATCGAACAAAATTTGACACAAAAAGGCGCATTCTTGACGGAATGCGCCTTTTTTGTCTCTTGAAAACCAACGTAAAAACAAAAATAACATCAGCATTCTGAATGCTTATTACGAAAAAGCCGCGCTGGATTTTCTCCATTAATAAATAAGGTAAAACCACGAAAAAATCAGAACGAAGGGAGATTTTTTAAGTAGATTATTTTCAATAAATTTGAAAGGCAGGGATTGACTAAGCATTCAGAATGCTGTATCATTCGGTCGGATTTACACAGCTATGAAAAAAGCTCTTGTTCCTTTTCTCGCTATGAGCGCAGCCGTTGCAATGGGAGAAACCACCCTCACAACAGTTGCAACGATGGATAGTTTGATTGCAAATGCAGACACTATCACCGCAAAACACAACACAAGTTACACAAACGACACAGTTTACTCATTTTCGAGTGATAAACTCATTACAGGGATCAGCAGTGAGACCTTGAACAATACATTTTCAACGGGGACAAGTTCATTACGATCGCGGCGTGGATAAAGGCTGATTCCGTGAGCAACGTCCAAGCGATTTTCAGTTACGGTGGTCAAAACACCGGGATCAAGTTTACCTTAAGCAATGACAAACTGGCGATGACCACTAAAGGCGATTGGGATTTTGCCGCAGGTTCTCAATCTGTCACAGCAGGAGAGTGGACGCTTGTCGCATTCACAATAGGAGCACAAAACAACAGTTCCACAGATTTCCGGTACTACGTTTCCGAAACGGACGATTCATACACTCAGAATCCGACTAACGTCTGGGGTACTCCCGAAACGTGGCAACACTCATGGAAAACAGCAAGCGAAGAAGATGCCAAGTTTGCCATCGGGACGGGGAACGCCAATAATTCCCGCGAACCGTTTTCAGGAGAAATCGCGAATCTGACAATTTTCACCTCTGACACGTTGGCAAATAACTCTGATATTGCCAAGGCAATCGGGACAGCTCCTTCAATAAGCGTTCCCGAACCCGCAACGGCTTCGCTTTCGTTGCTGGCTTTGGGCGCATTGGCTCTTCGCCGCCGCCGCGCATAAATCGAACAAAATTTGACACAAAAAGGCGCATTCTTGACGGGATGCGCCTTTTTTGTCTCTTGAAAATCAACGCTAAAATCAAAACATCATCAGCTTTCCGAATGCTGATTGCGGAAAAACTGCGCTGTACACTGTTTCTTAACGAAGAAGAAAATAAGACCAAACGGCGAGAACAAAGATGACTTTTTTAAAGTCGATTATTTTCAATAAATTTGAAATACGAGGATTGACTAAGCATTCGGAATGCTGTATCATGCCACCGATTCGAGTGTCCGCGAATGTGCAATTTCGCACCACCGCGACCACTTAAAGAAAATAATCTGCAAATGAAAAAGACACTTCGCATTTCTCTTCTTGTTGCGACAGGTGCGGTTCAAGCATCCACAGAAGACTTGATCAAAGATTCCCACCTTTCGACAAGCACGACCGGCAACTATTTTACAAAGCAAACAAGCTCTTTCGGCAGTTCGCTGAGTGGCATCACAGCCGACACAGTCTCCACTTGGATGTCTGCCAATATGACCAGCATTGAGGCAGCCGGATATAACCCG
>CAZUZK010000146.1:0-1651 GCA_964624745.1 uncultured Bacteroides sp. | reverse complement strand
TCTCAAAACAGGGCAAGCGTTTCGATCTCATCACCATAGATACTACCACCCACTCCCAAAACGACAAGGGAAAAATCTGGCGGGCGGAACGCGATTACGGCTCACTGGCAGCCAAAGCATCCCAATGTCTGGCTCCCAACGGGGTTTTGCTCTGCACGACAAACTGCCGCAGTTTGTCGCACGCCCGCTTTACCGATATGCTCGCCCGCGCCCTGCCACACGCTCGCACACAATCCTTTCCCATGCCTTTCGACTTCACGGGAGAAGCGTATTTGAAAACAATTTGGTGTTATTTTTAATTTTTTTCAAAAAAAAGCTTGCAAAGAAGCTCGTTGCCCGTTAAACTCTCGGCGCACTTCACGTGTAAGTCCTGCGTAGCTCAGTGGCAGAGCGGGTGACTGTTAATCACTAGGTCGTTGGTTCGACCCCAACCGCAGGAGCCAATAAACCTCGCAAGTTAAAAGCTTGCGAGGTTTTCTTTTTGCCCCAAAAAAGAAAAAATCAAAAGAGGGAAACACCCTTTTCACATCGATAACAAGCGACAAGAATCGCACGCGGGGTGTCAATGTTGCCATTCGGCAAATCGTGCGGAAATTTCCGAAGCGTACAGACACAGAAGATCCCAGCTTTGGCGGCAAACGTACACAAAATCCTCAACAAGACCGCCCCACGAAAGAAGGTGAAAGCACCACAACACCAGTGCCATCAACAGCAGATTCATGATGTAGACAATCATGAGAGAAAAGAACATCCCGTTTTCTTCCAAGTCAGGCTGTTCGCGCGGGATGATCCACGTTGTCCAATATAAATGAAAACCGCCCCAAAAAGCCGCCCCGCCGTACAACCATGCATCAAATGCGGCAAAGTCCCAAAAGACGTGCAACAAACAGACGAGGGCGACCCACACAATCGCCCACAGCGGGATGAAATACGGCGACAGAGCGATGAAGAGATTGTTGCGCGTTGTTTCCACATAGCCCCCGCTCATCGTCACCGAAAAACCCTCTACGCGCCCCAAACTGCACCACACGGCAAGATAGTGTGTCAGCTCATGCCCCAGCACATACACATATGCCCAAATCGCATCCAGAATATGCCCAAACATCAACACCAAACACACCGCAACCCCCAACAGCGAAAACCACACGGGATCCGACAGCCAAAAGGCGCGATCCAACTCACACCCCGAGAGATGGCGCACTAACGCCATACACAGCAACAACGCCGCCGGCAAAAGCAAAAATATCCCCGCCGCCAAATGAAAAAAACGAGGCCACCCGCGCAACGGCTCATAGGAAAAATCTTCCTCTTCTTCGTACCATTCATCGGCGCGCGCCGCCATTTGCGTGCGATAGCGCGTACGGGCAAACGTCTCGCTTAAAGCAGGAAATTTGCGATGCTCCGCCCCCTGCGGCACAACGACCCGCCAGTCCCCCGGTTCAACGGGAGAGAGCGGTTTCGATCTGTGCGCCGGGCGCGGCATGGCGGCATTTTACCCACAGAACCGCCCCATGGCAATCTCTTTTCGCTTCGGCAAGGCAATCAGCATGTTTCATGCATATTTACGACGGAATGCAGGCTTGACATCTGTCGTATCAAGCGGTAACATTTTTGCCCCTTCCGCTTCCCTATGCGACAGCAGCGGAAATTC
>CAZUZK010000145.1:0-1653 GCA_964624745.1 uncultured Bacteroides sp. | reverse complement strand
CTTATGTGAGTAAACTCACCCGTTCGCTGATGAGCGAGTCCTGTTGCCTCCACCATAAGAAAAGCATAGGTTTGATACAAAAAGTGTCAGACCTTTTTTCTTTACATAAAGGAGTTGTTTTCCTATCTGTAATATAGGAAGTTAGCCGTGTAGGAGTATTATTTGGTACTTTTGCAGGTTTCTTACATTTTCTATACATAACTGCAGGACGAAAGGTTATCTACGGGACGATAGGTAGTGCTGTTTGACGAAAGGCACTTCAACTAAATAAAAGGTGTATCGATGATATAAAATTTATTGGATATTTAAATTAATAAATTCTTACAATATTGTATATGTAGTCATATTTGACTTTATATGTTTCTAGAAAAATTTATCACCAAGCAAAAATGACCACAAAAGTTGTCATAAATGACTACATAACTTTAAAAATATATGCTATAATATAATAACAAAATTATTTGGAGGTGTAAAAAATGAGCAATTTAAAAAACAACATTGATCATTACATGAAATTGAAAGGCATTAAAATGTATAGTCATTTATTAATTAATATTGCACACGAATTGGGAATTAAAGGACAGCAGGCATATGAATTCGCCGACAGAGAAAAATCTAATTTTTCAAAAATGTTAAAAGGTCAAAGACCTCTTAAATATGAGTTTATTATACCACTTGAAAAAATTTTTGGAGTTTCACTAGCTAGATTATTAGAAGAAAACTCATATAAAATGCCTGTTGAAAAAAACAATGTTCCATTTAATAAAGGATTTAGATATTACGCTTATTTAGATGATCCAAAATTATATAAAGAAGAATTCGATGTACTGCTTGCAAAAGATGGTAAACCTATTATTTGCCAAACAGATGAATTTGGTAAAACTTTTCTTGATTATATTGTGGAATATCATGCAATTAATGGCGTACGATATCTTCATGATGAATATGGTATTAAATTAAAATGGTACTACAACAATTTTGATTTTACAAAAAATAAAGGTGTAACTTGGATAAATTTTGAAAACAGTTTAGAATTTGCTCGACTTGTTGCCAGCATGTCCGATGTTGAATTATTTAATGATATTTATGACTCTTATAATATGTTTTTTACTAATGGTCATTATGGAGGTGATAATTCTATTTTTTGCAATAACGATTATTTGGAAATATTATTAGATAATGATGATTTGTTCAAATCATTGTTTGAAATCAAAAAATATAAAATTAATTTGAGTAATAAGCAAAAGTTGAACAAACAAACAGATTCAGTTAGTTACTATTCTATAAACCCCATAATAAACAATTGCTTGAGATATTCCTTACAACATTTAGATAAATATAAAAATAGAGCAAAAGAAATATTGATCTTTGGAATTGATTATAATAGAAAAATAGCAAACGAAATTAATAGTAATGATTGTTATATATCTAACGAACTTGGTGCACTAAAATCAATTAAAGATAATGATTACTATCAACTTGTTATTATTGCTGATGTAGAAATAAATGATTTTGAAATAAAAAAATTGAAAGAACAATTACTTAAATTTAAAAAATATTGAATTGAATAATACAAAAGGAGAAAATTATGTTCAAAGGTTTATTAAATAGAAATATTTTCAACGAACAAGAAGAAAAAGAAAGATTAACAAA
>CAZUZK010000144.1:0-1655 GCA_964624745.1 uncultured Bacteroides sp. | reverse complement strand
AATAATCGCCCAGCAAGGTGGGATCCGTGATGAGGCGCACCTCTCCGTTGCTGTATACCAAACGGAGATGGGTCATATCAACAGTCGTCTCATCGGCAGTAAACAGGCTAATATACTGCCACGCAACCGTTCCTCGCTCGGTCAGCGTCAGCTGTTCATCTCCTTCCCCAAGAAGGCATTCCGACACGTTATTCGCCAGCACCAGCGAAACTTTTCCGTCCGCACTCGTCGGTGTGGTTGTCGAAAGGGTCAAATCACCGAGAATGGTCAGCGTATTGTTTCCGAGATCAAGCGAACCGTCCCCCAGCGACAACGTCGACCCACTGCCCAGCGTCAACGAACCGCCCAAAGACGTTCCCCCTTCGGTGGCATCCAATGTGCCGTCCCTATTTACGGTAACGGAAGTCAGAGTATTCGTCCCTCCACTGCCCAGAGACAATGTTGCGCCGGAGGCAACTTCTACGGATGTCACCGTGTTGTTGCCCCCACCCGTTGAAAGCGTCCCTTTGGAAACGGTGATGCGATTCTGCGTGGCAGATTCGATAATCAGCTTACCCGCCCCTGTTTTTTCAAAAGAAAGGAAAGATGCGGCATCGTCCGTTGCCCCGTTCTTCATGCCGATACCGCCGTTCAGGGTGGCAACCCCGTCTTCCGATGTTACATCGACCTTATCGAAATCGTAAAACGACACCCCGCTCAAATTGGCGTACTCTTGCGCATCGGCAAAAACGAGGGTACGGTCTCCTGTTATTGTTGAAATCAACGGATCATCGTAGGTATCGTAACCGCCGCTGATGAGAGTCCCATTCCCCATAGTGACCGAAGAACTTATGTTCACCGTCGTGGAATCTGTCGTAATGGTATTTGCCCCCATTTGACCGCCGGCAGCATAAAGAGAGCCGTTCAATGTCCCCGAATTCAGGTTCACGGTAATGTTTCCCTGCTTCACGGTCGTATCACTTTCCCGGTAAACAACAGAACCGCCGTAACCGGCATATCCCAACGTTCCCCCGTCAAGACTTACTTCTATATCGCCAATTGTGGCTGTGATTCCCTTTGAATTTGTATCAGTGCCGACATAGAAGCCTCCCATCAGCAATGTAACATCACCGGAAGAAATTGTCACTGTTGATTTACCGGCATTCAGCGTCCCCGATGCGGTTGGAGAAACATAGGAGCTGCCTGTCAGGCAGGTAACGATGGCGTTATTTTCCAGAGTTACATTGGTATCCTTTACAGTTGTCTGTATGTTGTCACCGTTGGCGCAGTATGACCCGCCAACAACATTGAGGTAACTGCCGTTTTCTACGGTCACATTCGTACTGCCTGTTATGGTACTTTCATCATTGTTGCTGGCATTGGAACCAACCCATGAGCCTCCCACCACACAGGCGTTATTCATCTTACCTCCCTTCAAATTCACACTGACATTTGTATCACCGTCAAGCGTTTGTTTTGAACCCGAGTAGCCTACGTTCCCGCCGATAATGTGTTTGCCGAATGTAATCGATTCTGCCACGCCGTCATACGTCGTCAAATCTACCGTAACGTGCGTATCGCCGGTCAGTTTTTGAATACTGTTGCTATAATATCCGGCAGCGAAACCGCCGCAGATCACATTGTTTGCTTCATTCCACAGACTGCTTGTATTCTCA
>CAZUZK010000143.1:0-1662 GCA_964624745.1 uncultured Bacteroides sp. | reverse complement strand
TAGGACAATATGAAGTGACCCCACATTTGTAGCAACGTGGATTTACCTGTATACTAAGTTTGTTAAGAACAATGGTAACAGGGATTACCGCATACAAAAGGAGGCCACTTATATGAAAAGAATACTACGAATTGGAATGGATGTCCACAGCACAAATTACACTTTATGCGCAATTGAACCGATACTTGGAGAAAAAGAAATAATTTATGCAAATATTAAGGTAACACCGACTCCGGACAACATTGTACAGTTTGTTGAAAATCTGAAATCGAAAATGAAAGACGATTGCGACATTCTCTGCGGATACGAAGCAGGCTGTTTAGGCTTTTCTTTGTATCACGAGCTGACAAAAAAGGGAATCCGTTGTGTGATTCTTGCTCCGACCACAATGCTTACACAGCAGGGAAAAAGAATAAAAACAGATAAGCGGGATGCTCTTATGATAGCACAGTGTCTTGCCTACGGTGGATATCATGCAGTACACATTCCGACAGATAAAGACGATGATGTAAAAGTATATCTTCGTATGAGAGATGACCATAAGCAGGATTTAAAGAAAACCAAGCAGAGAATAGGTGCATTCTGTCTGAGTCAGGGATTCCACTATGCCGGAGGAAAATGGACACAGGCACACTTAAAATGGCTGAAAAGCCTTGAACTTAGTGCAATGGACAGAGAGACCCTGAATGAATATCTGATTACTTACGAATATCAGAGCAATCGCATAGAACAGTTTGATAAGAGGATAGAGGAACTGGCATCAGAAACTGAATATGTAGAAAAGGTTAAGAGACTGGTGTGCTTTCTGGGAGTAAAAACTCATACTGCATTGTCCTGTATTGTAGAAACCGGAGATTTCAAAAGATTTGCGAAAGGAAACATTTATTCTGCCTATCTGGGGCTGGTGCCGGGAGAAGATTCAAGCAGTGATAACATTAACAGACTTTCAATCACAAAAGCAGGAAACAGTCATCTGCGAAAACTACTGATAGAAGCATCAAAAGGAATATGTAAAGGTGCAATAGGGCATAAATCAAAAGATTTAAAAGCAAGGCAGAGCGGAAATCTGCCGGAGGTAATTGCGTATGCAGATAAGGCAAACGAAAGATTAAGAAGAAAGTATTACAAAATGATAAGACATGGCAAGAAGAAAAATGTTGCAGTAACAGCTGTTGCAAGAGAACTTGCGTGTTTCATATGGGGCATGATGACGGATAACATAGCAGTAGTGTGATATCAGACCGCCATCCGCCCGTCAAGGGTAAATAAACTGCTGTGCAGCCTTTGACAGCCGGCTGTCACTCTGATGGTCGGTAATTAAGCTGATTAAGCAGGCACAGCTGCATAATCAGCAGCAACTATTAACAAAGAAAAACTGAAGATATCTTGAAGGAGTCTTTTGAAACTTCAAGGTTCGGGTAACCAGCGACACCTCCTTGTCGGCAGTGCGAAAGTATTGATCCACGTTTTAGGACAGCTGAGCCCACGGCGGACCATTGACCTGTAGGTAACCAATCCACGAATAACGGAGTGGCCAAATGCCGGGAACTGTTAAGCAAAGGACTTCTCCAAGATATCTTCAGAAAACAAATGTGAGTTTTGCTGGAGGATTTATGATTATAAAAAATTTCCTCTTGACAAAAGTCACTTCATAACGGAGGT
>CAZUZK010000142.1:0-1670 GCA_964624745.1 uncultured Bacteroides sp. | reverse complement strand
TTGCAGACGAGCCTTATGGCGGACTCTTTGTCGAGTTTCCGCCCACCCGATAAATTTTAAGGAGGAAAAAGTTATGGCGTATACCGTGTTTAGATCTGACCTGCTCAGTGGCACCGATGTTGCCTCTGATCTGGTTTCCTGCCGTGTTTATGACGGTAGCGATAATGAAATTGCTGTTGAGAATGGCACCATCGTTGAGCTGAAGGGCTACGAGGATGGTGAGCGTGAAGTGATGAAAGCCGTTCTGGCTACCGCTTCCAGCAAGCTGTCTGACTGTGCAATCATTGGCACCGAGGAAGTTATGTACGATGAGCGCAAGAAGAATCTGGATGAATTCATCAATGAGGCTGGTTCTATCTGCCGTGGTTATATTCCCCGCAGTCGCAATATGTTCTCTGTTACCAAGGATGGCTTTGTTGGTGGTACTGTCGCCGCAAAGGGTGCCGAAGTTGGGATCGGCGCAAACGGTAAGATTGACGCTTCTGGCACTGGTCTGGGCACCATTATGGCTGTCGAGGTTGCCGGTCGCTACACCTACTATGTTGTCAAGATTGGCAACACTGAAGCTTAAGTAAAAAATCTGATAAAGGAGGAATAATACAATGGCTGATATGAATGAAATTGTCAGAGTTGCTATTGATGCTTATCATGGCACTCCTACCAAGTATAGCGTCAGTGAGTCTATGGACACACTGCGTCAGGCACTGGTTGCTGCCAACAATGGTTCTACTACTCTGAATTATAAAGATATTCGCGATGGCAAGTGTGTCGGTCTGTTTACTCTGGTTGAAGAGATTCTAACCCGCACTATTGTTGAGGGCTTCCAGGGTGACGAATATTTCAATTCTCTGGTCGACTTCCGCAACATCGCTCTGGGCGATAAGAACATCTTCAAGGTTGAGGACTGCGATCTGTTCGTGGTTTCTGACGCTGCTGATGGTACTCAGGGTATTCGTCGTCAGAGACTGGGCGGGGTCAGCGAGACCTCTATCCCCACTTCCTTTAAGGTTGTGCGTATTTATGAGGAGCTGAACCGTGTTCTGTCCGGTCAGGTTGACTTCAACTACTTCATTAACAAGGTCGCTGAGTCCTTCCGCAAGAAGCTGCTGGACGATGTTTATGCTCTGTGGAGCACTGCTACTGCCGACGATTTTGGCGGTACTACTTATTTCCCTGCTGCCGGTTCATACGACGAGGATGCGTTGCTTGACCTGATTGCTCATGTCGAGGCTGCTGCCGGTGGCAAGCCCGCCACCATCATCGGCACCAAGAAGGCCGTTCGTAACCTGAAGGAGTCCATCCAGTCTGATGGTGCTAAGGATGAGCTGCATAACATGGGTTACTACGGCAAGTTCTTTGGCACTCCTGTCGTGGTTACCCCTCAGCGTCATAAGGTCAACTCTGTTGAGTTTATCTTCCCTGACAATGTGCTGACTGTTATCGCCGGCGATGACAAGCCTATCAAGGTTGTCTACGAGGGTCAGTCCACTGTTCTGCTGGGTGATCCTACTCAGAACCGCGACTTCACTCAGGAGTACCTGTACGGTGAGAAGTATGGTATGGGCATCGTTCTGGCCGGTGGCAATGCCGGTATCGGTCGCTACGAGATTTCCTAATTGAATATATCTCTGTGGCAGCTCCAATTCGGGGCTGCCACTTATTATGAATGA
>CAZUZK010000141.1:0-1697 GCA_964624745.1 uncultured Bacteroides sp. | reverse complement strand
CTTGTCTTCCAAGAAATCGCCGAAGGACGTGTCGTCGGAATCGCCGACAGGCTGTTGCATGGAAATGGGTTGTTGCGCCATTTTGAGGACGGAACGCACTTTGTCTGCAGGCATGTCGCATTCTGCTGAAATTTCTTCGGGCGTGGGTTCTCTGCCCAAATCCTGCACCAGTTTTTTCTGAACTCGCATCAACTTATTGATGGTTTCGATCATGTGTACCGGAATTCGGATTGTGCGCGCTTGGTCGGCAATCGATCGGGTGATGGCTTGGCGAATCCACCATGTGGCGTATGTCGAAAATTTGTAGCCGCGTCGGTATTCGAATTTTTCCACGGCTTTCATCAGCCCCATATTGCCTTCCTGAATCAAATCGAGGAATGCCAGTCCGCGGTTTGTATATTTTTTCGCGATTGAAATGACGAGGCGTAAGTTGGCTTTGATCATTTCGTTTTTCGCGTCTTCCGCTTCTTTGAGACTGCTACGCATAGCCTTGTACGCCTCCAAGAATTGAGGAATGGGCATCCAAACCTTCATTTCGTATTCCTTGAGGGCATCGATGGCTTCCTTATTGTTCGGATCGCTTTCCAGCTGACGGGTCAGTTTCAAAATGCGGACACGCAGTGTGCGAAGTTCGGCGACAAATTCTTCATAGATTTTTCCTTTGAAGGAAAATTGAGCGAACATGTCGGCAAGCTCGTTTCGGGCTTCGATGAAGGCATCTTCGTATACTTTGGTGTTCTTTTTGTTGCGACGGGCTCTTTCGAGTTGTTGATAGCAAGCGTGGGCTTCATCGTGAGCATCGTAAACTTTGTCGATCAAACGACGAATTTCAGCCGTGTATTCTTTACGACGTTCGATGTTTTTTTCCGCAACGATGCGGTCGAAACGTTCTTCATTGCGCAATACCTTGTCGGCAATGTCGATATAATAGTGTGCCACGGGCCCGAATTGATGCAGGTAAGAAAGAAGCTCGTCTTCTGCTTTTTCGATGCGCAGCGAGATGGCGACTTCTTGCTGACGGGAAAGGAGTTCCGTTTGCCCCATTTGCTTGAGGTACATGCGGACGGGGTCATCGAGAATATCGAGTTTTGCCTCCATCTTCTCGTTTTCGTCTTCTTCCTCCGAATCAGCGAGACGCTGGCGATCGTTGTAGTTGTCAACGTCGGACTCATCGATAATGTCGATTTGGAGATTGCGCAGACGTTCCATGATCTCCTCGTATTCTTGAGGATCTGTGATGTCGCTGGGCAATGTTTCGTTGATATCGTCGAACGTCAGATAGCCGTGTTCGTTGGAACGGATGATCAATTCCCGAACTTTTTGCTGAATGGTCGAAATTTCGGGGTCGGTGCTGTCGCTTTTCTTTTTCTTTTTGCCGGAAAAGTCATGGTCGCCCATTGTCGCGGCGGAAAGCTCATCGCGCACTTCGATGCCCAGCGAATGAAGCCTTTCGAAAAGGAGTTCGCTGTACTGGGGATCGTTGCTGTCTTCCGACAAGGTGGAGAAAATGTCATCGTCTGTGACGTAGCCGCCGTTCTTCTTGCCGATGGTGATCAGCTGTTTGAATGCGTTGCGTAGGATTAGATCGTCAGGGAAGAAGTCCTGCAAATCTTTCGCGGTGATTTTGGGGATTTTGGGGGATTTCTCTTTCGGAGAAGTCGATTCTTGGCGCGGTGCTTGCTCTTTGGGTGCAGATG
>CAZUZK010000140.1:0-1702 GCA_964624745.1 uncultured Bacteroides sp. | reverse complement strand
ACACTTCATTGTTAACTTTTTTCTCTTGGCTTGGGGTTAAAACTGTGGTTGCAATTTTGTATTCGTTATCTTCTTTTTCAACACACAGCATGCTAACCAACGCTTCCGTTTGGCTAAGTGATGGGCGAGTTAATTCAGGCATTGCAATCACTAGTGCAACAACAAAAAACCAAATAACTAATTTCCGTGGGCTAAATAGCGTTTTTACTTTTTTCACTTTCCACCCCCTTGTTTCGTTTTGCATAAACTATATAGGCAAACAATAAAATTATTGGAATTACATATTGACTTATTATAGTTATAATTGAAGCAAAATGAGAAAAGAAAAAGTTTTCAAGATTCACCGTTTTTTCACTTACATATCCCAACAAAAACATTAAAATGTCAATAATCACAATTGGAATGATTTTATTTTTTATGTTAAATGTAAACATCATCGCAAGCATTAAGCAATAGGCATACATCCCAATTTGTACCGCTTGTGCTACAATCCAAAGTGAAACAACCAACCATGAAAGTTCATCAGTTGAACTGACTCCGCTATAAAATTGACTTATATCGCTTAGTGCAAAATTGTGAATAGGACTAGTTTTTCCAAACAACCCATAAAAAATTATGTATACAAATTGTGTTAGAAAAATTGCAAGTAATATATATTTAATCAGTTTTGATTTTTTCTCTTTACTAAAATCCACTTTCCCAAATAGCATTAGTAAAAACGACGATGACCCAAACCAACTTAAATGCATATATCCAGTTTTTATTAGAGGTGCACCACCATCTTTAAAAAATGGCAAAAAACTCAACCAATCAACACTACTAATCGCCTTAAAACCAATGTATAAACAACCTATAATTATTGCCATAAAAAACATTTCATAAGTTCTTCCTATGTTTCTAATTCCTTTATACATTAAAAACCCGACGACAGCCAAAAGCGGAAAGATAAACAACGCCCAGTCGAATTTATTATACAAATTTTCAACCACAAAAAATTCAAGTCCTTTTATGATATTTGCAACAATTAGGGCAAATTTAAGCATAAGCAAAAACATAAAAATTTTTGTTAGCACAACCCCTAAGGTTTTTTTCATAAATTCATAGATGTTTTTTTCTCCGCTTCGCTTCATCAATTCAACAATAAGAATTGCATACAATCCATCAACAATCATTATAATCAATGTTACCAACCAACTCATATTGCCCCCTTCTTTATACATTAGGCTAGGCAATGCTAAAAATTTAAGAGCAATAAAACTCATAAACACCATAATGGATAGTTGTCTATAATTTATTTTCATTTTTCTCTCCTGTTCATGTTGTTTTTATTGTTTGCAATAGACTTTGGCCGTTTGTTCATCTCGTTTATAGGTTTACGCATGTAAAAATCTTTTTGGTCGCTTTTAATATAAGGCGTTGCAGGGGCTAGATATGCACTTCCGTAACTATCAAAACTGCTTAGATACGACAATATAAACACGCTAAACATCAAAATTCCATAAAGCCCTATCGTTGCACCAACAATCAACGCAATCAATCTAAGCACACTAAATTGTGCCGCCTGACTAGGAATTATGTAAAAAGTTATTCCAGATAACGCAACAATCATAACAGCAGGTGGACTAACAAGCCCAGCATTTACAGCAGTTTCTCCAAGCACCAACGCACCAACAATTGACATAGCCATACCAAAATATTGAGG
>CAZUZK010000139.1:0-1702 GCA_964624745.1 uncultured Bacteroides sp. | reverse complement strand
GATGAAATTCTTGAAGAACCAGAATCTCCGGAACACCGTTTCGCTGAAAGTCATAATATACACCGATGAAACAGAACTTTCAGCCTTTACTCTCTAGGATCAGGTAAAATGTAAGAGGCGCATTTTCCGCGCTTTTTAAAAGAAATATGCTACTTTCTGAAAGAAATGTCAAGGTTTTTTCATGGCAAAGGTGTTATAATAATATATAGAATATCTTTAACTTGAACTCCAAAATATATGGAATGACAATGAAAAAAATCTCTGTAATTCTGCTCCTGTTTGCGACCTGCCTGTATATGGCGGGTGCAGTATCCCGTGAAGCCGTCGAGGTTTCTTCAAAAGGCTCTCTGAAACTTGGGGAACTGACATTGTCCGCAACCTGCTATGAGGCGGGAAGCTGGAAAGCGGTTTCACAGGAAGACAGCCGGTTCCGTATCAGCAGCCGTTCCGGTGATGCAGCAGATTTCCGACTGCAGGGCAGCTTCGTTCTCCCCGGGCTGCCGGAGAACAGCTTTGAAGAGACTGTATGCCGGAAATCCTCTGGTGCCTGGAGTTACCGCGCAAAAATCAGATTCTGCTCTCCGGCAGAACTCGCGCAAGCCGGGCTTGCTGCCCGGTTGCCGGTCGGAACATTCTGCGGTCGGAAGCTGCTGGTCAACGGCAGAGAGATTGCACTTCCGCAGGAATACCGGCAGGGAAAAACACACACGATCTTCAACAAACAGGTATCGGAGGCAGTTCTGCCGTTGTCGGAATGCCGGGTTGTGCTTCGCGGCAATTTCAGCCTGCTTCTTCAGGACGACCGTGCGTTCGGAAGTGACAACTATACGCTGCGGCTCCTTTTCACCCCGCCCCGGGGAAAAATGACGGAGTCCACAGTCGAAATCGAAATTGATGCGGTCCCTTACCTCAGCGCGCCGCTTGATCTCTCCCACGCCGCCAATATGGGGTTTATCGACAAAACGGAGGGTGATGGCAAGGGTGGCTGGACTGACCAGGGACCGGAGAACGACCTGCGCATGATTCCGACCGGAATGCAGTGTTGGAACGGCGTCAATTTCCGTATCATCAATCCTGCAAAAAACCACAATAGAAGTTGCATTGTTCTCTCTGCCCGCGCCGGTTCCGTCTTTCCCGCCGCAGCCTCTGCGGAACAACCGGAGCCGGTACGCGGTCGCTGGCTCTATCTGCTGCACGCGCTCGCTTGGCCAAGTGCCAACCGTGAAGCTGGTACAGTGACACTGATTTATACCGATGGCACCTATACTGAAATTCCGATCGTCGGAAACGTCGATGTCGGGAACTGGTGGGAACCGAAATCGTATCGGAACGGTTCCGTTATTTGGACTGCGGAACATAAAAAAGCCTGCATCGGCCTCTACCGGTCGGCTCACCCCGTCGAAGAGAAGCCGGTCAGGCACATCTCGTTCCGCGCATCCGGAGAGTCGGTCTGGGGAATCGTCGCAGCATCGCTCTGTTCCGACCGGATTCCGGAGATGCAGCATCCCCCGTTGTCGTTACGGCCGGGGGAAAAGTGGCGGGCTGTTCGTTACAGCAGGGATTTTCGAAAGGGGTCTATTCTCGATTTCTCCAGTCGTCTTGACGCGCCGGCTGGAAAGTATGGTCCGCTGACTGTGCGGGGAGATCGGTTTGTGTTCCGCGACCGCCCGGACATCCCGGTTCGCTTCTATGGCGCCAATCT
>CAZUZK010000138.1:0-1715 GCA_964624745.1 uncultured Bacteroides sp. | reverse complement strand
CTGTTTACATTGCTGCCTCTTTTATTCCTGTCATTACTCCGCAGGAATTGATATTCACGTTCTTTTCATCAATGATATCCACGATATGAGTATTCACAATGATCGAATAGCGACGTCCCTGAGAATCACGGAATGAATTACCGTAGAAGACAGGATTATCACAGGAAAACAGACGTTCCGGCAGTTTTTCAAGATCAATCAACAAGTTTCCAAACGGTTTCAAATCCGCAAAAGTCTGTCTCATATCATCCCATAAAACTTTATTAGAGGAACAGAGTCTGATACTGACATTTTCTTTTCCTCCGATTTCATTCTGAATTTTTTGTTCGGCATTTTTTCTCTGTTCCTCATAACTTAATGGACTGTAAGAGAAAATCAGAATTCCTTTTGCACCCTCAGCGACCATCTGCCATGCCTGAACCCGAATTCCGTTTTTGGGAGGGGCATACATGCTCCAATAACCAAATTTCCTTGATTTGGGATAATACTTGATGCCCTGAGATTTTACTGCGAATTTTTCACATTTTTCCGGCTCTTTCAATCCTCCGGTCATTTCTTCGCCGGAGATAAATGAATGCATGGCGCTTCCTTGGATTACTCCGATCATTGGAAGACCAATTTTCTGTGACTGATTGAAAAAATAACGAATAGACCATCTGGTTGCCGCCAGCCCCTGTTGGGGAAATTGAATTTCTTTTGCTTCATATCTGAATGAATAACGGTCAACGCCTGCAATATTGGGTAACGGTGAACGCAAGGCTGCCAAAGTTGTATTTTTATTGAATAACTCAAAAATGCGTTTTCTGGGGGTTATTTCCCATATTTTTTTTCGATATAGCGCCAAGCGGTCTACATCATCATAGTCTGCTTCTTCACATGGGAGCCACGCATAAACTGCAGAAAGATCGTTGCTTAATGGTAACGTACGCCGAATACGTGGGAAAGCATGTTTCTTTAAATACTCAAGACTGTTTTTTGCCTTGTAATTTTTCAGTCCAGCATAATTATTGCGCCGATAATAGACATCATTCATTTGGCACCAAAGAAAAATATTATATTTTTCCGCCAGTTTTGCCACATTGGGAATACTGGTCATCGGATATTGTTGCGACAGACCTGTATTTCCTGCAAAATGAATTGTATTGACACCAGCATCCTGCAGTTCCTGAAGCATCTGCCGCATGGCTTCTTCTGTTCTGATCGTTTGGGAACTTGAATAATAATAAACTCCCATCGGGAAATAATCCAATTTCAGAGAATCGCCTGTGCCTTCCGCATATTCATGCCGCCGTTGCGGCAAAGGAGATACCGTGTTGCCATCCGACATCGCTTTCTGTCTTAAAAAGTCTTCATTGGAGAGGTGACCTGAAGACGTTTGCTCCTTTTCCATGACAATTTGTGAAATTCTTACCCCTCCGGAATTGCGGAATAACGCCAATACATAACGCCCCGGTTTGTTTTTGAAAAGTTCTGCAGGTGCCTTGAAAACAATTTCTTTTTCCTTATCGAATAAGAGACGCCTTTTCCAGCCGATATTTTTGATTTGTTCCCATTTATTTCCCGCAATACGGTAGATGATTGCCCCGAAAGAGCCAAACTCATCCCCTTTCAATGCCTGCGCTTTACAGATAAAACGGATGTTTTCAGACGGCGGATTAAAATAAAATGCACCGAACATATAACCATTGACTGCTTCAAGGGCATTGTCTTTAATA
>CAZUZK010000137.1:0-1719 GCA_964624745.1 uncultured Bacteroides sp. | reverse complement strand
ATTTTCCATTTGAAATGATTTGTTTTAACTTATATTTCTGAGTGAATATGAAATTGGCATTCCCAGTAGTGTAAAGGGCTAATTTAAGTTCATTTTTACTTTCTGAAATTTTTCGAGCGGCAAAATAGGAGGGAATAACAACAGTGTCTCCCGGTTGAATTGTGTAAATGATGAATTTGTCATTTAATTTGATTTCCCCTTCTTGAGGAGAATTCTCTAATTCCAGTAAACATGTTCGTATTCCCGATTCCAGCAATGGCTGTTTAATCTTTGTTGTAAAGCCTGAGCGAATAAAGCGTATGTTTCTTCCATTGTATAGACCTTGAAAATCTCCTTTTGTTAAAGTGCTTGCTGCTCTTATGCGGCAGGGGTATTTTTTGAAAACTTCACTAACCCGCATGGTATTTTGAATGAATGGCGGTGAATTACTCAAATCTATACGATATTTAGATGAGTTTAACTGTGATATGCTTTTGATTGTATAACCTGTTGAATGATATCGACTTATTTGATGGTTCACTGTCAACATTGTATTTTTTAGAGTCTCATCACAAGGTAGTTTTCTATTAGATTCGACAATAAGAGCAGATTGCGATGATGCTCCGGATATGTCCCCAATGATATCAATGATCTTCAGTTTCCATGAGTCATCCAGAGAGATTCCAAAATCTTCAATATTTGCCTCTGAGCCGTCATATAGGAAGATATTCATATTTTCTTTGTCTATAATGCAAGCTCTGCCTTTTAATTGTAATTTGCCTGCTTTGATGAATCCATTGCTTTCTGTTGTGGCTACATGCAGTTTAAAGCTTCCAAGATTATTTTTCTTGTTAATTGTTAATTCAACGGCATCACTGTATTGGCTTGACGCTTCCGTAGGTTCCAAGTGAGTTGTCTTTGTAATAACAGGTTGTTCTTTTAGTTTATATGGAGACAGTATGTTGATGAAGGAACTATATAATGGAGTTTCTGCTGACTGACGTACTTCTATCAAATATTTTAAGGCATCTTTGAATGAAACGAGCTGCAATCCCCGTTCCTCTTCAATTACTGTTGATGGCCATGGTCCATTAGCTGCAATAAGTTCCTCCGTAATATTTTGTTTCCCTCCGCTGGTGCAACTCCATTTATCCAATTTCACATCGTGCAGAAGATCATCCCATTTTTTAAACAACTGTTTGCCTTTCAGAGTGGCTGGTCCAAATTCCTTGGGTTTGACAGTCCAAGTTGTTCGCCAAAAGCCGTTAGGTGTTTTCCAGGTAGTTTGAGGCGTTAAAAATGAAAGAGCAACATTATTTGAAGCAGACTCCTTGAATTTTTCACACATATATTTCTGAAGAGTTTTTTGTTTTATTTTTTGGGGATTGCAAAGAGTTGTTTCTGGTGATTCAGAAGGAAAATGCCAGTAAAAGGAATGGTTATTCCCGCCTTTTACCCTGAAAAAATCAAAGAGCAGGGAGCGTCCGTCTGATAAAGTATAAGTCATTAATTGTCTTCTAAACATTTCGACCTCTGTCTTGGGACATGGTATCCATGTGACTTTTGTTCCATTTGAATAGTTTGCAAATAGCGAAGAAGAGAACACTGCTCTTGCGTCAGCTTCTAGAAATTGCATTCCATAGCCCGGTGAATTTAACTTTTGCCCGCCTAGAAATCTGCAGAACATGCCTGGTCCTCGCGTGTGATGCATTCCGTCTATTAGAACGGTGCAATGTGCCT
>CAZUZK010000136.1:0-1722 GCA_964624745.1 uncultured Bacteroides sp. | reverse complement strand
TCCTTGGTCAAATTGCCGATCAAAAATACTTTGTTCATAAATTTTCTCCTTATCGCTTATTTTCTGATGATCATTTGTCTTATGACGTTTTCATCGTTGCGCATATATCTGTCCAATTCGGATTGAGCTTCTTTTGAGCAGGTGATGTTCATAAGAACATAGTAGCCTTCCGTTTGCTTGTCGATTTCGTAAGCAAACTTTCTCAAACCCCACTTATCCAAAGTGTCAACAGTTCCGCCGAGAGAGGCAACCAAGTTTTCAAACTTTTCTACGACTTGAGCCTTTTTGTCATCGTCAACGGTGTTGCGAATGATGTAGAGAACTTCATACTTATCCATACTTCTACCTCCTTGTGGTCTTGTGTCCCTTTCGGGAAAGGAATTGCACTCTTTTGAATGCTCAAATATAATATATTAAATATTTATTTTTGTAAAGCGAAAGAGCGAAAAATGTTTGGCTTTGCACAAAATGTCCGATTGCTTTTGAGCCGATAAGCGTTTCTTAAGAAATTCTTTATGTTGCGTTTAGTGCAAATTAAAACGACGGCGATAATATGGTATCGTCACAAGAAGTGATTGAAAAAGATTGAAATCAAGGAGAATATTTATGAAAAAAGCAGTTGTAACAATTATCGCGCTTGCGCTTGTATTGTCGCTTTCAATGGTTTTTGTCGCGTGCGACAATAACGACAACAGCACGCCGGAAACCGCTTCAAACACCGAAGTGTTGGGAACGGCAGTCGCAATGGCGGCTCAATTTACGGGGGCAGCGGCAAGCTCTGCAAACGAACCCGAAAACGATACCACGACGTTTAAGGCGGGCGTCGAGCTTACTTTCAACGGAGACACGGTGTTGTCGGGCGGCGTCAGCGCGGCATTCGATTTGCTGGGTGTCGACGAGATGATTGCGGATTATCTTGACGAGTGCGTCAACAGCATCAGCCAATTCGTCGGCGAAAACAACGTCAAGGTCGAATTGACGGACGACAACAATATTCTTGTTACGCTTACCTATACAAACGAAGAAACGGGTGAGCAAGAAAGCAAAACCTATACCGTGAGCGTGAACATCGAAGAAGAGGGCAAAACGGTTGAAAGCAACGAATATACCTTTACGCTCACGCTTAAAGACGGCGACAACGAGCTTGCGTCCTTCGGCGGCGAGGCAAAATACGATGCGGAAAAGAAGGCAACTGAATTTACATTTGCAATCGGCAACAACACCGTGTCCGCAAATCTTGCCTTTAAGGCATATGCGACGACAAACGGCGGTATCCACGTTGAAATCGGCAGCGACGCCTTCGATATTGCAGACGCAAAGATTGAAATCGAGCTTGGCAAATTCGATGACGGAAGCTACGGCGCAAAAGTGGTCGTTGCGTTCGGTTTGGGACAAGAGGACGGCACACGCGTAGATTTGGTGGTGACTCTCAACGTAAACGGAAATTATAATGCGGAAAACAAGTCCTTTAAGGTGAGCGGAAAGCTCGAGGGCACGGCGGTTACACAAGACCGCGAGGTGTGGCTCATGATTGTCAAGGGCGGAACGTATACGTTGACCTGCGATCTTAACGGCGAGGCAAGATACGACAGCGACGCAGATTCGTTCGAGGTTGCGCTTAAGGGCGACGTGAACGTGGCAAAGGTTGAAAACGATTCAGAGAACTAATAACAAATCGTAAAGCAATTTGAAAAACGGCAGAGATGCCGTTTTTCTTTTTGT
>CAZUZK010000135.1:0-1730 GCA_964624745.1 uncultured Bacteroides sp. | reverse complement strand
TAACACAGGCATCCCGACAAACCCGGGCGGCGCATCGGATATTTTCGACAATTTCTACGACCATGCCTTCTTGATCAACGATGCCTTGTGGGATCGCTTCTTCTGCTCCTCCGTTTCCGACATGCCGAAGAGCGAAAAAGGCACCGAAGTAAAGAAGGCGGAAGAAACACTCAAGGAATTTTTGGAAGGCGAAAAATCGTTGCCCATTTCGCGCTACAAGCTCTCAGATCCCTCCATCGCTTCTGAAGAAATCTTGAAAAAGGCTCTCTCTGACGATGGCTGGAAATACATCGCCCGTTATCTCACGATTGACGGTGGTTTCAACGTCAACTCAACATCCGTTGATGCATGGGCAGCCGTTTTGCAAGGCTTGCAAAATCGTCCGCTCGTCGGGCGCAAAGGAGACAAACTGGCGCGTATCGGCACCGAATCGGCAACCGATTCCGCATCCTCTGTCTTCTTCTCGCGCTTTGGCACCTCCACCACAACATCCAGCATTGACAGCGCGGGCGGCTACACGCCCATCACCGGCGGCAAATTCCGCTCAAACGCCGATGCGGCGGCATGGAGCGAAGTGCGCGAACTTTCGCCCTCACAAATTCGCAAACTGGCGAGCGCAATTGTCGATGTGGTAAAAAGGCGCGGTCCCTTCCTGAATATGGCAGATTTCATCAATCGTCGCTTGGACGCATCGGATGAAAAAGCAAGCCTTACGGGCGCATTGCAGGAAGCCATTGATGCCACAACCATCAACAGCACCATATTCAACATCAACACAGACAGCGCACCTTCCGGCAAGCTCTACAAATTTGCCAAAGCGGACGAAGGCTCCGTTCACACGGCTGCCCCGGGGTATCTGATCCAATCGGACATCCTTTCTTCTCTCGGCAACATACTGACCGTGCGCGATGATACTTTCCTCATCCGCAGTTACGGAAGTGTTCGCAACAAAAAGGGCGTTGTGCTTTCGCAAGCATGGTGCGAAGCGACAGTGCAAAGATGCGCCGAATATGTGGACGAATCCAACAGTCCGACAGATTCTGCCGATGAATTGCCGGGCGAAACCAGATCCGGAGAAAAACTGACACCTGTCAACAAAACATTCGGAAGACGATTCAAAGTTGTCTCCTTCCGATGGCTCAGTGCCGCCGATGTGTAACAAACCGCTCCGCAATCATCCAAATCAAATCAACAAAAACGCTCCTTTCAACCGAAAGGAGCGTTTTTGCAAAGAAGCTTCCCCACCCCGAATCACCCAACGTCTTCCCACTTCAGCTGCAACAACGCGCGAACGGAAGATTCCGCCGAAATACGGTGGTATGTATACTCTCCCCTTTGCTCCCACTCGCCGAGAACCTCAAGATCGGGGAACGTTTCTTTGACAAACGAAATTTCGATACCGCACAAACGATGTGCAGTGACCCACGAGGACGGGAGCGAATTCAAAGCCCAGATCAAATATACGGCATTATTGATATGCCCGTTGAAATCAACCTGACTCCTCTCTGCCACAAAACGGCGAGACGAACCGTACACACTCTCCGCTTCCAACTTCTCTGATGACGGAAAGAGAGGCGTCATACTTTCCGAAGCAAAAAAAGGCAATTTTTTCTTGAGCGGAACGGGGCGACGACGCTCTGCGTCAATCAACACCCAACGACAGGATGCTCGCACCAACTCGCAACCGCCGACATCGTGTGCAGTAAAATCACGAACGGCGATAAGTGGCG
>CAZUZK010000134.1:0-1741 GCA_964624745.1 uncultured Bacteroides sp. | reverse complement strand
CGAGTATTTTGCAGAGATTCTCCATGCGCTACGCGATGATTTGGGATTTGCGGCAATAGTTGATGACTGTATAGTTGTTCCACCAAAGGCTGATAAACGAGATCTGACAGCAATTAAGAGGCTGTGTACAGCCTTCCTGAAACTGCTCTTTCCGCATGTTACTTGTAAAGAAGACATTGACCCTGATGAATTCATTAAGTATTGTCTCAACCCTGCGAAAGAAATGAGAGCTATCATAAAGAGACAACTGTGTGTTATTGATCCCAAGGAATTTGATGTTCCCGGGAAAAACACGATACCTGATATCCGATTTAATTATTGAGGTTAGCCATGAAGCCATTTATCTATGCCGATAATGCGGCCACAACAAAACTGAATAAAGAAGCTTTTGAAGCAATGGTTCCGTGGCTGACAGATGAGTATGGGAATGCTTCACAACCATATTCCTTTGCTCGAAAGTCTAAAAAAGCTCTTGCTGAAGCGCGAGAAACGATTGCCAAATGCATTAATGCTCTACCGGAGGAGATATACTTTACCTCCGGCGGAACAGAAAGCGATAACTGGGCCATAAAGGGCTCTGCCTTTTCAGATGTGGATAAACGTGCGACTATCACTTCAGCAATAGAGCACCATGCTGTATTGAATGCATGTGCCGCCATAGAACGGCTTGGTTATCCTGTGACTTACTTGCTGCCAGATTCAGAAGGAACTGTGCTACCTGAGAAGCTAAGTGCGGTAATCACCGATAAGACACGGCTTGTCTCCATCATGTTTTCAAATAATGAGATAGGAACAATTGAACCTATTGCAGAATTAGCTGAAATAGCCCATTCGCATGGTGCCATTTTTCATACTGATGCAGTTCAGGCAATTGCTCATACTCCTATAGACGTTAAGACGATGGGCATTGATATGCTGTCAGCATCAGCGCATAAGTTCAATGGGCCAAAAGGCATAGGATTTCTTTATATCCGAAAAGGCATTAAATTGAGGCCCTTTAACGATGGTGGTGCTCAAGAATTCGGAATGCGTGCAGGAACCGAAAACATTGCTTCGATAGTAGGTATGGCAAAGGCGCTTGAAATTAGTTGCTCTGCTTTGAAAGATAATGCTGAGTATGTGCTCAAACTTGAAAACATTCTGCTTGAGCACATACAAGAATCAAGACTTGATTTTGTAAGAAACGGTGCAAAAAATCATATCCCCGGAAATATCAGTTTGTCGTTCAAGGATAAAGACGGAGAAGCAATTCTGCATCGCCTTGATTTGATGGGAATATGTGTATCAACCGGCTCGGCGTGCGATAGCGTAAATACGCAAGTATCGCATGTGCTTCAAGCAATTAATCTCCCTGACGAATATGCCAAGGGAACAATTCGAATTTCTCTTAACAAAGACAATACTGTGGAAGAAGCTGTAACAATAGCAGATTCCATCACTCGAATTCTCAATGGATAAATGTAAACATTATGGGCATGGATGCCGAATTAAGACCTTTATACCTACTTCAAACACTTAAGGAACGTACCGACGAGGACAATTACCTGACCACATCCCAGCTTTGCAATATACTAAGGCAAAGCCACCCCTCGCCGCCGGGGGGGCGTAAGACATGCCCACACGTGCATATATTATTAGGGCAGCCCCGCAAGCTGGCGGCGCTGCGGCGGCAGGGACGCTGCCGCAAAATAATATCGGAGGTCGGCACGTGTATACCTATATCATCTCACTTCTTTCGCAT
>CAZUZK010000133.1:0-1770 GCA_964624745.1 uncultured Bacteroides sp. | reverse complement strand
AAAAAAGCACGAGCCTGCGGAATTACAGCGTTGGTCAGTTGGGGGGGCTGTATACTCTTATATTCTGAACCCCAGTATCGGGTGGGTGCAGAGATAAGAAGGTGACAACATGAAGAGGTTTCAATGTGCGTTGCTTGCCGTCCTGATGACACTGACGCTGGTCTTCACCTCGTGTTCCGGTAGCGAAGATGCAGGGACAGCGACCAAAGCGGAAACGCAAGCGGAGTACTATGTTATTTGTAACAAGAAGTCGAAGAAGTTCCACGACCCGTCCTGTGCGTATCTGCCTAAGCAGAGTAACCGCGTGAAGATGGAATACTCGGACGCGATTGCGCGAGGGTACGAGCCGTGCGGGCATTGTAACCCTTGACTTGGAGGGATGCGCAATGAAAAACGGCTCGTTCCTATCCGGTCTTGCGGATAGCGGTCTCGGATGCTTCTTCCAGACGATATTGTTTATATTAGGTATCCCGATTCAGATAATAATATGGGCTTTCCTCGTTTTGTGGATAGCTATCACGAGTGTTTTCCTTGTATTCGCCACTCTATTTGTGACCATTCCCGGAAAAATCAAAGTGAAAAGGTATCGAAAGAGATGCGGGAAGTTACAAAGGATATTTGATGCCGATAGGTATGTGGCATTCAAAAAGTTCAAAGAACTTTTTGGGAGCGGGAGGGTGGTCAAAAAATATCTTTCCGAACACTCCGAGAGAAACGGCGAAGAATATTGGAGGTATGATTTCACTGCAATGGTGTTTGAGTGGGAGAGCGTAGCCGAAGCAAAGCTGGACGACGATGAATGCGGTTTTTCGTTGCGCGTATACGCCCAAGGCGGCGAAATACGGGAGTTGGACATATATGAATATTAAAAAGCAGTTTGGGATTCTGTTGGCCTTTCTTTTGGTGGTTTTGCTTTACTCTGGATGTGGATATGTAGACACTTCGTGGGAGGGAAAAGCCGATTATTATGTTATAGCCGAGACAAATAGCAAAATTTTTCACGACCCGTCTTGTAGCTATATTCCAAGTGGTAAATCGCTTACAAAAAAAGAATATAAAAGTGCATTCAACTCCGGGTATACGCCTTGTAGCCACTGCGAACCTGATTATATATACGAGCGCGACTTATATGTAGACAGTGAACATTCGCTGAATGAGAAAATGGACAATTTTGTCCGTGGTGAACTACACGATTGGGATATTGTCTTTCCGGATTACGATGACTACGGCGGTGTGGTGTCGTATGTTGCCGCTGGATGGATCGGAAGTATATTTTGGACAGCATTGCGCTGGACAGATATTACAATTATTCTTGGAGCAGTCGTGACAATACGATTGCTGATAATTTGCGCAGTCATTGTTCCGATCGTGCTTTTAATCCGATGGATAGTAAAAAAGGTAAAGGGAAATAGCAGATATTGAAACGCCAAACGACAAAGCTCCCTAAAATACAACAGCTCCCGGCCGGCAACTTCCAAGCGCGTGTCTACGCCGGGAAGGATGCGGACGGGAAAGCTGTTTATAAATCCATCACGCGCCCGACCTACGCCGAGGTGCAGATGGAGCTTGCTACCTTTAAGGTGGAGCATAAAGAGGAAAAGGTGCAAGCAAAGGCAAATAGGACGCTATACACTCATAGCTGTGTTCAATTCACTTTAATGAAAATTGCCCGCAGGGCCGTCCAATCGGACAGCCCTGCGGGTCTCTTTCATTATGGATATTACGGCTCCTCGGTCTGATATTGCGCCCTCGGTCCGCCGATGTAAGGCG
>CAZUZK010000132.1:0-1807 GCA_964624745.1 uncultured Bacteroides sp. | reverse complement strand
TTACCGGTCATCGTTATTAAAATATAAGCATTTTATTATTTTATATATAATTATGGAGGTTTTTATCATCCTTTGGTCTGTTGTTTCATTTTTGTGTATTATGGCAAAAACGCACGGTACATACGTAGCAAAAAAATATTAAATAATACTTTATCAAATTAACTTTATTTCTTTTTTATTGCCTTTTATTATTTTGTTCTTATTTTTATTTTTCATTTATGACGGGAAAAAATTAAAATGTTTTGTATAGTTTGGAAAAAAGCATCAAAAATAATTTTTGAACCATTTTAAAGCCTAATTACGTAAAAAATTGCGTAATAATTTAATAAATTTTTACACGATTTTTAATTGAATTTAAACTTTATTTTATTTTACTTTTGTCGTGGTTGTTATCGTTGCTGCTGCTGCTCCTCTTTCTATAAAACAAGTGCAAAAAAGGCTAAAATTATTTATTAATTTACGGCTACGTATCCGCGCAAAAAGAATCAATTGAGCATCAATTACAAGCAAGATAAATAGTTCCAGGACTAGCCTCAATGGAACAGACAACTTATATCAACTGCTTTTATGGATCTAGTGCAATTTATTAATTATTATTGAAAATAAGTTGATGTCCACACTATTTCGTTCGTATTTATATAAATATAATCATTAAGGGTTGTCAACTCAACAACTTTACTATATAAATAGAATTACCTAACTCAACCCTAATGATATTAATTCTTTCTGATCAAAACTTTTAAACAAACAACTTAAACATGAATTGTAATAATCATTACCACTATTATTATTTTATTTCAAGATGTTTTGGTTGTGGATGAAGATCATTTATTAAATAAATATAAAACATATAACCTAATATATATATCTTGAGTATATTATTTTAATATTTAGTATTTATTTACACCAAAACTTATCGCTAGTGAAGAAAATGGATAAAAAATAATAAAGATTGTATAAACACATATAAATAAATAAAATAAAGTAAAAGAAATAAAATAAATTATTAAACAAAAATAAAAAATCAACTTTTTTCATTTTCCCATCAAAAATAAAAATAGGCAGAGTCATGACTTTTGATGTTAACATATTAGCACGCATAAAAGGGGTCGATCTACCATGTTTTCTTCCCCAACCCCATTTTTTGAATCTCACACATTTTAATAAAAATTTTTAAAAATATTTATTGCCCTTACCCAAAAATTTCATTTCCAAAGCAAAACAGGCACACTAAAAACGCACAAAACATAGAACACACACATTCACACACACACAAATAGGTAAATAAATATTTTCTTACAAAGAAAAGAGAACAAACACCTGAAAACGTATGCTAAAACATAATTCATCAACATATTAACACACCCTTCTTTGCATACATAAATTGCCACACATTTTCAGTAACGATCAGCAATAAAAACGATTATCATGGCCCTATAAAAACAAAAAAAGAAGAATAAAAATAAAATCGATATGCGAAAATAATAGAAAACACTACACAACACAAACAAAATACAACACAAACAACAGACTACACATACCTAAACCAATGCTATTATGAACAAACAAAATATATCACATAAAAACAAACCCACACATCACCATTTTCTGATGTATACCGGATATAATTATAGTTATTTTTTACCAATTATTTTTGAGGCGTTGCTACTCCGTTATCATGGCTGCTCGTCGTGTGGCTGGGCTGTTTTGTCTGTCCCGTTTATTGAAAACATTTTATATATAAATTTTAATATATGTTTATATATTTATCATAGTTTTGAAAAACAAAATATAGTTTCGTGTAGTT
>CAZUZK010000131.1:0-1807 GCA_964624745.1 uncultured Bacteroides sp. | reverse complement strand
CGATTTCGTTAAGGTCGATACCATACTGTGACAAAAACGCCCCATAAATGTACGGGGCATCATAATCATAGTCGTAGATCATCTTTTCACGAATGGGAACATTGCCGTTCTTTCGCTGGTTCCGTTCGGGCTTTGCAGGCCGTCCGCACCGGTAGAGGTTAAGTACCTCTTCTATTGCGACAGCAACATTGTCCGGCATCTCCTCAGTGAAGAATAACTCCATCCACTGACTTACCCGTTCTCTGTTATCAAGGCTTTTATCATTCAGGATCTTCTCGAAGATGATGAATGTGCGAAAATCCGTATCAACGAAAAACACCCCGCCATCGACCGTTATGGTTTCTGGCAGGGTGTCCAGCAGGATATTCATTGCTGCTTTTTCCCGTTATTGGGATGCCGGCGTTGCTGACGATTGGAATGCTGGGAAAAGGCGTTCTTTGCCTGCAGCAGATTGTTCCTCTGCTTCCGGATGACATCGAGGAATTTCTGATAGGCATCGTAGCACGCACTTAGGTTATTCTTATCACCGAACAACTTTTGGGAGGCGTTTTCTCCGAAGCACTCGTCAAAGAAATCCTTGATCATCTTGCACTGCGCACGGGTCATCTCGGACATTTTCCCAGTCTTGGCCGCAGCAGCTTCAGCGGCTTTCATGGAATCCAGTGCGTTTTCAAACTTCTCTGCATCATCTGCATCCCGAATGTCAAACTCGAACTCTGTACCGTTGTAACAGAATACAGTTTCGACCTGTTTGGAAAAATCATTTTGGCTCATTGGCTCATATTCCTTTCGTCAGAGAAATGTGTTTTACTCCGCATTGGATGCGGCGGTAAACTTCTTGGTTTTGCGGTTAAATGTACCTTCGACCTGGTCAGAAACAGCCTTCATTGTGCCGGTGTAAACCAGTGCATCTGTGCCATCGCCCTTGCCAGCAGGGATAACGGCGTAGGTGCGCATGAACGCAGGGCATTCATCGGTGGTTTCATCCCATGTGTTGACCGTGACGATCTTACGATGGGTATCAGTTCCGAGAGCTTCCTTGTCGGTGAGCTCAACGATATCCTCAACAACGGGATCGCCCACAATGCAGTCACAGGAATAACCGATACTGGGAGAATAGCCAATGACATCGGACTTCTCAGTCTTGTAATTGACATATTTCCGGGTGTATTCCTTGGGGTTCAGGCTGACAGGGAAAGTGGTAAAGCCTTCGCCGATCAGCTCAAAGTCTTCGCTCTCTGCGCTTCCGACAGCCATATAGGCCTCGAGCTGATAGCGAAGGATCAGTTCATTGGACATTTTTGTTACCTCCTGGGAGAGTATTTGTATTCAAGTGCAAAAAGTGCTTGGTATTCTTCTACTCCGTTATCAAGCCTTGCGGCTATGGACGGAGAGGAAGACATTGTGATTTTGATTGCTTGTCGATTTTCTCCCAGATCAGGGAGATTTACATAGGCTCCGGCATCATCCTGTTCAGCCAGCCACAGGCCGAGGTCATGAAGCACTGCGAGCGCATCCAGCCGTGCTGCGGTATCTTCGGCGTCAACCGCTACATAAACAGCAAAGGAAAACACTCCGATATACGAGCCGTTGATGTAGGTTCTTTTCCGTTCCACTGCGGCGAGCTGCTGCATCATCATGGCCGGAGTGGCTTTCCCGGCAACCTCCGCCTGAATTTCTACAGGCTTATTCGGCCATGTATTCAGGTGCTTTCGGAGTTCCCTCAGAATCAGAACATTTTCGGATTCGTAGAATTTGGCCATTATGCTTCTCCTTTCAAGATTTTGTCAACGCCATCCAGCCATGT
>CAZUZK010000130.1:0-1828 GCA_964624745.1 uncultured Bacteroides sp. | reverse complement strand
CGCTACACAACCAGCGCGTCGGCGCTGGACTGCGACAAGGGCAGAGCCCTTGACCCGAGAAAAATGTTGACACATTTTTCCGCCTGCGATTTGCTTTGCTAATGAATAGAAATATTATGGTACAGTGCTGGCTTTGCTTCGGTCCCGCGGGATACACGGGACCGAAGCAAGCAAAATCTTTCCGGGAAATATCTTCATTGCAACCATTGATCACAATATATATGATTGAGAATGGTGGCATTATAGAGAACATCCGGCATAAAATTTTTATAGAACAGAAAAACAGGAAAGCGATTGTAAAAAATAGAGTTTGTGACTTGAAATAAAATTTTCAACAACTATATTTGGTAAATTTGGATTTTAATTCTAAATATGCCAAAGGGTTTATTATGAAATATATACAACGGGCATTGGAGCATCGTTTATCTCAAGCTGCATACAGCTATAAAACTGTATTGGTGACCGGACCAAGACAGGTGGGAAAATCAACACTCCTGAAAAAGATGTTTCCTGCCTATAAATACATTTCTTTGGACGATCCTTTTCTTGAACAGCAGGCAAAGGATAACGGCGGCATGTTTTTAATGCTGAATCCGCCTCCTGTGATTATTGATGAGGTTCAATATGCTCCGGAACTGTTTCGATTCATCAAGATCAAATGTGATGAATCGGAACAACGCGGTTTATTTTTTCTTTCCGGATCACAACAATTCAAGTTGATGAAAAATGTTTCAGAAACGCTCTCCGGACGTATTTCGATTATGGAACTGAATGGGCTCTCCCTGCGTGAAATTCAGCATGACAGTTTTTCGGAGCGATTTTTGCCGACAATGGAGTATTTGCAGGAAAGGAGAAAAACGGCAAAAGCTCCTCGGAATATTTGGAAGCTCATTCATCATGGTTCCTACCCTGAATTGCAGAATCCGGAAATGGATTGGGCATCTTATTATGCGGATTACGTTAAAACTTACATCGAAAGAGATGTCCGGGAATTGTCCGCTGTGCAGGATTTGGACTCTTTCAAGCGTTTTGTCATTGCTGCTGCCGCTCGGACTGGTGAGGTCTTGAATTACAGCAATATTGCAAGTGAAATCGGTAAAGATGTAACCACAATCAAGAACTGGATTTCCATACTGGAGGCTTCCGGTATCATTTATTTATTGGAGCCTTATGCCAACAATGCCTTGAAACGTGCCATAAAAACTCCTAAACTTTACTTCAGAGATACGGGACTGGTTTGTTATCTGACTCGATGGCTTACACCCGAAACATTGGCATATGGCGCCATGAATGGCCACATTTTTGAAACATTTGTAATTTCAGAAATTCTCAAATCATTTTCCAACAATGGACTTGATTACCGTCATTTTGTCTCTTATTACAGAGGCCGTGATAAATTAAAGAAAACACTCCATGGTGAAATCATAGAAGCAGAAGGTGAAATTGACCTGATTATTGAAGAAAATGGTATTCTCTATCCCGTTGAGATCAAGCAGAATGCAAGTGTAACGGCAAAGGATGCGGCCGCCTTCCAGATTTTGGATAAACTGGATTCTCACAAGCGTGGAACAGGTACAGTGATATGCTGCTGTCCGCAACCTGGGTTATTACGTGAAGATATCATTCAGCTTCCAGTCTGGTATATATAAAAATAAAATATTCCTCTTGTAAAATTGTTTTATAGGAGGAATGTTACATCATTTATACTTTCGGTCATGCGTCCTCTTCACCCTCCTGAATCCTGCAGTGGAGAAGGCGCCCGTCAATGCAGACGACACGCTCCAGACGCATGAGCTCAAATAATTCCTTCATTGATTCCTGCGACGCC
>CAZUZK010000129.1:0-1831 GCA_964624745.1 uncultured Bacteroides sp. | reverse complement strand
AGATACGAAAGGGCTTCGTCCGCTTCTCCGCGTTCCGATGCCAGACGGGCGAGCGAACGCAAACCGCTGAGCAGATAATCGCCTTCGGCACCGGTCGCCGCGCATTCAGCTATCCCTTGTTCAAGTTGTTTGCGGGCTTCTTCTTTGCTGCCTGCTTCAAGCAATGCCTCTCCCAAGCAAATGCGAGAGCTTGCCAGCTCTTGCCGAGGTTCCCCGTTCCATGCTTGAACGGCCAATTGAAAGTATTTGTTGGAACCGTCAATGTCCCCTTGTGCGCGGAAGATTCGCCCGAGGTGTGCTAAAGTGCTGACTTGCAATTCGAGACCTTCATCGCCCAGTTCTCCGGCTCTTGCATAGAGCTGTTTGAGAGCAGAAACGAGGTTTTGCGGGTTGTTTTCAATCGTGAGCAATTCAATCTCATGGTTAAGGCAACGCAACTCGTCCCGAATTGATTTTAATTTTTCATAGTTCTTCCGTGCGCGCGTATATGCAGAGAGTGCCCGCTGGGGATCTCCCTGTTTGGCTTCTGCCGCCGCTGTAATTTCCAGACGGCGCGTCCACATGATGTCAGGAGCTGTGTTTTGTTCCCCAAACAGCTCATCGAATAAGGGTCGTGCCGAAGCAATCAACCCGCGCTGGAGAAGAGATTCACCCAGCATCCATTCAGCTTCGCGAAGCAGGGATTTTTCTTTGATCCATGCCAGCTCTTTGCTACGATTGTTTACCAATTTTCCCAGCGTGGCATCGTCTGCCGATGTACACTGAAGGAAGTGGCTGAGATTAAGTACCGCTTTGGCATCGCTGCGGGATTGTGCCGCAGGAGACGGATCTTCCCGTCCGTGCGATACGCCGATGCGGTATGTGGCTATTTCGAGAGCGACAACCAAAGCAAGCAGAATTCCTGCCGCAATCCATTTGACGGCAGGTTTTAATTCGTACTCTTCTTCTCGTTGTTCGTTCTCTTCCGTCATGAATTAGGAGTTGATTGTGTTGAGATGAAATGCTGCATGCACAATGTTGGCTGCGCGTTCGACATCTTGTTCTTCCACCGTTACGGTTATTTTGATTTCTGATGTGGAAATCATTCCCACAGGGATATGTGCATCTGCCAACGCCTGAAATACGGTGGCGGCTACGCCTGAATGAGAACGCATGCCGATGCCGACGACGGAAAGTTTGGCAAGTCCTGCTTCTGTTTCGAGACGTGCATCGGGACCGAATTCTGCCATCAAGGGTTTGAGTGCCGCTTGTGCTTGCCCGAGGTCGTTCATCGGCATGGTGAAGGATTGGCGGGCAATACCGTCGTGTGCCGTGTTGGCAACGATCATGTCGATGTTGATGTCGGCTTCGGCGAGAGCCGTGAGGATGCGAGCGGTGTATGCCACCGGGGTGGAGATGCCCGAGACGGTGACGCGTGCTTGGTTGCGTTCTATGGAAACGCCACGCACAGCGACTGCCTCCATGGCGGGTATTTCTTCTTGAACGATGGTGCCGGAGTTGTTGTTCATGGAATTGCGAACTTCAAAGATTACATGGAATTTTTTTGCAAACTCGACAGAGCGGGCTTGCATGACTTTGGAACCGCTCGATGCCATTTCGAGCATTTCATCATAGGAAAGTGAGGGGATTTTGACGGCTTCGGGAACGATGCGCGGGTCGCAGGTGTAGACACCGTCCACATCGGTGTAGATTTGGCAAATGTCTGCTTTCAATGCTGCAGCAAGGGCAATGGCTGAAAGGTCAGAACCGCCGCGACCCAAGGTGTGGATAAGCCCTTCTTCCGTGACACCTTGAAAGCCTGCACACACAAGGATGTTTCCTTCATCTAGCT
>CAZUZK010000128.1:0-1863 GCA_964624745.1 uncultured Bacteroides sp. | reverse complement strand
CGCCAACGCCGTACAGAGCCGCCATTTGAAGCAGCTCGTCTTCATCTTCGGGGGAGAGATCTTCCCCCAAAAGCATCAATTCTGCCTCATTGCCCCACAGCGATGTTGCCAATGTACGGAAAAAGGCACGGCGATTTTCTTCCGCATCGGAAAGAGGCGCAACGCAAACCGAACGGAACGAGGGTATCCCTTCCCCATTTTCCGATTTCAGAAAACAATACGCCCCATCGCACCAATAACCGGCGGGCCATGCAACCGAAACGAGATCCGGACGATCCCATGATTCCGCATCATCTTCGGGGAAAACGAACACGCCTTTCCCGTCCGTTCCCTGAATACGCGCTCCCAACGCCAACAAAAGCCGTTGGAAAGAATTGTCTTCTTCTCTCTCATCCTCTTCAAACAGATCTTGCAAAGAATGAGGAGATTCTTCCTCGCCGTCTGCCCGTCGCAAATAATATCCTTGCCCGTTTTCAACACGAGCCAAGCACGAATCGGAATCCAGCATCATCAAAGAAAATTGCGAACGGTACGAACGATCGGAATACGAATCGCCCAAAACACCGCGAATGCGGGCAATCAGCTCCGTTCCTTTAATGGCTCGCGACGGCGTATCGGGCAATATATCGGGCAGAATCTCCTGCAATTTCTTTCTGAGGCTCACGTCGTGAGAGTACCAATTCATCTCTATCGCCGCAAGTCTCATTTTAAAATTGACGCGCACCGCCCCCGATCACAGCATTTTTTACACAGGACAGGCATTGTGTTCTTGCGTCCGTCCTCATTACCTGATAGATTACCGTCAAATATGAACATCGCCTGCCGCACCGCGCTGATCTTTTCTTTTTCCGTCCTCTGTTCTTGTTCTCTTTTCCGCACCCAAACACCGCCAACGGAAGACATCACCCCGGAACAACAATCTGTTCCCTCTTCCGACAACGCAACAATTCAAGCTTCCGCCCAACCGGAGAACGAGCCGTCAGCATCAATGACAGAGCAGACACCCGAACCGGCGGTAATTGAAAACAAGCCGACAGAATCAACACTGCTCGATGTGGCAGACAACGAAGCGGTCGAAGAGGAACCTGTCGCACCGCCTCCCCCTGCTCCGGCGGCAGAACTGCGCGGATTGCGATCGCCCAAGATGCCTGCGGTTCTTCCAATGAGCCTTGACGGGAAAGTGCAGAATTGATATGCTGACCGTTCGTCGCTTTTTTCGTCATGCCATCGGTTCCCAAAAATTTCGTATCATTCCCGTTTGAATACCATCAAGAAATTGAAATACAGATCGACAATTTGTCGAATATGGGGATGGGCGTGGGGCGCGTGAACGATTGGGTTGTTTTCGTTCCCTTCACCTTACCCGGAGAGCGCGTTCGCGCCCGCATCTTCCGCAACGAAAAAAATTGTTCGCATGCCGATCTGATTGAAATTCTCACAGCCTCGCCGCAACGTTGCCAACCGATATGCCCCGTTTTCGGATATTGCGGCGGTTGCCAATACCAGCATCTCGAATACGAGGCACAGCTCGATTGGAAAACAGCCCAAGTAGCAGATCTTCTGCGTCTGCAAGCAAACATTGAAGTTCCCGTCAATCGTGCCATTGCCTCCCCGAAAACGTACAATTACCGTTCCAAGATTACCCCTCACTTTCAAAAGCCCAAGGGGGAAAAGATGGGGAATATCGGCTTTCTGAAAACGGGATCGCGACATGAAGTGACCGACGTCAAACAATGCCCGATCGCCATGGAAGAAATCAATGCTGCCTTGCCGCTGTTGCGCAGCATGATACACAAAGCGGCATCGCAATACCGCCGAGGCGCAACCCTTCTGATGAGAGCCTCGGAAGGTACGGTCATCACC
>CAZUZK010000127.1:0-1870 GCA_964624745.1 uncultured Bacteroides sp. | reverse complement strand
GACAATGAGTTGGCGCACGGTTGTCGTTTCTACACACAGTAAACTCGAATACAAAATGGGTTATCTCGTGTGTAGAAACGAGCAAATACAAAAAATTCATCTCTCCGAAATATCCACACTGATTGTCGAGTCCACCGCTGTTTCATTTACCGCCGCACTTGTGTGTGAACTTATCAAAAACAAGATAAGCGTTGTCTTTTGCGATGAACAGCACAATCCGCACTCTCAATTATTGCCATTAAACGGTAGTTTTGACGCAAGCAAAAAATTAAAAACACAAATCGAGTGGGACGAGGATATTCGCGCCGACGTGTGGACGGAGATTGTCGCCAACAAAATTTTTCAGCAGGCAAAGCATCTAAAAGACGTTGGAAGCGAGCAGTCGGCATTGCTGTTTTCCTATATTGAGGATTTGCAACGCGGTGACGTTTCCAATCGAGAGGGGCATTCGGCAAAGGTGTATTTCAATGCGCTTTTCGGATTGTCTTTTTCAAGGAGTAAGCAATGTTTTATCAACAGCGCGCTCGATTACGGATATGCGATCATTTTGTCCGCATTCAACCGCGCCGTTGTTGCTAACGGATATAATACGCAGATAGGCTTGTATCATCGTAGCGAGTTTAATCCATTCAACTTTTCCTGCGATCTAATGGAACCTTTTCGCATTTTGGTGGATAGAACGGTTTGCGGCATGGACAGAGAATCGTTCGATACAAACGCAAAAAGAACATTGCAAGATGTTATCAATCAAAAGGTGCGCATTGCAGGCAAAGAGTATACCGTTCTCGATGCGATATCCATTTATTGCAAGAGTGTTTTTAATGCGCTCAATACAAAAGATTTGTCGCAAATATGTTTTTATGAGTTATAGATTTATGCGTATAATGGTGTTTTTCGATTTGCCTGTTGAAACGTCCAAAGATAGGGCGGAATACCGTGCATTCAGAAAGTTTCTCGTCAAAAGCGGTTTTGTTATGATGCAAGAGTCCGTGTATAGCAAAATCGTGCTTAATAATACCGTCGGAGAAGCGGTGAAGGAAAACGTGCGCAAGCATTGTGCCAAAAGGGGAATAGTACAAATGCTCACCGTCACAGAGCGACAGTTTGAAAGAATGGAGTTAATTATCGGTGATGTCAAAAGCAATGTCGTTGACAACGACAAAAGGCTGGTGATTTTATGAGGATAACGCATTTTGATTTCTCAAAGCCGTTTGAACTTGACGAAAATGTTGGCGTTTTGGTTTGTGAAAATCCGCAAAAGTTTTTGCAGTATTGCAATGATTTTCTTCTTCAACAGCAAGGTGAGGACGGCGCTTTCATAATTCAAGACGACAAAGGCACGCTCTCTTTCAAAAAGAGCGGATGTGTTATTTTCGATTATTTCAATTTGTCGCTTACCGACAAAAAGATCGTGTCGGGATTGTATTCGCAACTTCTCGGCGTGGTGGAAGACGAACTGCAACAAGAGTACGTTGATTTGACGTCAAGGATAATTGCCTTTTTAGATGCGCTCGCCGTAGAGTCGCCAATGGCAATAGATTTTAATGCAGATTTTCACCTTTTCGATGTTCTAAAAGGGTTAAAAGTGTTGCCAAAAGAAGAAAATCAGCCTTTTGTAAACAGCCTGTCGGACTATCTTGATGCAACCGCAAAATTTCTCGGCATAAAGTTTTTTGTGTTGGTAAATGCAAGAACTTTTCTTTGCGATGAGGATTTTTCTTCATTGTTGACGCATATCGGCTATGCGCAGTATGGCGCGTTATTTTTGGAAAGAACGCAGTTTCCGCGCGTAAAAAACGAGAAGACGATAGTTATTGACAATGATTTGTGCGAAATTCTTGTCGATAGTAAAAATGTGTGTTAAACTTAT
>CAZUZK010000126.1:0-1872 GCA_964624745.1 uncultured Bacteroides sp. | reverse complement strand
GATCTGGTACTGTCCCTCCATGTATTCCCTGCATGGAATGCGGGTTCTTGAACAGGCGGGCATCCCCCAGCTTCTGATCAACCGGAATTATTTGAATTATGACTCGATTTCCACCGACCAGACGGCGACAATGCATGATGCGCTGACATGGCTTCTGATCGAAGGCGGGCGCGATCTTGCCATGATCAGCTATCAGCCGACTCCGGACCGCCCTTATCTTTATGACCGGACCATCGCATTTTTTGAATGTGCGGCGCAGCTCGGCGGCAGATTCGGAACCAACGCGATCCACTGCCGCGAATTTCTGGACCCTGCGCGCGAAATCGCAGAGACGGGGCGCATTCTCTTTGCCGGCAGTATCAATGCCAGGGCAGTCGCAGTCCTGCATTTCGATCTCGCGCTGCCGCTTGTCACCTGCGGATTGACTTACGGAAAAATGCCCGGCAGGGATTATCTCCTGATGTGCTTCGATTATGTCCCGTCGCTCCTGAATTATCCCGGCGTCTGCCTCGTCCGCCAGCAGCTCGACTTCATGTCGCACGAAGCCGTGCGCTGGCTGGCGGAACGCAGGCGGAACAACACGGAACCGTTCAGGGAACAAATCAAGGGCGAGCTGATCGTTCATCCCCGCTGAACCGGTCCTTAGTTACTGAACGAACGTACAAAATCATTATCTGAAGGCTGGATTACCTGCTTCCTGTAACGGGAATTGGCAGTCAGGCGGTCGAAATGCCCCGCAAGACACTCCTCATCCAGCGGCAGTGACACCCCTCTTTTTTCAAGAGCGGAAAGCAGCATTGCATTGCCGAGAGCCAATCCGCGGATTCCTTCCGAAGCACAGGCGGTCAGCGGCTCCCCATGCAGAATTGCCTTTCCGAAATTCTCGATGATGTCCCGGTGCATATGCGGGTTCGAACAGTCGCCGGGAATAAGGCAGTTCCAGCGCGGCGGCATGGCAAAACGTTCCGTTGAGTTTCTGCAGAACTCGGAAACAGGAACCTCGTTCCGCAGAAACTCAAGACGCCCGTTTTCCAGAATGACACGTCCGCGTTCCGCTGCAATCTCCAGACGGTTCGTTCCCGGAGCCTCGCCGGTCGAAGCAACGAACACGCCGGTCGCTCCGTCCGGATATTCCAGATATGCCGTAACCTCATCTTCCACTTCGATCCGGTGATATTTGCCGAAACTCATGAATGCAGTGACCCGCTCCGGCATGCCGAAGAACCATTGCATCAGGTCGAGCTGATGCGGGCACTGGTTGATCAGTACGCCGCCCCCCTCCCCGCGCCAGCTTGCGCGCCAGTCGCCGGAGTCGTAATAACGCTGTGTGCGGAACCAGTCGGTGATGATCCAGCTGATGCGCAGAATCTTTCCAAGTTCCCCGCCGTCGATCAGCGATTTGAGGCGGCGATGCGCTTCGATTCTGCGCTGGTTGAACATTGCGGCGGCTTTCAGTTCCGGATGGCGCGCAATCGCATCCAGCAGTTTCTGCGCATGGCTCACATGAACCCCAATCGGTTTTTCGATCAGGACATGTTTCCCCGCATCCAGCGCCGCCGCGCCGATTTCAGGGTGAAACCAATGCGGCGTCGCAACCGTTACCGCATCCAGCGCCGCTTCCGCAAGCATGGCCGGATAATCCGTGAAGCATGGGATTCTGTTCTTGAAATCCTTCAACTTCGATTCCTCAACGTCACATATCGCGGCAAGCTCGAAATCATCGAGAGACTCAATTGCCAGACGGTGCGCAGTTCCCATGGAACCCAGTCCGACGATTCCGATTTTTATCTTTTTCATGTTCCTGTCCTTCCTCATTCTTTAGTTTTGTCAAACACTTACTCTTTCTCACGGAGAGTGTTTGAGCTCATTTTG
>CAZUZK010000125.1:0-1876 GCA_964624745.1 uncultured Bacteroides sp. | reverse complement strand
GTCGTCGTAGGTGGAATTATGCAGGTCGGAGGCTACCGCAAGGCGCAGCGTGCGCGCTCCGGTGCCGACGGTGTATTTTGTGAGTACGGTTCTGTTTTTCATATGTTGAAATGTTCCTCAATATCGCCCGACGCGCCGCTGCCCGGGACGGCTGAGCATTACTGATGTGTCGAAGGAGCGCTTCATCAGCTCAAATCTCAGCTCACGGTATTCGGGGTCATTCCACAGATCGTGCTGCTCGTCGGGATCGGCTTCCATATCATAAAGCTCGCCGCTGTCCACAGTATGATAGACCACCAGCTTATAGCGCTGTGTGCGATACATCGTCGCATAGGTCGGCTTGGTATGCTTGCTGCCGCGGTTGGAATTGCAATATTCGCTGCGCACAAACTCACGTGGTTCAAATTCGCGACCGCAGTCGCACATTGCGGGCAGCAGTGACCGACCATGCGTATCCGGAAAGTCGATCCCGCACAGCTCGGCGATCGTCGGGGCTATATCGGTCAGCTCGGTGATGCTGTCGAGGTGCTTGCCGCGGAAAAGCCTTGAGGGACAGGAGAATATCAGCGGGACACGCACAGCGCCGTCATAGAAGCGGCAGCCCTTGAGAAGCAGGCCGTGATCGCCCAACATTTCTCCGTGATCGGATGTGTAGATTATGACTGTGTTTTCGCGCAGGCCGAGTTCATCCAGCGCATCGACGATGCGGCCGAAATGAGTGTCGACTATCCCGCACATGCCGTAATACGAGGCGCGCTTCTCACGCACATCGTCGCATGGCGGATGTAGCTCTCGAGACTGGTGCAGAACGTCACGCAGACGCTCAAACCGCTCGACATCCTCCGGGCTGAAGGTGGGATCGGGGATCCCGCGGGCAAGATATTTGTCGACCAGCGAGCGGGGCGCATCATACGGCGGATGCGGGTCAAAGCAGTTTACGCTCAGCATCCACGGGCGTTCCTGATTGCGCCGTATAAAGTCGATGGCGCGCTCAGCGCACCAAGCGGTCTGGCGCAGCTCGATGGGGGCATCCTCACGATACCATGAATAGTTGCGCCCGCCTTCGGTCGTGAAAATGTCATCAAGGTCAACGCCTTGCGCCCTCAGCCAATCCGCATATTCGTTGCAGCCGCTGTGCAGGTCATGGCCCGGGCCGAGGCTGTACATAAACTCCGCATATCCGTCATCGCATCGGTTTTCATGGCCGTACCATGCGGCGCTGATGTGCAACTTGCCGATGTTGCCGCAATGATATCCCGCATCGGCTAGGGCTCGAGTTATCAGTGTGCAGTGCTCGGGATTATTTTCACCGCCCAAAATGTTGGAATTGATGGCGGAAGGATATTTGCCCGTTAAAAAGCTGGCGCGGCTGGGGGTGCAGACGGGGTTTTGGGCATATGCATTGGTGAAAGCCACACCGCTCGCGCAGAGACGGTCAAGGTTAGGAGTGTCGATATAGTCGTTGCCGAGGGCGTGGATCGTATCTGATCTTTGTTGATCCGAACACAGCCAAAGAATATTTGGACGCTGATCTTTCATTTGAACCTCGAATATTTAATCAATGGGCCGCGCCTCGCGCAGCAGCGGCACTATGTCGCCGTAGGTGGAATTATGCAGGTCGGAGGCCACCGCAAGGCGCAGCGTGCGCGCTCCGGTGCCGACGGCGTATTTTGTGAGTACGGTCTTATCCTTCATAATTATTTACATTTCTGTGCCTTGGCAGCCACGCGATGAACGTGGTTTTTTGCTTTGGGGGCGAAGCTTTTGAAATGCCTGCCCCCTGGAGCGCTGCCGCCTTAGAACTACTTCACCAGCTTAAAGTCCGCATACACGGGGCAATGGTCACTGGCGTTGATGTCCGTTTTGGTCGTGCAGA
>CAZUZK010000124.1:0-1918 GCA_964624745.1 uncultured Bacteroides sp. | reverse complement strand
GGCCGTGCCGTCGAAGCGGAGCAGGCTTTGAAAACGGCGCAGGAGCTTTCTCCGAAAAATCCGGAATATTTTGATGATTCGCAAAAGAATCCTGTTCCGCCGCTTCCGTAAGTTGTTGACAAGTCTGTCATTGATACAAAAATGCTCGTTCAAAAAAATTGTTTTGGTACTGCAATGCTTTGCATTGCAAAAAGCTGATCGTATAAGACGTTTGGTCATGTCACAATCCAATTGTGTAAGTTAGTTGCTACAGACAAAAATCTCCCGATACCCCGTATGCTTTGTTGCATTGGGGGCGTCCATTATGCCGCGCTTCCGGAAAATCCGGAAGTGCAGATTGTAATTTATCGAAAGAGCAACACCGGACTATGCATCATGGTCTGATTGATTCCGAGTCCTGGCGCGACTTGGAGCCATCCCTTCCGCTGTTCTCCGTCGTTGTCATTGACAATCAGGTTGAAGTGGACTCCCTGTGCCCGGAGTTTTGCATCGACTCCGAATGCCTGCCATGGAATTTGGAATTGATAGACTGTTTTGGTACCGCTCCGGCGGATATCTGTCTGTATCATCCGATGAACCGTCTCCGGCAAAAAACCAGCCGGAACCTGCCACACTCCAGTGCGGGGCTTTCCACCATTTTCCGCTGCACCAAGTTCAAAGTAACCGTTCTGTCCGGAGAAGGCGAGGGCAAACTGCACACTGTCGCCGTTCCAGATCCGTTCCGGAGAGCAGGCGGGTGCGTGGAGATCATCCTCGACATTGACGCGAAGCAGGAAATTTGTTCCGTCACTGCCGAGCCAGATCTGTGCGCTGAGGTCCCATGCATCACGCCAGATCAGATGGGCGGTCGCCGGATCGTTTTCCCACGGTGTGACTAGGTCGGAATAGGATTTCAACTGGAAATCCGGCTTTCGGTTCACATTGATTCTACCGGGCGGAATCACTCGCGCCTGGCGGATTACACCGGAAACCCGGAGTGGCTCCGGCCACCCGTTACCGACAATTTTTATTGCGGCGATCAGCTCTGCTACAGGGGAATCCACCAGTGCAACGGGCAGTTCCCGCGTCTCTCCGCCATGTAGCGTGACTTCTGCCGGCAATTGCCGGATTGCCGATTCCGGCACGAGTTGGAGACGTTGCGGTTCCTTCCCCGGATTGGTTAGGCGCAATGACATGGATACAGCGTTTCCCGGAATCCGGTTTGGCGGCAGTACTAGTTCGGCAACGAGCCGGGGCATTCCTGTTTTGGTTGCACTTTTCAGCGCGAGCGTGGAGCCGAAGCGACCGATTTCATAGAAGGTTCCGCCGCCGATATGTGCTGCCGATGTGCGGTTGCCGAACAGGTCAATCCGTTCTGCCCCCGCGGCATCGGACTCTAGGAAGAAGATCCGACTCCCTTCCTTGCCGGAATGGTTCCAGCAGGCAAGTAGCAGTTCCTTTGGTGTACGGAAAAGGAACTGATACGGCTCCTCTGCCGTGAGCTGGCGCAGAAAAGTAGCTTCGCGGTAGGTTCTGGTAATCATATTGTAGATTCCATAGACAAATTTTGGTTCGAGTCCGCGGGTGAGCATGCCAAAGTTATGCTCTCCATATTTTGGATTGTTTCCGGAATTGATGAGATTGTACCAGGTGTAGCCGACTGCACCGCGGCTCCAGGAAAAGAATAGCTTCTTGAAAAGGGTTTCTGCTTGAAGTACCTCGTTTCCATTGGCTGAATGGATAGCAGTTTCACTGGCGATCCATGGCTGAGTGATGCCGTATTTCCGGCGCATTGGCAGAAATATGTGATCAAGCAGGTAGGGGTAGTTGCCGAAAGAGCCGTGTTCGTGATAGCTGTGGATATCGAAACTCTTTCCGGCGAGTTCCAGCGTTTTTTCGTGGAATTTCAGTGTTTTGCCGCTTTCGTGTTCGGGACGTA
>CAZUZK010000123.1:0-1940 GCA_964624745.1 uncultured Bacteroides sp. | reverse complement strand
TTCTGAACCCAAATCAGACGCGCTAGCCAAACTGCGCTACACCCCGAAAGATTTTCGCGTCGTTCATTGCGACTTTCACAATATACAATAAAATTGGAGCGTTGTCAATGATTTTTTCGCTAGATTTTAAGAAATTTTTGACATATTTTTTTTTGAAATTATCATTTCGGTCAAAAGTCGCCGTTTTGTATGGGTAAATAGCGTTTATTCTAGTTTTCGGAGGCAATATGAGATTTGAATTTGAAATCGACAAGGGCGCAATGCTCGTATCGTTTTTCGGCGATATGGACGAATACGGCGTGCGCCAAGTGCGCGACGAGGTTGACGAAGTATTGCAAAACGCACCGTCTTTGCGCGTCGTGATTTTCGATATGCGCGAGGTGTCGTTTATTGACAGCACGGGGCTAGGTTTTGTGTTGGGCAGATACAGAAAGCTTGCGCAACGTCGTGTCGAGCTTGTTTTGCGCAACGTACCAAAGCAGGTTGACAAGGTTTTTAGTGCAAGTGGCGTATATCGCTACGTGCCAATCGTGGAATAAGGAGAGCTTATGAATTATTTTGATATGAAATTGCGCGCAAGCGGCATAAACGAAGCGTTTGCAAGAAACGTGGTCGCAAGCTTTGCGGTTGAATGCAAGCCGACGCTAGAAGAGATAAACGATTTGAAGACTGCCGTGAGCGAAGCGGTTACCAACGTTGTGGTGCACGCATATGACGACGAGAGCGGAATTGTCCAAATCGAATGTAGCGTAAATTCCGAAGCGCGCGAAATCGAAGTGACTATACGCGATTTCGGCAAGGGAATCGAAAACGTAAACGAGGCGCGAGAACCGTTTTTTACGACCGCGCCGCAGCAAGAGCGTAGCGGTATGGGCTTTACGATAATGGAAACGTTTATGGACGAATTGTCCGTTCAATCCGTACCGGGCGAAGGCACGTGCGTGCGCATGAAGAAGGTTATCGGTAGATGCTAGGCCACCAAACCACGCTTGAGCTTATAAAACGGGCTCAAGAGGGTAACGACGGCGCAAAGGAAAAGCTTATAGAAGAGAATATCCCGCTTATCAAATCCATCGTAAAGCGTTTTAAGGGGCGGCTGGAATACGATGATTTGATGCAACTAGGCGCAATGGGTTTTATAAAAGCCATGCAAAATTTCGACGTTGATTTCGGCGTGCGTTTTTCAACGTATGCAGTGCCTATGATAAGCGGCGAAATCAAAAGATTTTTGCGTGATGACGGAACGGTTAAGGTGTCCAGGTGGACGAAATCGCTTGCGCAGAGAGTAACGGCATACGTTGACGAAAGGCTAAAAAACGGCGAAAAAGAGCCGACTATCGACGAAATAGCCGCGCATTTCGAGGTTGACGCACAGGAAATAGTGTTCGCAATGGACGCAACGCATTATTTGTTGTCGCTGTCGGCTACGATAGGCGACGAGGACGTCGAGCTTGGAGAAAAAATCGTAGGGGACAATTCTCCCGACGAGGATTTGGACAAGCTTATGCTTCGCGACTTAATCTCGGAATTGCCTGCTCGCGAGAAAAAAGTGATTATTTTGCGCTATTTTAGGGATAAAACGCAAAGCGAAATCGCAAAAGAACTCGGCGTATCGCAGGTTCAAATAAGCCGAATCGAATGTAAGGTATTGCAAATGCTCAAGGATAAATTGAAGATTGACGATACTTAATATATTGTGCCGAATGCTAAACACGTGTCAGCCATCTCAAAGAGATGGCTTGACGCATATTTAGGCTCAAACGCCTATTCGCTACCTATCTATACACACTCCTGCCCATTCAAAGCGCACCTATACCAACTTACACTCTATTCATAGCTTACTTATACACACACTTTGTCAATCGTAGTCCATTATTTTCACAGTCTTGACATATATTTGCTTTTGCTTGATTAAAAGCGACAAATCGGGGAAATATAAC
>CAZUZK010000122.1:0-1950 GCA_964624745.1 uncultured Bacteroides sp. | reverse complement strand
CAACACACGATATGTGTATGATTTTTGAATCTTAAACACGTTTTGTGTTCTAATGTGCGAAAAATTTACCGAAATCGCCTAAAAAACATACCAAATATCGCCTATTTGTATTCAAAGTTGTGTATAACAAACACGTATCGTATACAAGCAATCTGATACACGTTTCGTGCTATTGTGCAATTTAGGCGTTGATATAGACAAATTTTCAAAACGTGATATAATTAGGTATACAAAAAAAATACGAGGGCAATATGAACGTTTTTGAAACTAATCGTCTTTGCAAATCGTACGGAAATAAGACCGTGCTTGACAACGTGTCTATGTGCGTGCGCGAAGGAGAAATATACGGACTTGTCGGAAAAAACGGCGCAGGCAAAACCACGCTTATCCGCGCCCTGCTCGGTCTTGCGCTTCCGACGTCGGGCGAAATCAAAATCAACGGCATGAACACCGAAGACGCGCTTTGCTATGAACGCAAGAAAATCGGCTCGATTATCGACTCCCCTTCTCTGCTCTTACACCTTAGCGCACTCGACAATATGAAAGCCGTCGCTTACAATATCGGCGTTTTCGACGAAAACAAGCTTAAGGAGCTTATTCGCAAGGTCGGACTCGATCCGGACAACACTCTTAAGGTGAAAAACTATTCGCTCGGAATGAAGCATCGTCTTGCCATTGCCATTGCGCTTATCGGCGAGCCGAATATTCTTGTATTGGACGAGCCTACAAACGGACTGGACCCCACCGGTATTTTTGAAATCAGAGAGCTGCTGCACGAGCTGAACAAGGAAGACAACGTGACGATTCTTATATCCTCTCACATTTTGTCCGAGCTTCAAAAGATTGCGACAAGCTACGGCGTGCTTGTTGACGGCAAGCTCGTAAGAGAAATGCGACAAAGCGATTTGGACGAGCTTTGCCGTCCATACATAAAGGTTGTCGTCGGCGATTTGAAAATCGCGCTTAACGTCGTGGTTGAAAACTATCACGCACACGATTTCGAGATACTCCCCAACAACACCCTCGCGCTTTACGATTTATCGAAAGAAATCAAGGACGTCATAACGATGTTCGCAAGCGCAAACGTGCCGATTTTGAGCATCGAGCAATGCCAAGGCGACCTCGAATCGACGTTTATAACGATTATGGGAGGGCTGAACAATGAAAAATAACTTGCTTTGCACTCTTTCAAGCGATACTTATAAATTGCGCAAACTAAAATGCGTTTGGGTTGCCCTGATAATTATGTTTTGCCTTATTCTAATATCGTACGTTGTATATTGGATAAGCGCAAACATCGTGGACTCGGGAATTATCGAGGGCGAATTTGAAACTGAAGAATTGATAAGCACAATGAAAAAATCCCTGCTTTTCGGTTCAACCTCAAGCGCGTCGATAGAATTTTTGATGGCAATTATCGTCTGCATATTCATCGGCAAGGATTTTTCGCTCGGAGCGATTTCGCTCTCGGTTGCGCGCGGCACAAAGCGTAAAGACGTTTATTTCTCAAAATGGCTCACCTGCGTCTGCCTTTTCGTCGCATATGCGATAATCTCGCTTGTTCTCAACGGAATTTTCTACGCATTTGACGGCGAAGGCGTATTTACCGTAGGCGATTTCGGAATTTTGATACGCAATTTCGCACTGCAACTGCTTTGCGGAATATCCACCGTTTCGATTTACGTCATGATAACCTTCCTTGCAAGAAGCACCGGGGCAAGCATCGCCATAACCATCGGCACATATATTCTTTTGGATATAGTTATAAGCATAATTGCAACCGCGGTTACCGCTAAAAATCCGACGGTAGGCGCAGACTGGACATACTTTTTCCCACTTCAGCAATCGGATATTGCGTCCACCTACGAAAAGCTGTCCGCAACACAACTAATCGCGGTAATCGTAATGCCGATTGTCTATTGCGCGATTTCGACAATGATAGGATATTTC
>CAZUZK010000121.1:0-1963 GCA_964624745.1 uncultured Bacteroides sp. | reverse complement strand
TGATATCAACATTCGTAAGGTTGACGGTTCCCGCCTCGATATCAATCGCACCGCCGTTACCGGCTGTCGCCGCTCCGGTCAGCGTAAGATTGTTCAGGCTCAAGCTCGTGCCGATCGCGGAACCGTTGACCACAAACGCGGACTCTCCGTTGCCGGAAGCATTGATCGTCAGTGTCACACCGGCAGGAACTGGCTGTTCCTGTTTCGTCAAATCAATAGTAATGGAAATATTATCGGTGATGTCGATAGAACCGAGATCAACCGTAATGGTGATATCACTGCCGCCTCCCATCTGCGTAATCAGAGCGTTCCAGTCGAACTGGACGTCCCCGCTCTCAAGATAACCGTTCTGAATGGCATAAATCACTTCACGCAGAGAATAAATTCCATCTTTTTCCGTAAAATGCGAGGCATCAAAATTGGCACTGTCATAAATGGTGTTGACAATGATCGTTGCAGGCGGCGGAGGCGGAGTGCCGGAAAGCACATACGCACCGATTCTGCCGTCCGAAGCCAATCTCTCATTGCCGACCTGGTCGTAATGAATCGTATATGCTCCGGATGTTGCACTGCCGACTGTCACATGATCTATCACCCACATGCTGCCGCTGGTCCGGTTGTAAGACCATGCAACAGAGATAGACCACGCAGGCCCGTTTTCAACCAAAGAATATACATGATTGGTATCATCCCATCCCCCAAATGTCTTTCCCTGCAAATCTTTTGTCTCGGCAGCAGTCGTTCCGTAAAGATTTCCTGCGGACAGAGAATCCAAAGAAGCTCCATTATCAAAAACAAGATCCACGGATTTTTCAGAAGAAGCATCCGGATTGGCATTCAGAACAATTGTGTTTATCAAGAACAATTTACCATTGCTGTTTGTCAGACGAATACCGCCACTGCCATTGTAAGCGATAGTAGAATTGGCAATCAGGAAATTGAAATCTCCTGAAGGGGCACCGATAGCGGAGATAACTCCCCATCCGCTGTTGTTCGCGATTGTAGTATTCACAATATCCATATAAGACGCCTGATCTGTCGCTTCGATACCATTAACACTATTGATAATCGCGCTGTTGTAAATCTCAAGCGTGTTGCGGTTCAGAATCGCGGTTCCGTTTGTTGCCTGAACATAAGCATTGCTGCCGCCGATCCACTCATTGGCAGCACTGTCATAATGCCCGTTGTATATTCCCAGGAAACCTTCGTTCTGAATCGCATACGGGGTGTTCTTGCCGGAAACGGAGAAATTCACAAGATTCAGCCTCGTAATATGCGACCCGGAAAGGGAACTTGTCGTCGGTGCGATTACAAGAGCGCCGCCGTCTACATTTACCGTCCCTGTGGTATATTCATATTCATTTTCACCCGTCTGGGTTTCAACGCCGCGAAGCGTCAGAGTACCGAAGTTTCTGTAAATGGAGGAGGCGCTGATCTGGAATCCGATCTCAAGATCGGCAGTCTGCGTATAATCTCCAATCTGCTTGTATCCGGTCATGGCAAAATCCGAATTGGGATGTCCCGGCGGTCTTTCGCCGCGCAAGATGGAATACATCACATTCGACGTCCAGTAGGAAGCCCCGTTGTCAATCAGGTAGTCAAAACCTTTGAACTGGTTGTCCGCATCAATGCCGGTCACAGTCAGATTACCCCAGTTCCTGAATACCAGCTGAGTATCCGGACTGGCTTCGGCATTGAAAGCGATCTTATCCAACTTTGCATCGGCCTCGGCAACAATAGCATTTCCATAACCGCGCCAGGTCTTACTGGTATTCGGGATCGTGTAAGTATAATTAAGCGGCAGGTCTACTTTGGTGCGATCCGTCACGGAAGCAGCCGTCATGTGATACAGCGTGACATTCGTGGGAATCAGACCACCGCCTTCGGACGTTAAAGTAAAGTATTTACGCCCTTGAGTAAAAGCGGAATTCCAATAGAAGAAGTGTTTGGTTTTCACCCCCTG
>CAZUZK010000120.1:0-1976 GCA_964624745.1 uncultured Bacteroides sp. | reverse complement strand
TCCGCTCTCCGCACACTTTTTTCCCTGCCCCATCTGCCGCGTTCGTCAGCCTCCCGCTAGGCAAGCTTTCTGCGACACATCGCCGCATTGACATCAAAAATTGTTGACGCAGACATTTTTTGGTATATACCCATCCTTGGAAAGACTTGTTTTTCCCACAGAGAGAAGACATCGTGTCTGACCTCCCTTTTTAACGCACCGCAAACAAAAAAAAATCATGAAAACCAATGGTTTTGCTGTCGTATTAATGACCGTGCTGGCAACGGGAAGCACAAACGCTTTTTGCGCAGAACAGCCCAAAGAAGCGACATGCCACACAATTGAATACAACAAAAACTTCTTGGATGCCAACGGGCTGGACATTAATGACCGCCAAGACTTCCGAGACGCCACAAGGGGCTTTATTGCCACCCTGAAAGATCCTCTCGTCAAAAACGCCGCCGGGCGAACAGTTTTCAACGCTTCCGCGCTGGACTTCTCCAAAGACAAAGCCGCCCCCGACACGGTCAACCCCAGCCTGTGGCGCATTGCCGCCCTCAACGCCGAAAACGGGCTGTTCAAAGTCACAGACAACATTTACCAAATTCGCGGTCTCGACCTTTCGAACATGACCATCATCGAAGGGAAAGAAGGCATCATCATCATCGATCCCCTCATCTCGACAGAAACGGCGGCGGCAGGGCTGGAACTCTACTACAACAACGTCAAACAGCCGAAAAGCGGCAACCGCCCGGTCAAAGCCGTCATCTACACACACTCCCACGTCGACCACTTCGGCGGTGTCAAGGGCGTAACGACCGATCAAGATGTCGCATCGGGCAAAACGCAAATCCTTGCCCCGCAGGACTTCTTGGAAGAAGCCGTATCTGAAAATGTCTACGTCGGCAACGCCATGGCGCGACGCGCCGTCTACATGTATGCCGCTCCGCTGGACAAAGGCGTCAAAGGCTCTGTCGGCGCAGGCTTGGGTCCCTCCAGCTCTGAAGGATCTGTCACCATCATCCCACCCACGGACATCATCGTCAAAACGGGCGAAACCCGCACCATCGACGGCGTGGACATGGAATTCATGATGGCACCCGAAACCGAAGCCCCCGCCGAAATGTTGCTCTACTTCCCGCAATTCAAAGCCCTTTGCACAGCGGAAGATGCCACCCACACCATGCACAACCTCTACACCCTGCGCGGGGCAAAGGTACGCAATGCCGTCAACTGGTGGAAATCTCTGGATGAAACCCTCTTGCGCTACGGGGACAAAGCCGAAATCCTCTTTGCACAGCACCACTGGCCCAAATGGGGCAAAGAAAACATCTGCCGTTTCCTCACCAAAGAACGCAACGGCTACAAATACATGCACGATCAAACCTTGAACCTCGTGAACAAGGGATACACCCCGGTTGAAATCGCCGAAATGATCAAAATGCCCTCCGACATCAACAAAGAATGGTGTTTCCGCGGCTACTACGGCACACTCAACCACAACGCCAAAGCCATCTATCAGCGATATATGGGCTGGTACGATGGCAACCCCGCCAACCTCTATGCCCTTCCCCCCGCAGAAGTTGCCAAACGCTACGTTGAACTGGCAGGCGGCGCAGACAACATGATCGACAACGCCCGCAAAGCCTTTGAAAAAGGCGATTACCGCTGGGTTGCCGAAGTCTTAAAACACGTCGTATTTGCCGATCCCAAAAACACCGAAGCCAGAAACATGGCGGCAGACGCGCTGGAACAACTGGGCTACCAAGCAGAATCGGGCCCGTGGCGCAACGAATTCATCGCCGGTGCCTACGAACTGAGAAACGGTCTGCACCAAAACCCGCAAAACTTAGTATCCAAAGACATGCTGGCCAACCTCACGCCCCAAATGCTCTTTGACTACATGGGCATCAGCCTCAACGCCGACAAGGCAAAGGGCAAAAAACTCTCCTTCAACTGGATCGCTCCCAACGGCACACCCTACGGCTTCTGGATTG
>CAZUZK010000119.1:0-2027 GCA_964624745.1 uncultured Bacteroides sp. | reverse complement strand
GCAATTGTCGTTGCGGTCTCGCATCACTTCCATTTCAAATTCTTTCCATCCCAGCAACGATTCTTCGATCAGCACTTCGCTGACGGGGGAAAGATCGATGCCTCGCGCACAGATTTCTTCAAACTCTGCTTTGTTGTAGGCAATGCCACCGCCCGTACCGCCCAAGGTGAACGCGGGACGCACAATCAAGGGGTAAGAGCCGATTTCCTCCGCGACTTGCCGCGCTTCTCCCATATTGTGGGCAATGCCCGAACGGGGAACATCCAGACCGATCTTCAGCATGGCTTCCTTGAAGCGCAAGCGGTCTTCGCCTTTGTCGATAGCTTCGGCGTTGGCACCGATCATGCGTACATGTTCGCGTTCCAAAACGCCGCTGCGATAGAGTTCCATCGCGCAGTTGAGCGCGGTTTGCCCGCCCAAGGTAGGCAAAAGCGCATCGGGCTTTTCCTTTTGAATAATTTTTTCAACGTATTCCGGCGTAATGGGCTCAATATATGTGTGAGGGGCCGTGCCGGGGTCGGTCATGATCGTGGCCGGATTGGAATTGACAAGCACCACTTCATAACCTTCTTCGCGCAGAGCCTTGCAGGCCTGTGTGCCGGAATAGTCAAACTCACACCCCTGTCCAATTACAATGGGTCCTGATCCGATAACGAGAATTTTGTGGATGGAGGTATCTTTGGGCATGGAATGCAGTTTTAAGTCTGGGGAGATATGCCACTTTCTCTCCCAAAAAGCAAGCCTAAAATCCTCCTCACATGCAAGGTATTGACTTTCCCGGCGCAAAAACGAACGCCAAAATCGCCGCAATTTATCAGCTTACAACTGATAACGAACAAAATGCGCCATTAGGCACTCTTTTTACCGATAATGTATATCGGGCGATTTTTCACTTCGAGGTACGTTTTGGCCAGATATTGCCCCAGAATGCCGATACACGTCAGCTGAAGCCCTCCGAAAAAAGCAATGATACTGACGAGAGACGTCCACCCGGAAACAGCCGCATCGGGATAAATGCACCAACGCACCACCAGAGCCAGAATCGTCCCCGCAGCCACCAGACTAAAAAACAGCCCGGTATACACCGCCACAGTCAGCGGAGCCGTCGTAAACGCCACAATGCCCTCAAGGGAATACTTGAAAAGCTTCCAGAAGGGCCACTTGGTTCGTCCGGCAGAGCGTTCGATGTTTTCATACGAAAACCACTTTGTGCGAAAACCCACCCATTCAAAAATCCCTTTGCTGAAGCGATTGTATTCCGCCAAATCCAAAACGGCATTCACATCGGGGCGTTTCATCAGACGAAAATCGCGGTCACCGTCCACCAGCTTTGTGGTGGATACCTTATTGATGAACGAATAGAACCGCCGTGCAAAAAACGAACGGATCACGGGTTCGCCCTGCCTCGTGGAACGGCGCGAAGCGGCAATGTCATACCCCTCTTCATTCAATGCCTTGAGCATCTCGGGCAACAGTGCCGGCGGGTCTTGCAAATCGGCATCGATAATCACAATCGCGTCGCCCGCGGCTTTGTGTATCCCGGCGGTGACTGCCGCCTGATGCCCGAAATTGCGCGCAAAACTGATGACTTTTACCTGATTGTCCGCCGCCGCAATTTCTTCCAGCAACGGCAATGTACGGTCGGTACTGCCGTCGTTGACAAAAATCAACTCATAACGGTACCGATTATGTAAAACATTCGTCAGCCGTTTGTAACATTCCCGCACAACGTCTTCTTCAAAATACATGGGAACCACAACGGATAACAAAAAATCCTGCATTTGCTTTCATCCTTTCAATGAATGTTCTTGGGTGGTACACATTTGTTTGCAATTCTATCATACCACAATATTATCCAATAAGCAAGGAAAAAACGGGAGTTTTTTATACAACATGATAATTTTGAACGTTCCCTCTTGATTTTGTATACATTCTGTGATAAGATATACAGCATAAAGACTTTTGTGTTTGGTGGGTGAACACGGATGAAGGAAAAACAACAGTTGATGTTGGTGGATATGACGATT
>CAZUZK010000118.1:0-2027 GCA_964624745.1 uncultured Bacteroides sp. | reverse complement strand
CGACGAAATTGTCGCTGTTCCATAATTCGGATACGCCATTCTGGTGCCGTTCCTGTAAATCAGCGGGGCATATCGCCGTATTGAAGCGTCCATGCCCCTGGAACGAACAGATGGAGCAATATGCCTTCCGCTATGAAAACTGCGGCGTGGAAACCGATTATTTTTCCACATCCGCCGAGTTGCGCAATGCTTGGTACAACGGCAACTACTGGATCAGGAAAAGTGACGCGATTCTGGTCAAGCGTGATGCTCTGCAATCCGTTTGTAAGTTGCGCAAGCAGAAAACCTGCAATCTCGACTGTGCCAAATGTCCGTATCAAATCATCCGGGAGTTGCGCCACACGGTATAAAATATTGATCCATTTCTTTATCCGGGGCTATGTTTTGCAAAATCATAATAGCCCCAGATCACACATGCTGACAACTACATCTTTTTTGTTATCAACCTTTCAACAACAATCTTTCCTCTTTCAATTCAACAGGGACTGATCCAGTAAAAAATCAATAATACCGACATTCAAAATTCCATTGTCATCATACCATGATTTTCCGACATCCCGTCTGATGATAATCTTTGGAAAGGAATCACCGGTCAGGGAAAGCGGTTTCAGTTCACTGGCTATTTTTTCTTCCGTCGGCATGGCATAAGCGGATTGGATATATGTTTTTTTGCCGCCCCGGGTAGCGACGAAATCTATTTCTTTCGGTACCCGGTTGGAGTGACCGTTTTTATTAACTTCTCTGGCATAAACAACGCCGATGTCCACTGAGAACCCCCTCACGATCAAATCATTATAAATGATATTTTCCATGATATGAGTCATTTCCTGCTGCCGGAAACCGATTCTGGCATTGCGCAGCCCAATATCTTCACTGTAATATTTTATGGGAAAATCAAAGTAGGATTTTCCCTTGACATCATATCTCTTCGCTGCCGAAAACAAGAAAGAATCCTCCAGATGATCAATGTATGTTTTCAATGTATTTGAAGCGACATTGACTTTTGCTCTGGATCGAATGGTATCTGCAATTTTGGTCGGGTTGGTCAAGGAGCCGATAGAAGAACACAGCAGATCAACGAGCTGTCCGAGTATATCTGCATATTCAATTTTCTTACGTTCAATGATATCGTTGATATACACACGGGAAAACAACGATTTCAGATAATTCATTTTTTCGGAATCGTCATGTTTTGACAGAACCAGTGGCATACCGCCGAAAAAGGCATAGGTATCAAAAGCCGTGTTTCTATCGCCTCCGACCGCCGAGTAAAATTCAGCGAAGCTCAAAGGATGCACGCGAATTTCGTCGCTTCTCCCCCGGAATTCCGTAAGAATATCGGATGAAAGCATTTTTGAATTGCTTCCGGTCACATAAACATCAAGATTTTCCAGTTCTCTCAGATCATTCAGCGCGTCATAGAACGTGATTTTTCTACCTTCCGGATTGTAGGGGTTCCGAACGATGTCGGACATTTGAATCTCATCAATGAACAAATAAAATTTTTCCGGTTTACCTTCGACCAATTTCCGGACATGACTTGAAAGTTCAAGCGGGTTTCGGAATCGGATATACTTGGTCAAATCCAGTTCAATGGACAGAATCTGTTCTGCTTTCACTCCTTGTTCAGACAGGTAATTTTTGAACAAATTCCTCAACAGATATGATTTTCCGCAACGTCTTATCCCCGTGATTACTTTGACCTGTCCGTCCCATTGACTGTTGATCAGTTTCTTCAGGTAACGGTCTCGCTTTATCTTCATGATTCCGGCTCCTTCTGTTGACAGTTACACACCATATCGGCTTCACATATCAACAATATAACTTGAAATTCTAAAGTTACAAGCAATGATATTGATAAATAAACAACATAAAGGCTCTACTTGTCAACGGTAAATCTTAGAAGCATGTTATTTGTGCGGCAGAATACTCTTTCTTGCTGGCAGAACTTGCCGGGGACGGAATGAATCCGTTGGTTCCCCGGCAAGTCTTTTTTGCGACCAACAAGAAAAGGTGGTGAATATGGA
>CAZUZK010000117.1:0-2054 GCA_964624745.1 uncultured Bacteroides sp. | reverse complement strand
CTAATAATATATTAGGCGTTATTTTTTTGTCGAAAATTTATTATTCCTTTGCAACCTCAATCGTACATTTTGTAGCCAAATAAAACAAATTGCGATAATTGTTAAAAATCATATTGAAAACACCGCGTTTTTTATATAAAATGTAGATGTATATCGCTTGACACGCTATGCGGATTTAGATACAATTATATCGATAAATAGTTATCGAATGTGTCCTCGGCGGTATGCGGAGTATGCGTTCGACAAAAATCAATGAAAACAAACGCATAGGAGATTAGCAAAATGAAGGAAAGAACCGTGATTGTTGACGGAGTAGAGAAGCTCGAAGACGCCATTGCAAGAGTTCGCAAGGCGCAAAAAGAGTACGCGTCTTTCACGCAAGAGCAGGTTGACAAAATTTTCTTTGCCGCGGCTACGGCGGCAAACAAGATGAGAATACCTCTTGCAAAGCTTGCCGTTGAAGAAACGGGCATGGGTATTGTCGAGGACAAGGTTATCAAAAACCACTTTGCCTCCGAGTACATTTACAATGCCTACAAGGATACGAAGACCTGCGGTATCATCGAAGAGGACAAGGCGTACGGCACGATAAAGATTGCAGAGCCTATAGGGCTTGTCGCCGCCGTTATCCCCACCACCAACCCGACGTCCACCGCAATTTTCAAGACGCTCATTTCGCTTAAGACGAGAAACGGTATTATCATAAGTCCGCACCCCAGAGCGAAAAAATCCACCATTGCCGCGGCAAAAGTCGTTCTCGAAGCGGCAGTCGAAGCAGGCGCACCCGAGAACATCATCGATTGGATTGACGTTCCCAGCCTTGAAATGACCAACCTTATTATGAAGGAAGCCGACGTCATTTTGGCAACGGGCGGTCCCGGTATGGTAAAAGCCGCTTATTCCAGCGGAAAGCCGGCAATCGGCGTAGGCGCAGGCAACACGCCGGCAATTATAGACGATTCGGCAGACGTAGTGCTTGCCGTCAACTCGATTATCCACTCCAAGACGTTTGACAACGGCATGATTTGCGCAAGCGAGCAATCCGTTATCGTTTTGGACAAGGTGTACAAACAGGCGAAAAAGGAATTTGCCGACAGAGGCTGTTATTTCCTCAACGACGAAGAAACCAACAAGGTTCGCAAAACAATCCTTATCAACGGCGCGCTCAACGCAAAGATAGTCGGACAAAAGCCCGTTACTATTGCAAAGCTTGCAGGCTTTGATGTTCCCGAAAGCACAAAGATTCTTATCGGTGAAGTGGAAAGCGTCGATTTGAGCGAGGAATTTGCACACGAAAAGCTCTCTCCGGTGCTTGCAATGTACAAGGCAAAGAATATCGAAGACGCGTTCGACAAGGCGGAAAGACTCGTTGCCGACGGCGGTTACGGACACACCTCCTCCATTTATCTTGACGCGGTTACGCAAAGAGCCAAGATAGACGAATTTGCTTCTCGTATGAAGACCTGCCGTATTTTGGTCAACACTCCGTCCTCTCAAGGCGGTATCGGCGACTTGTACAACTTCAAGCTCGCTCCGTCCCTCACCCTCGGTTGCGGCTCGTGGGGCGGCAACTCCGTATCCGAAAACGTCGGAGTTAAGCATCTTATCAACATCAAGACAGTAGCGCAAAGGAGAGAAAATATGCTTTGGTTCAGAGTTCCTCAAAAGGTATATATGAAAAAGGGTTGCTTGCCCGTTGCTCTTTCCGAATTGAAGTCGGTTATGGGCAAAAAGAAAGCGTTTATAGTCACAGACAGTTTCTTGTACAACAACGGTTACACCAAGCCCATCACGGACAAGCTTGACGAAATGGGCATACAGCACACCACGTTCTTTGACGTAGCTCCCGATCCGACGCTTGCGTGCGCAAAGGAAGGCGCGGCGCAAATGGCGGCGTTCAAGCCCGATTGCATCATCGCTCTCGGCGGCGGCTCCGCAATGGACGCAGGCAAAATCATGTGGGTTATGTACGAACACCCCGAGGTAGACTTTATGGATATGGCAATGCGCTTTGTCGATATCAGAAAGCGTATCTACACCTTCCCGAAGATGGG
>CAZUZK010000116.1:0-2068 GCA_964624745.1 uncultured Bacteroides sp. | reverse complement strand
ATAAGGTATTGCAGTATTTACATTTGCCGGTGGTGCTGTCCCAGCCGTGGGACGTACACGGCACGATCGTGACATTACTGAACGAGCTGCCGGTCAGCGCGCTACGCGCGACGAGGTTGCCGTCCTGCTTGACCGCATAGCCGGTTCCTACACGGTTCGCTATGCTTCCGGTGATCTCGCTGTAGCTGCCGCCGCAAAGCGTCACAATGCCGCTCTGGATATACAACGCATCCATACGGCCGCTTCTGCTCTCGCTGCTGTCGATAATGGTAAGGGTCACGCCGTTCTGCGTACTGATACCGCTCCGCCCGCCATACATACGTTGTCCGTTCAGATCGAGGGTATAGATACCAACCGGCAAAGTGCTCATGCTACTCAGATCGGCCTCCGCGTACAGCGTGACCGTTGAGCCGGTGGTTTTTTCTACCGCGTTCAGCGCGGCTACCGCGCTGTCGTAGCCGGTCAGGACGCCTTCCGACGTCGTCACGCTTGCGGCAAACGTTGCCTCACAGACCGTGCACTTGCCGTCGCTGTCCAATGTGTGCGGCTCATCGATCGGCGCCTCGCACACGGAACAGGTGCCCTTGTGCGTGCATTCGTCGGTGGTATACAATGCTTCGTGCCCGGTGGCGGGGATGCTCTGCGTGTAGCTTGCGTCGCAGCCCGTTATCGTGCAGGTATATGTCATCACGCCGTCGGTCGTGCAGGTGGCGGCAGTCGTTTTCGCGCTATTCCATTGGTGCTCGCAATAGGCGCTGAGACCGGTTTGGAAGAAGCACAACGCGCTGCCGGTGCCCGCGGCGGTCGTCCAGCGGTTGTTGGAATATGTGATGGAATATCCGCTTTCGGCGTTGGTCAGATACTGTCCGTCCACCAGCTTCCAAACGGAATACTCCGTCGCTTCGGCGACATTGGCAAAGCCGATCATGTCGCCGGTGTTCTTGCCGCTGAGATACTCGCCGTCGGCGCTTATGAAGCGATAGGTACCGGCCTCGGCATCGACCACCTCCACCGTCCAGATCGCGGTCTCGGGGTATACGCGCAGGTACTCATCGCCGCTGATGACCGACGAACCGGCGAGCTGATAGGTGCCGCTCTTGCTGTCGGTCAAGGTTTTGTGAGCCGAGTAGTTGTAGATAAAGATTTTATCGCCATTCGCAAGGGCTCTGATCCTCTGCCCCTTGATGCATTCTTTGCCGCATCTGGAGCAGGTATTGCCTGTGTAGCTGTGTCCCGTTGCCGCTATGTCTTCTGTGTAAACCTTGCTTCCGCATTCCGTGCAATAGAAGGTCCTTACGCCGTTTTTGGTGCAGGTCGCCTCCGTCGTGATCGTGCCGTTGTCCGCGGTGCATACGTGCTCTTTTTCGGAGCAGATGTAGAAAACGATGTTAAAAGCGGCTTCACTTCCCTCCGAAACCTCGGAAGCCGTCGTCCACGTTGTGTTTTCGGCATCCCACTTGAGATAATAACCGATTTCGGCGTTCTTCATGTAGGTGTAACGCGTGGACTCATCATTGGGAGTCACGGCTATCCACTTATTATAAGTACCGTCAAGCGTCAGTTTGCCGTTTTCATCCAAGCCCAGCTTTTGGCCGTTATTGGTGAAAGAAAACGTTTGTTCAAGCTCATCAACCACCGTTGCTTTCCAGATGATGGATTCGTCGGGGTCATAAAAGCTACCGTCACCCTGATCGCTCGTGGTAGTGATCTGCTCACCGGTAAGCGAACCGGTCATCGCCATGCCCGTTTGCACCGACGACTCCTGCCAGACGATAACAAATCTATAGTTGTCTTGAAGCGCATTTTTGCAGTAGAGCACCTTATTCCCTTCGTCGGTGGTGCTCTCGGTGCCTCCGTCGGTGCCGCCGGCGCCCGATCCGGTCGCTTCCGTCCCCGCCTCGGCATGTACGTGCAGCTCCGCCAACGGTACGTTGGTTACAAGCCCCGTCAGCATCATGCACAGCGCCAGCACCGTGGCAAGAAGGCTTTTCTTCATTATTCATGTAATTGATCCTCCTTAGATCATTTCCGTTTTAGTGTTAAGCGACCGTTCTTTCCTCGAGCTCCT
>CAZUZK010000115.1:0-2093 GCA_964624745.1 uncultured Bacteroides sp. | reverse complement strand
ACCTCCTGAATGCAAATCAGGCGCTCTACCAACTGAGCTATATCCCCACGCAATGCTATAAGATAATAGCATTTACAATTTTGTTTGTCAATTATTTTTTCATCAATAATTGTATTTTTTGCGGTATGCGATAAGGAAGATAATATCCATTACCGTGGCAAGCCCCTCCGCGACTATGATTGCAGACCATATCCCGTTCAAGCCGATTGCCAACGGAAGGAGCAATACCGCGCCGATTTGGAACACGAGCGTTCTTGCAAACGATACGATTGCGGACACAAGTCCGTTGTTGAGCGCGGTGAAAAACGCCGACGTAAAAATGTTGAAGCCCATAAACAAGAAGGATATGGAATATATGCGCATAGCGGTTGTCGTCATATCCAAAAGCTCTGCGTCGTAGCCGACGAATATGCTTGCAAGCGGTCTTGCCAACGCTACGGAAAATACTGTCATAAATACGCCTGCTATAACGTTGATAAGTATACTTTTCTTGCGCAGATTTTTCATTTCGTCGAAATTCTGCGCGCCGTAATTGTAGCTTATCATCGGCGACATTCCTATCGTGTAGCCGATAAAGATTGCGGCAAATATAAAGCTCGCATACATGATTACGCCGTATGCGTCCACACCGTTTTCACCTGCGAATTTCAAGAGTTGTGCGTTGTATATGATTCCCACCACCGAGGACGCGATATTGCTCAACAGCTCGCTCGAGCCGTTGGTTATCGTCTTCAACAATACGCGAGGCGCAAACGTTCCCTTGCCAAGATGCAAAATGCCGGAATTGCGACGCGCAAAATATATTATGGGGATAACCGCGCCGACAACCTGCCCGATTATTGTCGCATATGCGGCGCCTGCGATTCCCATTCCCGCGCCCACGATAAACGCGGCGTCCAAAATCATATTCGTTACGCCTGCGATTGCCGTAACTAAAAAGCCTATGCCCGGTTTTTCTGCGACAATAAAGAACGTTTGAAACAGATTCTGCAGCATAAACGCAGCCTCTGCCGCTATAATTATCCTTCCGTAGGTTACGCAATACGGGAGCATTTCGGCGTGCTCCCCCGTCGCTCCCAAAAGCTTTGCTATCGGCTCAATAAAAAAGATAACGCAAAGCGTCACCACGACGCCGAGAATAACGGTGAAATACACGATTCCCGAAAAAATCTTGTTTGCGCCGTCATGGTCGCCCTCTCCGAGCTTTTTGCCGACAAGCGCCGAACCGCCTGCACCCATCATAAAGCCGAGCGCGCCGATTATCATGATAACGGGCGAAATCAAATTGAGCGCGGCAAATGCCGTTTTGTTTACGAAATTAGATACAAATACGCCGTCAACAATGCTATAAATCGACGTAAATACCATCATAAATACGGGCGCAAGCACCGCTTTTAATATCTTCTTATATGTAAAATGTTCGTCAAGATGTACTGCCATATTTCCTATTCGTCTTTTCCTATTCGTCTATCGTTTTTCGTTTTTATTTAACGTTCGTTTTGTTTTTTGCAGGAAAGATATTCGTCCGCTTTCAGGCGCAAAAAGTAATTGTACTTTGTCACAATACGCACAAGCTCCTTTTGCTCGTCTTGCGCCAGCTCGGCAAACGCTTCGTTGTCTATGCGCGCCGTCGGCGAAACCAACCTGTCATATGCCGCCCGCCCCGCTTCTGTCATTATTATTTGCTTTGTTTTGTTGGCGGATTTTGTCTCGGAAACCACAACGTAACCGCGCGCAACAAGCTTCTTTATTGCAGAATGCACCGTCTGCTTTGGCAGATACAGCCCCTTGCATATCTCCTTTTGCGTATCTATCCCGTCCGAAATACAAAGCATTGTCATATATTCGCTTGAAGAAAGCCCCGAGGACTCCATAATATTGTTGAAAATCTCCTCGGATTCCCAATACAGTGCCTTATATTGTTTGCAATAATCCATAATTTACCGCCGTTTAGTCCGATTTCGTACCATATTATATTGAATACGATTTGTATAGTCAAACAAAAACGACCACATTCTCGTAAAAACTCTTTACCTCTTCTCTACCCTTTTCAACTCAAATAACAACTAATTATTGGGAGGAGAGGATTATGG
>CAZUZK010000114.1:0-2101 GCA_964624745.1 uncultured Bacteroides sp. | reverse complement strand
TCCAGCTTCTTGAAATTGCTGTGACTGATGCCGAGCATGTCAGCGGCCTCCCGCTGGTCGATCAGTTTTGGAACTATGATCGGTTTCAAAGTTCCGTGTTCGGCCAGACTTGTCAGCTGACTGATGGCTTCGTGATATTCCGGCAGCGGAATGATTCCGTCTTCTGCGATCGGACGCATGATACGCTTAAAATAGCGAACGGTCTGCATGGAAATTTGAATGTCATTCATTTTCGCCTCCTGTAAGTTTTTTGGCACAGGATGGCGAAATGAAATACTTTATAATTGGGCTCAAAGTGGCAATCTTAAGCTGTAAATTGGAGTACCGTATAAAAACGATACTCCGATATGTGCTCCCCGAATAGTTGAATACGAATATCGTCCTTCTGATCAGTCTCCGAGTCTTTTATAGAACCACTGTACCTGCTCGTCAACGACCACATCTGCGACTTGCAGGGGACGGTTTAGGGTCAGGTCTTCGAGACCGCGAACTCGTGATAAAGCGGTGTAAAGCTGTCCGGATGCGAAGCATGGTCGCGTTCCCAGTTCGAGATGCACCTGATCCAGGGTTTGTCCTTGCGCCTTGTGGATGGTCATCGCGTAGGCGGGCAGTACTGGAAACTGCGTAAAGCGACCGATGACGTGGGATTCTAATTTTGAACTTCCATCCGGTTGAGTTACAATGCGGTAATCATAATTTTGCCACGTATGCCGGTAGACTGCGATCCCAGGACCGCGCAGGAGCTGAATCCAGATGGAATTGTCCCAGCATACCAATACTTCTCCGATATCGCCATTGGCGTAACTGCCATCGGGGTCATTGGCAGTGAGGAGTGCAAGCATTCCAGCCTTTACTTTCAAATGTTTCGGGGCGGGCCATTCAGACTCAGGATAACACCCGCTGCACTTCCCCGTGTAGTGACCTCCGGGAGCCAGCAACCTTTCCACATGCAGATAATTAATCCAATCCGCCTGCCTGCGGTAGCAGCAAAGAGATCGCGACAACGGAGGAGGTTGACGTTGAATCCGAGAGTCAAGTCGCCGCAGCTGTTCCTCAAGCCCATCCGCTCCGGTACGAACTGTGCGTAGCAGATTCAGGAACTCCTGATCAGTCTGCCGATGCGGTGTTTTCAATTCCGCGTTCTGAAACTCAGCAGACTTCCATGCCAGTGCGTTAAAGGCGAAAATGCCATTTATGTTCTTTTCCAAGAACTCTTGTTCAGCCTCACTCTTCACAACCGGAGGCAACTGGTAAAAATCTCCAACCACGACAAGCGGAATCCCTCCGAACGGTTGATCCCGTCCGGTGTAAATACGCAGATCGTGATCAAGTCGGCTGAAAAGATCACTGCGGACCATGCTGATTTCTTCGATGATCAGACTGCGAAGAGAGCGTAGGTATTCCCGAACCCTCTCCGGGGCTTGTGCCCAGTCTTGCGATAACGCCCCGAGGAAGCGGTGTATCGTCATTCCTCCATTTTTCAGATTGCTTGCCGCCAGCCCTGTAGGGGCAAGGCTGACGATGCGGTCCGGATCGCTGTCGATGAAGCGGTTGATGACGACTGTCTTTCCGGTTCCCGCGTCACCACGCAGGAAGACATTCTGTCCTGATTTCATGAGTTCTAAGGCCTGCTGTTGTTCTGCATTTAATTCCATGGCTCATTTCCTTTCTGTGGAAGCGTTCATTCGCTCGCACATGTAATGCTCCATGCGTATTATTTTTTTTATTTGCTGCTTCCTATATCCTATGTGGGGAATAATCCGGTCAAAGTAACATCTACGCTGTACAGGAGATCGTGGTTCAAAAGTCTCTGCGTCAGCAGACATATTTCACGCTATCAAAAACAGGTTAATTGGTAGTACCTATATGAGCCCCCGGTGAGGGCTTTAGACATCACAGGGGGCTCATCCCTCAATAATAGAGAACAGAATAAACAGTAAGCAAGAGAAAGACAGTATCATGAGAAATGAAAGAATCACCTACGAGGAGCAATATCAGGGACATCCTATCATGACCGACAAAGAGAAACAGCTTGGCTGTAAAGAAGCGATATTGCAAAAGATCGATCAGATCATGACTGACATGAGCAGCCGTCACAGCA
>CAZUZK010000113.1:0-2153 GCA_964624745.1 uncultured Bacteroides sp. | reverse complement strand
GGGCAATTCTTTATACAATATGTGCACTTCCTTTGATTCGGGAATTCACCATCGAAATGGATGCACACAGAATATGGCGCCAATGTGATCCATATTTTCAGCATTTGAACAACCTGCTTGATTATCAAAGTTTTCTGAGTCGAACAGGTGCAATAAAATAATTATTTAACAGGAGAACAGAAAATGAATGTGGCAAAGTATGTGCAGCGTCCGGATACCATCGATTTTATTCCAAACCGAAATATTGATGCCGGTGAAATCGTCAAACTTGGAGATCTGATCGGCATTACCAAAATAGCGGTACCGTCCGGAACGATTGGAGCTCTTTCAATTGAGGGAATTTTCGATGTGGTTAAAGATCAGGATGCATCATTTCTCCCAGGGATGAATGTATATTGGGATTCTGTGAGCAAAACAGCAAAAAAAACTGGAATCATTATCGGTATGGCAATTCAGAATTGCACGGCAGAACAATCTACCGTAAGAATTCTTTTGAATTATTTCGGAACCAATGAAGCCGGTAGTTCAGAAAACACATGGCAGACCCTGTCATAAAAAAAATAAGGAGGAGACATTATGTCTGAAACAAATCAAAAAGTCGAATTTTTTACTGCAACAAGAGCTCAATTCAATGCCCTTGCAGAAAAAAACAACAATGCCATCTACTTTGTCACGGAAGCAGATGAAACAACAATCACTATTTATAAAGGAAATATTCCGTGTTCATTTCCCGTGAAATTGGTTGAAAGTTTCCCGGAAACCGGCGAAAGAGGTTTTATCTATATTGATGCAGCAGGCACGCAGAAAATATGGAATGGAACATTATTTATCTCGCTTAATGGAGCAGATAACTATCTTTCCAATCCTGCACGGCATATTGTGACTGCGGAAGAAGCTGGAAACGGAGTCTTTGATGATATCGCCGAAGGCGATGTAGGTATCCTCTTTACAATGGCAAACGGTGACAAGTTTTATGTCAGCCTGAATGACTTTGTCGATACATACGAAGCCAACAACGCAGGCAAAGCTGCGATCAAAATTACGGTCAGCGACTACAAGATCAGTGCCGATCTCAATGTCTCTGCCGAAGAAGGCAACCAGCTTGAGGTCAAACCGGATGGTGTTTATGTCAAGCCGCTTTGCTGGCAGGAAGTAACATCGGCATAAAGGGAGATGAGGCATGAAGACACTTGCAGTAATCAATGGAGGCGGATGTCGCCAGATTGAATGTGCCGCAGGAATACTGACAGCAATGGATGAAGCCGGAATTCAGATCAATGAATATCGTGGTTCCAGTGCTGGAGCAGCGGTCGCTGCGCTTCATGCCTCTGGGCTCTCCGGTTCAGACCTTCAGGAATTGATCCGGCAAACACCAGTGGAAAAACTGTTTCAGCTTTGTCGCTGGTGTCAGGTCAAGCGGATGTTCGGTTTTACGGTCGATCATCTGTTTGATGCTTCTGGCATGTCTGATATCTTGAAAGAAAACATGATCGAACGTGCCAGCGAAATTGTCCGCGTTGCAGTGACACGGCTTCGGGATTATAAATCATTTATGATTAACGCCACACCTGCAACGGTTATGGCATCAGCGGCAATACCTGAAGTATTCAAGCCGGTTATGATCGGCAGTGAGTTTTTTGTTGATGGTGGAGTCAAAAACATGATTCCGACACCGAAGATTACAGAAATCTCCAATTACGATCATATTTATTTGCTTCTCTGCAATGATGATTTGGATGAAAAAATACCGAAAAATCTTGTTGGCAGAGCACTTCGAGCATTTTCCAATACGATGGACCGTGAAACGACCCAAATTTACGAAGAAGGATGGGGTGAATTATCGAATGTGACAATCATTCAACCGCCCCCCTACAAATCAAGTCTGTTAAATTGGTCTGAAAATCATGGATTGATTGGACATGCATATAATTATGCAAAATTGATTTTGCAGAAAGAGAGAGCACTGTGATTTTATCCGATATTACAAGTAAGATTGTTGATATCATTAAGGAGCTGATTCCTGTAATTACACTTGCTGGTTTTGGTGGCGTTACCAATACACTGGCAGGTAAGAAACGAGAAGAACCATATTCCTTTAAAATCGCAATCCCAGAAATCATTATTGCAATTTTTTGCGGACTTGTCATCCATTA
>CAZUZK010000112.1:0-2177 GCA_964624745.1 uncultured Bacteroides sp. | reverse complement strand
CGGTTACATTGGATTTTCCGCGGATTTTCCACGGGACTGTCCTATGGACTGTCCCGTGGAATGTCCGGTGGAATGTCCGGTGGAATGTCCGGTGGAATGTCCCGTGGAATGTCCGGTGGAATGTCCCGTGGACTGTCCGCAGGAATGCCCGACCGTTCGCTTTTCTTATTCGGCTCTTGAAGGTCTGCCGCCTTTGTAAGAATTATCCTTATTTATTTGGCATTTCTTTTCGTATTTTTCTTTGTCCTCCCGCATAGAGACTTTAACAAAACGGAAGGCAGCTCTAACTTCGCTATCTTGTATTTCGGTTTCTTCAGATCTTCGCGCATACGCGAGCATAGCACGAAACAATTTTCCGACCTGTTCGTCAGTAAATTCTGCGACCTGATCTTCCAAGTCATAATAGACAAGAAAACTCTTTTTTGTATTACTCATTATTAGTTCCCTCCTTTTCTTCAAGCTCCCTCAATGCCTTTCGGGCTTCGGTTACCGCCGCAAAGGTGGATTTGGCTCTTCGCTCCATTGAGGAAACGAACCGCGCTATCTCTTCGGGATTGGCCGGGCGGTAATATCCGCCGCCGTCAACCGCCGTCGAGCTTAGGATCAGGGCTCCCGCTCTACGTTCCGTCGTGATGGCTAACCGCAGGGAGCGATCCGACATTCCCAAAGTGGTCATCAAGTTACGTCTTGATATTGCATTCTCGCACCCTTCCGGGAGCATTTCAAAAATTGCAAAGTGTTCCATCACGCATCCCTCCCAGCATTTGCCTGATCTTCAAGCCATTTTTCCAAGCTCGTGAAAGGTATAATAATTTTTCTGCCGATTTTCACGGTTGGGAAATCTTTTCTACCGCAAAGTGTGTACATCGTTGGCTTCGAAATACCGAGTTGCCTTGCGGCTTCATCGGGTGTTAGTGTCATTTTTTCGACTGTTTGGGTATTCATCATCTTGCCTCCTTTTTCCGTTATCTTCGTTTATGATAGCCGATTGGCAACCACTCTGTAAAAAAAATAAGAGTTATTCCGTCGTAGTCTGTTTTTGGGCTTTGATCTGCTCGATAATATCGAGGATCTTTGCCTTTTCTGCATTGGGAAGCTCGCGGCGGAGCTTCTTCGAAAAATTGGTATCGCTAATTCCATAGATTTCCGCGACTTCCCACAAATTTACCCTTGCTTTTTTTGCTTTTTGGCGAATTTCAAGATTTTCCATTCCTTTTTCTCCTCTTTTCTTGACAATTGTCGTTCTTGGTGCTATAATTATAGCGCAAATAAATGTCGCTGTAAATAAACAAAAATTAACATCGAGAGCTGGCGCTTTTATAAAATGTTGCAATTTATAAACAATACAAGAGGTGTAAAATGGGAAAAGAAAAGAACAAAAATAAAAAATCGAAAGAAAGATATAATCTCAGGAAAATAAACTACGATTGGGAAAAGATCGGAGCAAGGATAAAATTCGAACGTGAGAATATAGATATGACACAAGAGGAGCTGGCGGAGGCGATAAATGTATCAAGGTCGACTATCATAAAATGGGAAAACGCTCGTGCGAGTGCGCCGTCAATAAGGGATCTTCTTTTGTTATGCAATTTTTTTAACTGCGAGCTCGGTTACCTGCTATGCGAATATGACTGCAAAACAAGAGAATTAACGGATATTTGTAACAAAACGGGTTTGTCAGAAAATGCAATTCAAAGAATTCTTGCGTGGAAGCGAAGCGGGTTTGGATATTTTGCTATGGATGTTATTTCGAAAATGATAGAAGATGAGGAATTGTTTCCTGATTTGCTTCATGCGGGATATGATTTTTGGCGCATCGATGACATTAAATCCGAAGAGCCGTATAATAAAGTGGTGCCCAACGGGAAGCTGGAAGTTTATGCAGAAAAAGGGACAATATCAGAGTTTTATGCCTTTATGATCCAAAAAAAACTTACGGATTTTGTATATTCGTATTTTCAAATAAACGGGGGAGGAAATCAGAATGCCGAGAAATAAAAACACCCGCGCCGCTCAGGGTACGGGAACGATCAGGAAGAAAACCGTTACGCGCAACGGCAAGCCCTATGAATTTTGGGAAGCTCGTTACACCGTCGGCAGAGATCCGGGAACGGGCAAACAGATCCAGCGCAGTATCAGCGGCAAGACACAAAAAGAGGTAGCGCAAAAATTAAAGG
>CAZUZK010000111.1:0-2177 GCA_964624745.1 uncultured Bacteroides sp. | reverse complement strand
GCACCCGAACAACCTCTCACTTTATCCAAACTTACAATCCCCCCCCAACCGCAAAAGTGTTAGCTTTTGCGGTTGGGGGAATTCTATTTGTTCAATTTTTTTCAAATAACCCATTCGCAGTCGCGGAACAGGGCAACTGTTTCGCCGTCGAAGGTGATGCCACAATGTGACGTAACACTACAAAGGCGCGCGCCGAAGTGCATTTGCGGATATATGGATGCACAGTCATGCGGCGCACGGCGTAGTGCATCTATGATGAAATGGTGTTGTGCCGCAAAGTAATCGGGCCAAGGCCTTGTGGTGCACACTCAAAGCCGTGGTGGTTCTGTTTCGTGATAGTATAAGGCTTTGTTGCATTACCTTGTGGTGCACGCCGAAGCATATCACAAATATATGCAGTGCACAGTAGTGTGACACCACAAAGTTGTGCGGCACGCGACAACACTGCATCATACTAGTGCACGTCGAAGTGTAATCACCAAGTCGCAACCAACATGATGCCGCAATCCCACGGCACTACCAAACAGCAGTCCCCGCAACTGCTGTTTTTTGTGTTTGAAGGGGAAAAATGAAGCGGATAAAATCGGGTTTTCTGTCCGTGTTGGTGGTTTTGTTGCATTTTTTGCGTGAGTATCGGTATGTTTGCTTATGCAAATAGTTACTGATATCCTTGTTTTCGCTATTGATTTCTTTTTGTTTTTGTGATATAATAATTAAAACTTTAATAGCGAGGCTTTTATGATTAGTTACAAAAAATTGTGGAAACTTCTCATAGATAAAGATATGGGCAAGTACGAGATGATTAAATTGGCAGGTTTAAGTCCCTACACGCTAAACAAACTAAATCACAACGAAAACGTGAATGCAGAAACGCTTGCTAAAATTTGTAAAGCGTTAAATTGTACGTTTGACGACATAATGGAACTTATAGAGGAGTAAAATTGTGGTTATCGAATATTTAATTGTTGATAATAAATATAAATCCGTTTTGCCAGATGTTGATTTGTTTTCTAAAGAGATAAAATTGTCGAAACGCAGTTATTCTTTTAGAGATAATCTTTTTCTTTTGCAGATAAAATGTTCTGAGGATGGTTTGGCCGCAGCAAAAGCATTGTCTTTATATAATGAAGAGGTTTTACAAGTACTGGGTTCAAATTCGGTCAAATACGAAATGGTTATAAACGAAGCATCCAATTGTTTTGAAACTGAACTCTATCCGCTATTAGTTGAGTTTGAGACAAAACTTCGTAAACTTATAACAGTTGCATTATTTAATGTGGACAAACAAGCAAGAAGTCGTATAGGTAAAGCAATTGGGAAAGATGAAAACTATAAGCCAGGAGATATCAATTCTTATTTGGAGCAATCGGATTTAAACACAATAGAAAACTTTTTGTTCTCAAATGATGAACTTGTCGGAGAAATTAACCAATTAAAAAAGAACGATACTGCAAAGATTGCTTCACGGGACAAATTGATTGAATTTATTAGTAGCTCTAATAAAAAATCTATATGGGAAGCTTTTTTTGCGGATGCATGTAGCGATAGCCTACTTCCTGAATATTTTGTTAAGGTCCGAGGATATAGAAATGATGTTATGCATTTTCATATCATGAGCTACGACCGTTTTTTAGTTGCTAAGAAAGATATCAAAGAGGCCATAAAAGACATAGAAAAACAATTGAAAAAGAAAATCGTAATTGAAGATAGCGATAATAATATTGCAAAAATTTCTAACAATAGCGCATATTTAAGCAGCATATTTGAAAGGGGTGCAAGAATTAATAATTTTGCATCAACATTTCCCAAAATAATAAGTGCAGTTCAATCTCCAATTAGTCAAGAAACGCTTGATAGATTGAGTGTCTTAACAAAAATGTTAGTCCCCACACAATTATCATCATACAAGATGCATCCATTTTTATTAGGACTAAATAATTTATGGGATACAACTGATGATAAAGAATTGCACTCGGAGGATAATAAAGATGATAAATAAACTAGAATTAACATGGGTTGGAAAGAATGACGAAATAAAGGTTGAACCAAGGATTCTTGTGGAGAACCCTACTCTCAGCAATGTTTATTGCGAAGGTCACGGATTAAAAATTTGGAAATATTTGTATATTCCAAGTCAACAAATACAAACAACTTCCAGTTTTAATATGCTGATCCAA
>CAZUZK010000110.1:0-2192 GCA_964624745.1 uncultured Bacteroides sp. | reverse complement strand
ATTCAGTATCTGTCCGTTGTCGTCGGGGTCTTCGACACGTTTTTCGAGATCGATGAAGAGCTGACGGGCGTCACGGATGCCGCCGATCAGGAACCAGACCGTCGAAATGACTCCCACGATGCCGGGAATGACCAGTGACGTAATGAAAAACTTGATCGTCCACCACTCGTGCGGCCACGGGTAGATTGCGTTCCAGACCACGATCGAAATAAAGACGATCCCGATCTGGTAGACGATCGAATAGCCGAAGACCGAATAGGCGATGATTTTGTCTCCGAGCGTATATTCCTGCGTGATCCCGATGATTCTGCTGAAGACATTCCGGAGCGTCCAGCGTTCTTTCGGCGGTTCGGGAGCGTCCGCATAGATGCCGCGATGCAGAAGTTTGTCAAGATCGTAAGGCTTGTAGGTGAGGTACGAGCCGACGATGTAGCCTCCGACGGAGAGGATCATGGATATGAAATAAATTTCAAACGAATTGATCGGAAATTTCACCGGGTCCATGCTCCAGGCAGTCCACGGATTGAACGGCGCGGAGACCGTTTCGAGGAAGGAGTTCAGCGATTCCACCATGCCGAGCCGTTCCAGCATGGGATAGATGCTTTGCGCCCAGTTGCGCTGGAAAATCAGTCCGAGCAGAGAAGTGCCGGACCCGAAAATAATCGCGCACCATGCGCCGGTCAGGTTTCCGAAACGGCTGTAAAGTCCGAAGACCATGATCGGGCCCGCGCCGCCGAGCCATACCGCGCACATGATCGTCGTGAACATGTTGATGTAGTCCAGCTGAGCGAAGAAAACCGACACGATCAGGAAAAAGACCGCCACGCCGACGCTCGTCAGGCGCAGGAGAAGCAGATGTTTTTTCTGGTCCAGATGCCCTTTGAACATCGGCAGGATCACGTCCTGCATCAGCGTCGAGGAGGCGTTGAAAATGCGGCTGTCGTCCGTGGAGATCAGCAGCATGACCATCAGGAGGCAGAACAGCCCGAGCATTCCCACGGGGAAGATTTTGCTGACCACGGACGGCATCATCATCTGCTGGTAAAGCGAACGGTATTTCTGGAACTGGTAGCGCGCCTCGGGCGTGTCTCCGAGCGTGTTCCGCACCGCGCTGAAATAAGGCGTATCAGGATTTTTCTGCTGGGAAAGCGGCTGTTCCCACTCCTTTTCCGTGAAGGTTTCCGGAATCCGGTGAATCTCATCCATGACCTTCGTTCTGACCGTCTGATCGGGAATGACGCTGTCCAGAATCTTCGCGGAGAGCTCCTGCCGGATCTCCGTGCTGGTGACCTTGAATTTATTGCCGGAATGCATGAAATGCGGACTTGTCATGAACACGATCACCACGATCGCCAGCAGCAGGATCATCATATAGGAAAAACCATTCTTCCAGGCTCCGAGCACGCCCGCCATCTTCTGTTCATGAGGCGTCCTGCCGGTCCCGCTGGTATCGTTCCCGATCCAGCCCGCACGGTTCAGGACGGAACCGAGCAGAGTCACGATCAATGCGAAAATATTGAAATCGCGAAGCTGCGAGATGTCATACGGATTCATGAAACTCTGCCCCGGAACACGGTTCCACATGACCGGCGCAATGTCGTTCGTCCACGAAAAATTCAGGATGATGTAGCCCACGATGACCACGAAAATCGGGTAGCTGAGAAGTCCCTGGAAACAGTCCGTGATCAGAAGAGAAATGCGCCCGCTCGGCCAGATGAACACCATCGCAAGGCACAGGCAGAGCGTCACGATGATTACGTAACACGGCAGATTGATCCCCATGATCGTGATCCGGTGCGGAAGCCCGAGGTAGTAGATGAAAAAATTGGTTGCAATCGCAGGACCGATGGCGTTTGTGACCATCTCCGCAACCGTGCGCAGAACCGCACAGAAAACACGGAAAAACTTGCTCCCGTAACGCAGTTCGAGGAACTGCCCCATGGAGAGACACCGTGTTTCGCGCCAGCGGTACAGACAATATCCGGTCAATGCCATGAATACGCCGACGGGAGCCGTAATCGCCCCCCAGAAACTCACCGCGAACCCGGTCTGGTAATACTTCTCCGCCCCCGCGACGAGTGTAATCACGGACAACCCCGCGGTCAAATCTCCCACAGACATCACATACCGTCCCGCGATCCGTCCCGCCGCAAGAAAATCCACCACTCCCCGCGCATACTTCCGCGAATAAA
>CAZUZK010000109.1:0-2299 GCA_964624745.1 uncultured Bacteroides sp. | reverse complement strand
ACTTACCTCCGTCATTTCTTTCATATTCTTTCATATCGAGTTTGACACTACCTTGCAGCTTTTTCTTTTATTGCCTTGCGTCCGTCTTCGATTTCTGTTCTCGGCAGAATCGGAACGAAAAGATTCATGCCGGCAAACATTTTTCCATAATTCACAAAAAATCCGGTGTTATCCATAAGAGGCGAATTACAAACCCAGTTTTCTGAAACCTCCGCTTCTCCATTTGAGTCCTCCGTTCGTAAAGAAAATACTTCGGTTAATTTTTACTCCGCCAGCTTTTGCAATTACCGCATAGGAGCTTTGGTCGAAGAAACCGCAGTTATCAAAAAGACAATTTCCAAGTTGGGTTCTTACTGCATTAACACCCCCCGCAAAGGCGATGTTTTGGAACAGATTATTTTTTTCTGCCGTGAAAAGAGTCTTATCTTTTCCTTGATAAACCAAGAGCAACATACCTTCTGCTGAGAGCGCGGTACCAGAGGGTATTGCCAAAGTCTTATTCAGTAATGCAGTTCCGCCGTTCAGAATAATTCGAGACGCCTTGCCTGACTTCTTCGCTTGTGAAAAAGCATTTTCCAGAAGTGCTGTTACATCTGCTCCCGGGGCATTGTGGATTCGGATAGTGTTTTCAAAGTCCGGCAGTTTTAGATTCAGCGGGCATACTGAATACTTTCTGCACAGTTCATCAGGAATTCCCATATTGCGGAATTTTTCAAAATTCTGTGGAAGTTTACCTGAAATATTGGAAGAGTTTCTCGAAATGTTGATTTTATACTGTGTTGTGATCGGGCGCTCCTTGAAGCCGTAATAACGGATTGATTCCTGCATATCCTTGTCTGACGGGATTTTTTCCCATTTCACAGCAGGTATCTGACCTTTGGATTTCCGTATAACACCGGAAACAGTCAAGATATTCGGCATCGTTCCCTCGGCAACAGTGACAATTGACTTTGTGCAATCCACATTGGAATCAAGAATCCGTAAAGCGGTTCCTGCATATCCCTGTTTCTGTGAAGTATATACCAACGTTTCAGCAGCAGAAAAATTACAATTCCGGATGCAAAGCTGGCCATGCGGAACGGTGATCCATCCCGTCAGTATTGCATTGTTCCGCAGTTGCGCATGATGCATCAGAAAATTACCGGCAAGTTCGAATGGTATATTCCCTGAATTTCCCGTTACCGTGGAATTGGCAAAATATCCCCCGTCGGCATTGCAGGACAATACACGGTTGCAGTTCTCAAAACGGCAATGTTGAATTCCCAGAAGAGTTGAGTTCGGAATCCCGCCTGCATTTGAGTTATCATTTTTTATAAAATTGTTTCCATTTTTCCCGTCCACGGGAACGTAAGGGGCAAGTTGGAAGTTCTTAGAAAAGACGGCAACATCTCCCGCAGAGGAAAAGATACAGTCACGGACCGTAATCATTGTCATATCGTTATTGTTGGTCCAGAGATTCAATTGAATTTTTCCACCTGTCAGTTTCAGGTTCTGAAAATCCAGTCGGAAAATCCCATGGAAGTAAAAAATATCACGTTCCGGATTTATCTGTTTGACAGTGCTTCCTTTCTCTCCCCGAAATGCTATCTTTCTTCCATTGACGAAAACAGTATCGGAAACTTTATATTCTCCGGCAGGAAAAAAGACTTCCCCATACCCCCCATGCCCTCCGTGACCATTCCATAGATCCTTGACATAACCAGCCAGATAAAATGTCTCTGTACGGAAGGCGGCGGCAACGGCTTTCCTGATTGCAACAGTGTCATCGGAAACTCCGTCTCCTTTCGCCCCAAAGTCTTTCACGTTGACTGCCGATATACAGAGACACCATGTTCCAAGCATAAGTGAGAAGAACAATTTCATGTGTGCCATATTTACATACTCCTTGTTTCTGGATTCTGATATTCCCAGGCATTATTGCCTATGAATTTTGATCTTACCTTATCCACTGTACTGACGTGCCCATCAAGCCAGACTACATTGCAGGCTCCTTTATTACCTCCGTGTACCGGTTCAATATTTCCCCATAATAATGTAGCACCACTGTACCACAGCCACCAAGGAAGACCGTAACTGTCGGATCGGGTAACGTCAAGCATCATCAGTTTTGCAGACGGATTTTTGGCTGTGCCGCTGATATGGGTTCCGTTGCTTCTGCCATCTGCATAGCCTTCAGTCCCGCCAATAAATCCTCGGCTGTAACCATACTCAATATAACCGAGAGCCCATGGTCCCCGGTCGCTTGCAAGATCAGTTGCATTTGCAGGATTGTACCCATCCAGAAACTTATGCTCGGCGG
>CAZUZK010000108.1:0-2324 GCA_964624745.1 uncultured Bacteroides sp. | reverse complement strand
CCTTCACCACGCTCTTCACTTTGCCCTTCACAAGACCGCCTTCGCGATAAACAGCGACAATCTTGTCCCAGTTTTGCTTGTGAGCTGCTTTTTCCTTGGAAAGAACGACAAGCCCTTCTTCGTTTTCAAGACTTTCGAGGAGTACTTCAATTTGGTCTCCCACTTCGATTTCTTCGTCTTCAAATTCCGAACGGGGAATGACACCTTCGGATTTGTAGCCGATGTCCACAAGGACAACTTGCGGACGGATTTCAAGGATTGTACCGTTGACGATATCGCCCTTGTGATAGGTCGGAAGCTTGCTGTCGATCAAAGCTTCCAATTCTTCTTTACTCATTAATTTGGTTTATTTTGATTGTTGGGTTTTTCCTTCTTGGCCCCTCATCCGATGAGCATACGGGGCACCATTTCTCATCGGACAGGAAAAACGGGCAATCAGCATATCGGAAATGTGAAACAAAGCAAGACTTTTCTGTTTTATTTTGAATGAAAAATCACTGTTTTTTATGCGAGCGAATGTCGAAAAGATTGTGATGCGTTGAGCGGTTCGTTCAAACGCTCGTTTGGAGAAAGGAGGGATGTTGATAGAATTTTTGCCAAGATGGTGCCGATTGAAGAAGAAAAGACGCTTCCCCGTGAAAGGAAGCGTCTTCCGAAAAGAACATTTTGGCGATACACGGTGCCGTCAAATATCTGTCGGCTGGTCGTCCGGTTCGTCATCTGCGTGTGAAAGAATGAATTGCAAGTCGTTCAAGTCGAGACTTGATGCAAAACCTTCATCTCCAAGGACGTTTGTGACGAGTTGGTTCTTCTGGTGTTGAAGAACGCGAATCTTTTCTTCAACGGAATCGCGGGTGAGCAATCGATAGGCAATAACTTTGTTCTTTTGCCCGATTCGGTGGGTACGGTCGATAGCTTGGCTCTCGACAGCAGGGTTCCACCACGGGTCATAAAGAACAACGTAAGAAGCCGAGGTGAGGTTCAGACCCGCGCCACCTGCTTTGAGGGAAAGTAGGAAAACGGACGGTTCTTTGGTGATTTGGAATTTTTCGATTTCGCTCTTGCGATCTTTTGTTTGCCCCGTCAGGTAATTGTAGGGGCGAGATTCGGATTCGAGACGGGCTTTGATAATTTCAAGCATCGAAACGAATTGTGAGAAGACAAGTACCTTGTGACCTTCATCGCGCAACTGGTCGAGTAAATAGAAAAGGGCGTTGAGTTTCGCACTCTCTTCCTTGGCGTATTTTGGGTCGACAAGGGCGGGGTGACAGCATATTTGTCGCAGTCGCATTAAGCCCTGCAAAATAGCGAAGCTGTTTTTCTTTACAGATTCATCGGAATCAACACCGAGCAAAGCCTTTTGGATACGGCGCAGTTCAGCTTTGTAGAGTTGATGTTGCAATCCTTCCATCTTGGCGTAGACTTCTTCTTCTGTGCGGGGCGGTAAGTCTTTTGCCACCTGAGCTTTGGTGCGGCGCAACAAGAAGGGTTTGAGGCGAGCAGCAAGGCGGTTTTGGCTCTGGGCGTCTTTGCGCTTGTCAAAGCGTTTTTTGAAGTAGGCGCGAGAGCCGAGAACGCCCGGCATGGCAAAAGCCATCAGAGACCACATGTCGAGCAGACGGTTTTCGATCGGTGTGCCGGAGAGAACAAGGCGGTTGGTGGCCACGATTTCTCGGGCTGCCTTGGCTGCTTTGGAATCCGGGTTTTTGATTTGCTGACCTTCATCGAGGATAACAGTCAGCCACTTGATCTGGTTAAGCTGTTCTCCGCAGACGCGCAGTTGCGCGTAGTTGACAACCACCATGTCATATTCTTTCGTGATGACATCGGGTTGAGCCTGTTCTTTGTTGCGAATGACGAGAACTCGTACTCCGGGAGCGAATTTTTCCGTTTCTCCCGCCCATACGTCAAGCACGGACTTCGGACAAACGATCAACACCGGCGGGATTTGCACTTTGCGTCGCCCGCCCGATGAATTGTTGCGAATGTATTCTTCTCGCAACCACAGGATGTATGTAATGGACTGAATTGTTTTACCCAAGCCCATGTCGTCTGCCAGAATGCCGCCGAATCCGTTTACGGCAAGATATGCCAAGAAGTGGAAACCCTCTATCTGGTAGGGACGCAATGTTGCTTGAAGCGTCGAGGGAACATCCGGCTTGACATCAATTTTGATTTCGGCGGTGCGGGCTTTAATCCGTTCCCATGCTTTGGGATCGAAGACTTCGGCAGCACGGGGATCAGCCAACTGCAGAGCGTGCATGCGGTGCGTTTCGCCGGAAAGGTCGAAGGGGTCAAGCCCCAGTCGGGTGACGGCATCTCGC
>CAZUZK010000107.1:0-2328 GCA_964624745.1 uncultured Bacteroides sp. | reverse complement strand
TACCGACAGGAGATTTGCCTTCGCCACCGCCGTGCGGGTGATCGTTCGGGTTCATGACGACACCGCGAACGGTAGGACGAACGCCCATGTGGCGAGTCTTACCTGCTTTACCGACGCGAACGATTTCGTGGTCGATGTTGCCGACCTGACCGATAGTCGCTCTGCAGTTGATGAGGATGTATCTCATTTCACCGCTCGGCATACGAACGATTGCATATTTGCCTTCTTTCGCCATGAGCTGTGCCGCGTTGCCGGCTGCTCTTGCGATGATACCGCCGTTGCCCGGTTGAAGCTCGATGTTGTGAATCATCGTACCTACGGGGATAGCGGAGAGAGGGAGTGCGTTTCCGACCTTAATGTCGGCGTGTTCGCCGCTCTCAAGCACGTCGCCTACGTTCAAGCCCAAAGGAGCGAGAATATATTTCTTCGTGCCGTCTGCATAGTGAAGAAGAGCAATGTTTGCAGAACGATTGGGGTCGTATTCGATTGTAGCAACCTTTGCGGGGATACCGTCTTTGTTGCGCTTGTAGTCGATGATACGATATTTGTTTCTATTGCCTCCGCCGATGTGACGAACGGTGATTCTGCCCATCGAGTTTCTACCGCCGCTCTTGTTAAGCGAAACCAAAAGGGAACGCTCGGGAGTCGTGCTGGTAATCTCTTCGTAAGCGGATACCGTCATAAAACGGCGTGCAGGAGATGTCGGTTTATATTTCTTAATAGCCATATTGTTTACTCTCCTTATGCCAAGCTATCGAAGAATTCGATTGCTTTACTATCGTCGGTCAAGGTGACGATGGCTTTCTTGAAAGCAGAGCGTCTGCCCTCGTTTCTGCCCATTCTCTTAACCTTGCCGTCGTAGTTCGACGTGTTAACCTTGTCGACCTTTACGCCGAAGATTTGCTCTACAGCCGCTTTGATTTGAGTCTTGGTCGCGTTTTTCACAACCTTGAACGTATATCTCTTTGCGGCGATGCCATCGTAGCTTTTTTCAGAAAGGATAGGCTCGATAATGATGTCGTATGCTGTCATTGTGCTGCCTCCTCGAGTTTTTTCAGTGCGTCAACCGTGATGACGAGATTCTTTGTTGCAACGATGTCGTAAACGTTAAGCATTCTTGCCTCGCAGATATCCACGGTCGGAATGTTTCTGCTTGCTTTGAGTGCGTCTTGGCTGTACTCTTCGAGAACAAACATAACCTTGCCCTTGAGGGAGAGTGCGTCAACCGCATTTGCAACAAGCTTCGTTTTCGTCTCTGCAAGCGCAAATTTATCAAGCACTACGACTTCGTTTTGACGGAGCTTCTCGGAAAGTGCGGAATAAAGCGCAGCAATCTTCATGCTCTTGTTGATTTTTTGGGAGAAATCTCTCGGCTTCTTTGCGAATACAACGCCACCGCCTACGTATTGCGGTGCGACGATTGAACCTTGACGAGCGCGACCGGTACCCTTTTGACGATAAGGTTTGCAGCCACCGCCTCTAACTTCGGTTCTCGTCAACGCGCTCATCGTGCCCTGACGCTTGTTTGCGAGTTGAGCTACGACAACCTGATGAATGAGAGCTTCGTTATACTCACGTGCAAAGATGGAATCGCTGACTTCTACGGTGCCGGCCTTTTTACCGGACATATTCAAAACATTCAGTTTCATATTCTACCTCCGCTATTAACCCTTGACGGATTCCTTCACAACAACCACTCCGCCTTTCGGTCCGGGGATTGCGCCCTTGACGAGAAGAAGATTTCTTGCAACGTCAACGCGTGCTATCGTAAGGTTCTGGACAGTAACCTTTTCATGTCCCCATTGACCTGCCATGTGTTTGTTCTTAAACACTCTGGAGGGAGAGGAGCAAGCGCCCATTGAACCAACGCTTCTGTGGATAGGACCGGTACCGTGCGTCATAGGACCGATTCTGTGAGAGTTCCATCTTTGGATAACACCCGAATAACCATGGCCCTTGGAAGTTCCGGTAACGTCAACGTGATCGCCCTCGCTGAATACGTCGCAGGTCAGTTCCTGTCCGAGCGTGAAGCTCGCGCAGTTTGCGAAACGGAATTCACGGAGATACTTCTTGACCGTTACGCCGGCTTTTTTGAAATGTCCGGCTACGGGCTTGTTTACTCTTGTTTCCTTGACAGTGCCGAAGCCGAGTTGTACAGCTTCATAACCGTCGTTTTCTTTCGTCTTTATCTGCACTACCGAGCAGGGACCCGCTTCGACTACCGTTACGGGAATCACTTTGCCCTCTGCAGTAAAGATTTGGCTCATGCCAAGTTTCTTACCGATGATTGCTTTATCCATGTAAAGTTCATCCTCCTTTTATTTACGC
>CAZUZK010000106.1:0-2336 GCA_964624745.1 uncultured Bacteroides sp. | reverse complement strand
ATTCTTTCAACAACAGGAACTGCAACCGAATTCCCAATCTGTTTATAAATTTGCTTTTCATATTTATTTGGAAATACAAATGTTTCAGGAAACCCCTGAAGCCTTGCACACTCTCTATGTGTTAACAATCTAATTGAAAAATCATCTTTAAAAAATGGTATTCTCTCATATCGACTTCCCATTGCCGCCAAAAGAGTTGGACATATACCTTTTTTGCCTTTAGAAATTCCCCAATCGGTAAATCTATATACATAATCCTTTTCAACTGTTTTAAAAATTAATTCTTTTTTCCAATGATTATCTAAATAATATTTGAGGAGGACTCTTTCCTTTTCGAAACAATCAAATGCTGTTCTTGTTAATTTTACTTGTTCGGGAAATTCGAAATTTAGCATGTCTTCATAATTCTTAAAAGCAACTATATAAATTCGATTTCTTTGCTGGGGCAAATTTCCATAATCTAAAGCATTCATTACATTGTACTTAATATAATAATACCCCAAATCACATAATGTTGCTTGAATGTTTTCCCATTGTCGTGCTTTTCTAAATTTGCAACATTTTCTAGAAAGATAACTCGAGGCATCTTTTCTTTTGCAATTCTTCCTATTTCAAAAAATAAATTTCCACGAGGGTCATTGAAACCACCACCGAGCCCAACTGATGAAAAAGATTGACAGGGAAATCCAGCTGTTATAATATCCACATCTTTCAATATTGATGGGATTACATCTTTTATATCGCCTTCTATTAATTCACACTTTTGAAAATTCAATCTATGTGTTATGCACGCATATTTATCTATTTCATTTGCCCATACTATTTGAGCACCGGCTTTTTCAAATGCAACATCAATGCCACCCAGTCCGGAAAACAAACTACCAACTTTATATTTCATTTTTTAAATTCCTAAAATATTCACTAACTTGTTTTGCTAATGCAACAGACAATAATGGAGGAACAGCATTGCCAATTTCAAGATTTTTCATACTTGTTGAACCATAAAATTTGTAACTATCTGGAAAACTCTGTAACCTTGCCCCTTCTCTTGTTGATAAAGCTCTTGAGTCTCTAGGGTGAATACACCTAGATGATGATGGGCAAGCAAAATTTCTAGTGATTGTTGGAGCCGGCCTTTCCCACCACATTTTAGCATAAGTATTCCCAAAACCACTTCGGGGTCTTAATTCTTCGGGTAAATCATCTTTATTGCCACCATCTGGTAGTGCCTGCATTATCTTTATCAAATGTTCTCCATTTTTAGGTGATTGGTTATCTCTCAATTTATCTGTATCATGAACAAACCTTTGAAATTCGTTAGTCGGATTTGATAAATATTCAGAAGACTCTTCACCGCTTGCTAAAATAGGTAAATCACCAAGAGCATCCTTTAGCGTCACATAGGGTTTTAGTCCTATTTTATTTCCATGTGTTGGGTTTGGATAATTAAAATTATTAACACCCTTTGTTCCAACCAAAATTACACGCTCTCTAATTTCAGGAACGCCATAATGAGCAGCGTTTAAAACTTTAAATTTTAAGTCGTAACCAATATTTTTAAAACATTCTTGTATCTCTTTGAATAACTTTCCACTGTTCATACTTAAAATACCCGTAACATTTTCAAATAAAAACATCTTTGGTTTTAAAATTGTTAATATCCTGCAATATTCTTCAAATAAATGAGCCCTATCATCATTTTGTCTTTTCCCTAGTGTTGAATACGATTGACAAGGAGGACCACCTACAACTATATCAACCGACATAGGTATTTCTTGATTTAATTTTTCTTCCGACAACTCTTTTATATCACAAGCAAGCATTTTAACATCCGGATGATTTAAAGAATATGCTTTTGCAATATCTTTTTCATATTCATTTGCCAATACAACTTGAAATATATCATTCTTTGCAAAACCATAACTTAATCCACCAACACCGGCAAATAAATCCACGACAGTTAACTTTTTATTATCTAAAACTTTTTCGTTTTTTTGCTCTAAATCCAATATTTTATTACCGTCAATTTTGAATGTTTTGCCAATCATTTGCAAATTGTCATAACTTGGTTTACTATTGCCATTTATCCACTCAGATATTTGCGTTTGAGTACAATTAATTTTTTTTGCAAAATCAATCTGATTTAAATTTTCATCATACATTAAATCTTTAATAAGTTCTGATATTACCATAACAACTCCTATGTTTTATTTTATTGGAATTACTATATTTTAATACTTTTATATCAGAATAGTCAACTTATTTCCAAAAAAATTACGAGTAGGATAAGGCTTTGACTCAAAACGGCAATTTTTAGCACTTAAATGCCCATAAAA
>CAZUZK010000105.1:0-2339 GCA_964624745.1 uncultured Bacteroides sp. | reverse complement strand
GCAGACGTGGATGATAACGAAAACAGACAAGGTTGAATGACAGACAATCGTGTAATGTCTTCATGTATTCCCGCTTCCGATCCGTTTTGTCGTGTTAACACGACAAACTGTTCGGATAATGCCTCATTTTCGGCTCGATATATTGATCAAACGGGATTGGTAAACGCAGATGCATTAGGGAAGGAAGACTTCAATATGCTCTTTCGTTCCGTATTATCTGCCCATAAAAAAGCAAATTGGGTACTTGGGGATTTGCTGTTGCTGAGTAAACAGTGGTGCAACGGAAAAGGCTCTCGTGTGAAATACGCAGAAGCCAAACAAGCACTGGGCTGTTCCGACAGCACGTTGCGGAATATTGTTCTGACGTGCCACAAAATACCCAAGGAAAAACGCCGCGCGGAACTTTCCTTTACGCATCACCAAGAAACAGCTAAATTGAAATGCAACATGGAACAGCGGGAAGCGTTACTGCAAAAGGCGATTGATGAAAAGATGCTCTTCGATTGTATTGCAGGAAATATGTGCAGCGTGAATCATCGGAACAAAGAAATTTACATGTTCCCGGCCAATTGAATGATCCCGCATTTGCCTTGTGGCAGGCACAGAAGGAATCCAATCTGTCGGAAGTTTATGATTTCTTGACTAAGATGAATGAATTGAATGAACATCCGATATGGCAAAAAGCCGAACGATTGACGGAAGAAGAAAAAGCAAAGATACAGAAATCTCTGGATCAGCTTGTTGTGACGTTTTGGGAAAAATTCCCCCATAAGATTCCATTATAAGTGATTACATGGAGTTGATATTTCTGTAATATGCTTAGAGTAAATTATTTAAAGTAATTGCAAGTATACACTTTGCAACGAAAGAAGTCGTTGCAAAGAGCGATTTTCGTGTTGTGAAAAAGGAAATAAAGCGGAAAAATTTGTCGTTTTGATACGCCGACATAGTATGTCCGGAGGCTGCTACAGTTGCGGCGGAGGAGAATAACAAAATAAGTAGTTCATAAAATGAGCAATACAAAAGATACATACGTGCCGGCATTAAGCCGCCACGTTTTTACAGAAGGAGGGTGCAGTAACGGCACCCATGAGCAACCCTGTTTCAATGAACAGGCAGGAGCATTTACGGAAACGTGGGACGGGTACATTTATGTGCTTGAAACCATGGAAAACGTAAAGCTCACGGTTGCGGCAGATGACAACGCCTGTTTTTATCTGCATGCATTTCCCGATTGTAAAGCTGAGCTTCTCGGTCGCGGACCTTTGGGAGGCGGTAATTACACTTCGGAAGAAAGTACGCCGATCCCGCTGTTGAAAAAAGGATATTATCGCGTTCATGTTTCTTATACGAATATTGATTATCCGGGTAAGAATATCGCGCGTCTGGATGTCTTGCTAAACGGTGAACAGATTACTGTCGGTCAGCTGGAAACGCATAATACATTGTCTGAAGATGAAGCCGGATTAATCCTCTCTGAATATATGGAACACGTAGATTATACGAAATCAACACAAGAAATATGGGCGTTATTTGGGGAGTTGGCTCTGAGTAAGTATGGTGAAGAGAATTCATGCGCAACCAGGGTTAGTATAGCATTATCCAGAGCCGGCTACACTTTGACGGGGGCGATGACTTCTGATGGGAAGCCCGCTTCCAACAACATTGTAAATATGGGATGGAACGCGCAAATCCTTAATGCCGATGGAAGTGATACGAAGCGTCATGTTGTGATGAGTGCATACGCCATGAGCCAATTGTATTATGTTTTTTGGGGAAACTCTGATTATGATATCTATTCTGATTATCAAAATAATTCGAGTTCCGATTTGCCGGAAGTGTATAATCCTCATCCCGGTGATATTATCGTCTTCGGAGATGATTTTCACGTAGGGATTTGTCCAGGAGATGAACCGTCAGTAGCGAATTTTATGTGCGGGGAAGTTTGGTTGCTTTATCGCCCGACATGGGAAGATCCTGTTTAATGTCTAAAAGTTAAATGAAAATAAACGCCGATGTGCTTTACATCGGCGTTTATTTTTACGGTTTATTCTTGATAAAAAGCCGGGCAATAATAACGAGTACCCGTGACGGGAATGGGTAAATGCCCTTCCTTTATATAGTAAACCGATGACATTTTCATGCCCGTAACAGGGTTGATCAGATAATACAGCTGCCCTTCGGGATGGCTGTAATGATGCACTGCTGCGGATGAGAGACCCTCATAGCTTTGATAAAAGGCGACAAGATCTCCTACTTTAAAATCCGGAGAGCAAGATTGAACAACTCGTGCATAGGAAGTTGCGAAGACGGCTTGAGTATGCGGTTGACCGTTCGGT
>CAZUZK010000104.1:0-2407 GCA_964624745.1 uncultured Bacteroides sp. | reverse complement strand
TTGAGAGGTAAATATGACAACACACATTGACATGAAAACAGTAATTCGAGGACGGAAGAATTATGAATGCTTCGGTTGCCTTGAAACAATCGGAAAGGGAAATCCTTCCATTATCCTTAAAGAGAAAAACGGGAAAAAGCTGGAAAATATCAGGCTTTGCATGAGATGCGGATATCTCTGCGGCATAAAAACTAAAAACGCAGGGTCTGTCTCCCGCGGCGAATTGCAAGCACATCTGCTGGCGAACTGCCTGAAAAAAGCATGGAAAGAGTTCCTGAAGAATCCGGCCTTTCCGAATACAGGACAGGATCCTGTACCGCAGGAAAAACCTTTTCGGATGGTAATTTCCAATGCTGAAATGGATGAAATTGAAGGAAAGCGGGTATTTCTTTACATCCCGGTAAAATCCGGGAAACTGAAAACCGGAGATTTTCCCGCTGGAAGAAAGATCATGTTATGCGCCGGATTACGCGGTCGCCGGAAAGAAGTTTCCGTCCGGAAGGCATGGCACATCTCGGAGCATTCAGCAAAACAAAGCCTCAAACTCAAACGTGAATGTATCGCATTATGGATTCAGAAAGGAGCATAAAATGCGTTTTACAAATCAGGAAATTGAAGAAATCATTCTTTTAATTAATCAAAGAATGAATGGTTACACAACAGGTTTGAAAGCAGCCGCAGAATATACAAATGGAATTATTCTTTCGCTTTACGAAATTCCTTTGGAAACAACTGCGAAAAATATAACTTGCAGAAAACTTTTGAGAAAAAAGGGAACTCTGAAGCATCATATTTTTTCTTCACCACCGATTTTTATTGAAAAAGAAGTTTTGAACAAACTCTTTTCAGATATAAAACACAATTATAAAAAAAGAATTGAGGTTTTGGAAAAAGAAATCAAAGTTCTGAAGAAAGGAAAGCATCATGATTCAGAAGCATGAAACCGTTTATATTGCAGGTCCGATGTCTGGAAAACCATTGTTCAATTATCCGGCGTTTTACGGGTTCGCCGGATTGATCGAAAAGGAATATCAGTGCAAAGTCTTGAATCCGGCACGCCAGCCAAATGGACTCAATTACGATCAATACATCGAACTGGCATTGAAAGACCTTGCACAGGCGGATGTGGTTGTGTTTCTGGACGGCTGGCAAAATTCCAACGGCGCCGTCATTGAAATCAACGAGGCACGCAAACAGAAGAAAAGAATCCTGTTCCAGCGGGATATCACTCTTGACCTTAACGAAAAAATGAATCAGGTGCCGGCATGAAACTTTACAACTTCAATGACATCAAGGCAAAAGGCGACTGCATCGAGTTTGCGCGGCATCTCGGCGCGGAAGTAGGTCCCGACAACCGCTGCGCGGCGGTCTGGCGGAACGGGACACGGGAATCCAGTGTGGTTCTCACAAAGGACACGTGGTATGATCACGGCAGGCAGGAAGGCGGCGGGATTCTTGATCTTTGCGCCATCGCAAAATTCGGCGGAACATCCAATGAGGCGCTCCAGCAGGCGCAGGAATATCTCGGCAACTACCTGAATCTGCCGGAAGTCAAACTCCGCCAGAATCCGAACGTCAGGAAATCACGTTACGATGAACTGATCGAAGACGGATATCATGAAGTATGCCGCTATGAATACCGGAACCTGGAAGGCGAAACAGTCCATTTCGTTGTGCGCATGGAACACCCGTCAAAGCCGAAGGAGTTTGTTCAGGGAACGCCGAAGCATTGGGGCGTTTCCGATGCGGAACTGATTCTTTACAATCTTGCGGCAATTACTGAATCTGACTGGATTGTCGTAGTCGAAGGCGAAAAGGATGCCGATACTCTGATCCGGATCGGCGTTCCGGCAACCACCGTCTGCGGCGGAGCGAAGAAGTGGCGCCATGAATATGCAGAGGTGTTCCGCGGCAAGAATACGATCATACTCCCCGACAATGACGACGTCGGAAGGCAGCACGCGAAAATGATTGCGGCGGATCTGCATGAAACAGCCGGCGGCATCAAGATCGTTCAGTGTTCCAAGCTGGCGAAAGGCGACGTCACCGATTATTTTCAGAAAGAGGGCGGAACGTGGAATTCCCTGCTGGAGATGATTCAGGCGGCGCCGGAGTATGTTTACACGGAACCTGGACCGCTGGAACGGGCAAAGGAAGCCAACAGGCAGCCGTTCCAGAACTATGCCGTCGAGGAACGGGAAATCGGCAGGCGGAAGATCAAGGAGAAAAATCCGCGGCTGATCAATGCGCTGGTGGACGATCTTCATACACGGCTTTTGGGAGCGCCGTTCTGCGTGGGCGACGTGATGTTCGATCAAGACCGCGACAGCCGGAGCATCAATCTTTTTCATCGCACCGACGAGCTGTTCTCCTGGATTGCGCAAAAGACAAACTGCAAAGTGGACTG
>CAZUZK010000103.1:0-2425 GCA_964624745.1 uncultured Bacteroides sp. | reverse complement strand
AGAAATATATTGAGATTCTGGAAGAAAAAATCAACGACGGCAACACCCGGAACTTCGGAGGACGCAAATGAAACAACAGAATTTTTTAATCTTATTTCTCCTGATCGGACTTATTACAAGCGGATTTTTCCATTATTGGGAATTTAAGAAAATCCGGGAGTTTTCCGCCACATTCCAGACGCAATCCGAAATCGAAACCAAACGGACTTCCCTGCTGGTCATTTATCAGGAGGTTCTGCGGAATGTGGTCCGGGAACTTGACGAACTCAAACAGAACAGGAAAAACAGAGTTCCGATGCCGATTACGGAACTTCCTGTCGAACAGCCCGATGACGTATTGTTTCCAATGACCGGTTCGGACTTCAGGCTTCCGGACATCATAGAGTAAGGAGGTTTGGCATGCGACGCATCGTAATTTATATTGCGGGAACCAAGGGCGGAGTCGGCAAGAGCTTCGCGGCGATCATGCTCGCTGGCGCTGCAATGGATCTTGAGTTGCCGTATCTTGTTTTCGATACGGATTCTGAAAACAGAACCGTGTCGGAACTGCTCAAGGGAAATACCGAATTTCTGGATGAACTCCAGGAGCATTACCCGCTTGATTCCGTGGTCAACTGTCTGTATTCCGATTCGCCCGCACAGGTGATCATCGTGGACATGAAGGCCGGGACATCGCGTAGCACGCAGGAATGGTTTTCCTCTGTTCCCTGGGACATCATCAGGAAAACGCAAGTGGATGTTTACGTCGCGGGCTGTATCACTTCCGATCCGGATTCCGTGAGGACGTTCATTCCGTGGCTTGATTATTTCCGTAAGATTGATTTTCCTGTCCGGTATCTCATCTTCAAAAATGAAAAAGACGGGAAGGAATTTCCGATCTGCACCTTAAAGCTGGAACCGGCAATGCGCAAACTCAAACTTCAATATACTGAGTTTCGCTTTCCCGCCATCGAACAGGAATACATCAATCTTTTGAATAACAACAATCTGACTCTGCGGGACCACGTGCATGGCAAAAATGACAAGATTCTGCCAACGATCATGCAAAAATCCCGTCTCAGAAACCATTACTTCAGCATGACCGACCAGATTCTTGAGTTCTTTGCCTCCCGGATGGAGGCATCAGAACTTACCGGCATACGAGCAATGCTGGTCGAAGCAACCAGAAAACGAATCGCTTTCCGGAAAGGAGAGCTTATTGAAGAAAGCGGTTCCGAAGAAGAAAACAATGCCGGAACATCCAAAAAACAATCGAAAGGAAATTAAAAATGGCAATCAGACCTTTAATGACTCCTGAACAGCAGACCATGTTCAAACAGGCTGTGGCACAAGGTGCACTCCAACCTTATCCCTATAAGGAATATTGTGCTATTACGCAGGAAAAGGCAAAAGAAATTCTCAAAACACTGGAAGGGAAAGTGGATTTTTCGCAGTCGCCTCCGGAAAAAGGGGGACGGACTCCCGCCAGAGAGACGCCATCCCAGGAACAGATCCCTCCGGAAAGAACAAACAATGACAATACTCCTGCGAGTAAAGCGCAGCGGGATGCTATTTCCGAAGCCGTTGCTGCCGGAGACTGGGACACACTTGATGAGGAAAGCTGGAAAAAGTTGACCAGGAAAGAGGCCAGTGACATCATCCGGCAGATTCATGAAAAACGTCCGCCCGAACTGGCGACCGAGGGTCAGAAAAAGGAAATTGTGACGCTGGTGAAAAGCGGACGCATCTACTCCATGTCCTCGGAAAAGTTCCACTCGCTTTCCAAGACCGATGCAAGTAAACTGATCTCCATCGGACGTTACAACGAGAAAGAGGGCCGTGTTGTCGATGGCTACGATCCGAACTATACGGTAAACCGGAATCAGCCTAAAACACGGGAACAGGACACAGAGCTCAAACGTCTGGTCGCGGATAAAAGATTGAATCCGGTTTCACGGGAAAAATGGATCAACATGACACGTGAGGAAGCCGGAAAGCTGATCTTTATCGGGCAGCAGCGTGAAAAAGAAGAAACTTTCGCTCCGCCTTCACAATCGCGGGAACACTCGCAGGAACAGGAAAATCCCGCCCCGGAGAAAAAAGCGCCGGAAAAGACACCGGGGAAAAGCGCGGCGAAAAAAGGCAATGCGCCGGAAAAAGCCCGCGATTATGACGATGACATTCCGTTCTGAACCGGAGAAGGGAGGACAGCATGAGCAAGAAAAAACAAGGGATTGATCTGGTGATTTCGGATTATCTGAAATATATCCCCCAACCCAAACGGGATAATTATGAACTCATTCTGAGACGTTGTAATTTCACCGATGTCACGGACCCGCTTTTTCCCGTCATGCTGTTTCTCCTTTTTTTGCAGGACAACCTCACGGACACTTCCGAGAAAGTTGCCCGTGAAGTCAAAACATTGAAAAAAGAGATGGTACCGCAT
>CAZUZK010000102.1:0-2482 GCA_964624745.1 uncultured Bacteroides sp. | reverse complement strand
GGAATAATAATATGAAAATGGTAAAAATATGAATATATTTGCAAAAGTGCTTGCAAATCGTTTTGCGTTATGATAAAATCCTATAGTAACTTTTAGGAGGTTAAGTATGTTGAATTCATTGAATTCTCTTCTGCTTGCCGCAGACCAATATACTCAATACACAATTTGCTTGGAAGTATTCGTCGTTTTGATGGTGCTTGCCGCTATTGCAATTATTGTGGTTATCATGATGCAAAAAGGCACTAACGATAACGTTGGCGTTATTTCCGGCGCGAGCGATACTTATTACGGCAAAAACAAAGCCACCAACAGAGAAGGAATCCTTAAAAAGATCACTTTCGCGTTGTTTGCGTTTATCCTCGTATGCGCGGTTATCTGCTTTGTTATGTGGGGTCTTTTGGAATAAACGATTTAGCAATTTAAGGACGGCTCGTAAGAGCCGTTTTTTATTTGCTCGGTTTACTTGTCTTGCGTAATGAGTGTAAATAAAAAGCGTAAGCAACGACAAAATTAACCGTATTTTGTGAGCGAATAGGGGTTTTTGGCTTGTATATCCGCAAATAATAATATATAATCGACTTATGGAAAAGCTTGTCGCTACTAATAAAAAAGCATATCACGACTATTTTGTGGAGGACACCTACGAGGCAGGCATCGTGCTTGTCGGTTGCGAGGTGAAGTCTATCCGTCTTGGCGCGATAAATCTTCGCGACAGCTTTGTCATTGTCAAAAACGGCGAGGTGTTTATGCTCGGGGCGCATATTTCGCCTTATAAGATGGGGAGCTATTTCAACGTCGAGCCGCGCCGTACGCGTAAGCTTTTGCTTAACAGAGCCGAAATAAACAAGCTTCGCGGAAAGGTGGAGCAAAAGGGTTATACGCTTGTTCCGCTTAAGGTCTACTTTAAGGACGCGTTGGTGAAAGTGGAAATCGGACTTTGCAAGGGCAAAGAGCTTCACGACAAACGGCAGGCTATCAAAGAAAAGGAAAACAATAGAAACCTGCAAAGAATACAAAAGGAATACAATACGAGATAAAAGAAAAGCGCACCGAGGTGCGCTTTTTCTATATATAATTTGAGCAATTATTTGAAATCGTGAATGAACTTTTTGAAGAAGCCTACGCATTTGTTGAGAGAATCGATGTCCACCGTTTCGTTTGCCGCGTGCATACCGCCGAGCTGTTGGAAGGAGAGCGCGCAAGGCGTGCAACGGATTGCGTGCTTTGCAATGGGCTGCATTGTGCGACAGTCTGTGCCGCCGAACATCAAATAGGGCATAACGGCGACGTCGGGATAATACTCGTTGAGAGCTTTTTTGAACATCTTGTAGCCCTCGCCGTTGATGTCCACCGTCTTGGACGCGTCTCTATGCGTGCCGACTTCCATTTCAAGTCCGAATTTCTTTGCGCGCTTTTCGAGCTTCTTCAAGCAGTCGTCGCACTTTTCATCGGGAGCAAATCGGATATTTGCGTTTACCCACGCTTCCATAGGTATAACGTTGGGAGCGGCGGAGCCTTGGCTCATGGTAAACACCATTGTGGTTGAAAACATCGTGTTGCCGTATGCCGCGTTGATTTTTGGAGCAAGTCTTGCAACCCACCAGCCGTTGATGGGAATAAGCTTGCAGAAGAAACGCAGTACGGGGGAGAGCGCGTCGCCGAGATAATATATCATATCTCTTGCCGCTTTTGTCATATGGGGCTTGAAAACGGGGTGCTTTTCGCAGCTGTTTACAAATTTTGCAAGTCTTGCAATCGGCGTGTTTTTGGGAGGTTGAGAGCTGTGTCCGCCTTTGCCTCGCGCGATAAATTTTACGTCAGCATAGCCCTTTTCGACGATACCGACGGCTGCGACGTCTTTTTTCATAATGGAGAGCGCTTTTTTGATAATCGCACCGCCTTCGTCGATAACGAGGAAGGGCGTGATACCGTTTGCAACAAACCAATCGCGCGCCATTTCTGCGCCCGGACCTGCGACCTCTTCGCCGTCACTGTAGCTCAAATATACGTCTTGCTCGGGAACAAAGCCGTCTTCAATGAGCTCTTCAACCGCTTGCATAGTGGAGAAAAGCGTGTTTTTGCAGTCCATAGTTCCGCGACCGTACATAACGCCGTCCTCGACGGTTGCGCTGTACGGGGGATATTTCCAATTTCCGTCTACGGCAGGAACGACGTCTTGATGTGCCATAAGTACCAAGGGACGCTCCGAGGACTTGCCCGTCCATTTGTAGAGAAGCACGTCGTTGCCTATTTCAATCTTTTTACAGGTTGCGGTGAGATGAGGAAATTCCTCGTCAAGAACTTTGTGAAAAGCCTCAAAATATTCGTGTCCGCTGTTTGAAACGGTCGGGCATTGAATGAGCTTTGCAAAACTATCCACGTATCCGTTTTCGTTTTTCATATGTCACCTCTTGATGTATTGAGATAATTTATAAATAGTATAATACACGATGAAAAGATTATCAAGTTATTTTTTTAGAGA
>CAZUZK010000101.1:0-2501 GCA_964624745.1 uncultured Bacteroides sp. | reverse complement strand
AACCTTTCACCGGGCTTGACCTGCGCGGGAAGGAAGCTCTCACCGCCTTGTTGCGTACCCTCGCCGATGAAGGAAGGCTGATCATCGCCTCACACCACGACCTTAACACGGCAGCCGACATATTTGATCAATGCCTCTTGCTGAAACGCCGCTTTATTGCCTTTGGCAACACGGCAGACACGCTGGCACAGGTCAATCTCGACCGCGCTTTTCACGAAACCCGCCCATGAACGATTTTCTTCAATTCCTGAATGAACCGCTGGCGCAACGCAGTCTTTGGGCATGCGCCACAATCGGCTTTGCCAACGGCTTTATCAGTGCGCTTGTCGTCCTGAAACGCTCTTCCCTGCAAATCGGCACGCTTTCCTGTGCGCTTTTGCCCGGCATTGCCTTGGCTGTTTTACTCTTCGGACTGATGCAATGGAGCATCTTGCTGGGAGCGGTGATCGCCGCCTTGCTCGTCGGACTCGGTTCTATTTTCGTTTCGCGCACCTCGCGCATCGATCAAGACACCGCGCTGTCCGTATTGCACACAACGGCTTTTGCCGTGGGGTTTCTCATCCTCGTTCGGCTGGGGCTTCAACAAAAAATCGATGATTGGCTTTTCGGCAGTATCATGAGCATGTCGAACACCGATCTGTTGACGGCATACGCCATCAGCGGCACTGCCGTTCTCACACTCACCGTCTTACAAAGACCTCTCATCATCTACCTTTTCGATGCGCAGGTTGCCTCAACACTCGGCATCCCGTCACGCCTTTTCGATTATCTGATCTTTGCGCTGATCATCCTCGTTTTGGTATCTTCGTTGCAAGCCGTGGGCGCATTCCTGACGTTGGGCTTGCTGGTTGCCCCTGCGGCAACGGTATATTTGCTGACAGACCGCGCTTCTTATCTTTTCTGGGGAGGAGGCGTCATCGGCTGTGTCGGTTCTCTGCTTGCCTTTGCGATTTCCTTCCCTCTCGGCTGGCACTTGGGAGCAACCATCATCTTGGTGTTGGGCATATTCTTTATTGCGGCATATGTCTTTTCCCCCAAATACGGTCTCTTAAAAAAGAAACCGCGCGGACAGAACTCGCCATCGCCCATTTGTTACATTCCCAATTCCCTCCGCAGGAAAGGAGCTGTCACGCCGCGACCGCCTGAGGCAACCGTCTCGGGAGAGCCTTGAGCGACAATTTGCCCGCCGTTTTCGCCGGCATCGGGTCCCATATCGATGATATAATCAGCTTCGGCAATCAAATCGAGATTGTGTTCCACCACCACAACCGTATTCCCCAGATTGACCAGTTTGTGCAGGGTTTCGACAAGCAAACGGACATCTTGCGCGTGCAAGCCGATGGTCGGTTCTTCGATGAGATAAAGATCTTGAGGCAGCGGACGCCCCCGTTTAACGGCGAGCAAGGCGGCACGGCGTCCTTTGATCAACTCTGCGGCCAACTTGACGCGTTGTGCTTCACCGCCCGAAAGCGTCCCGGAGGATTGCCCCAATGCGAGATAGCCCAGCCCTGTTTCACACAACAGTTTGAACGGTTCGCACAAACGCGGTTGCGCGGCAAAAAAAACGGCGGCTTCTTCCATGCTCATATCCAGCACATCGGCAATTGTCTTGCCTTTATAGCGCACTTGCAAGGTGCGAGAATTGAACCGCTTCCCGCGACAAGTTTCGCAGGGGACGGTGCAAGGGGGCAGGAAATCCATCTCGCGTCTTTCAATACCGGTGCCTTTGCACGTTTCACAACGCCCGGCTGCTGTGTTAAACGAAAAGCGGGTGGCATCAAAACCTAAACGGCGGGCATCCGGCGTCTCGGCAAAGAGGCGGCGTATTTCATCGAAAAGACCAATGTATGTAACCGGAGCGGAACGCGGCGTTTTGCCAATGGGGCTTTGATCCACTTGATAAACAGATCGAAAGCCCTCCAAGCCGACCGTCTTTTTCCAATGCCGTTCTTCACGCGGTATGCGTTGTCCCAACGCCTCGAGAGCGGCGGGAGCAAGAGTACCCGTCATGAAGGAAGTTTTGCCGGCACCGGAAACTCCCGTAATCACCGTCAGACATCCTTTGGGAATGCGAAATGTTTCGTTTTTCAGATTGTGGAGCGTACAGCCCCTAATTTCCGCAAAATCCGCATTTGCCGTTTCTTTTCGCATTCCGCTCTGCGGATGTTTTCGCTCTTCGCGCAAGGCTCGTCCCGTCGGGGAATCCCCTGCCGCTATTTCATCAAACGAACCCTGAGCCGTCACGCATCCGCCGTGAATACCGGCACCGGGACCAAGGTCGATCAAATAATCGGCGCGGCGCATCGTTTCTTCATCATGTTCCACAACAAGCAATGTATTGCCGCGTTGCTTTAAGGCGTCCAGCGTATCGAGCAAGCGGGCATTGTCACGCGGATGCAAACCGATTGTCGGCTCATCCAGCACATAGAGTACACCCCGCAGGTTAGAACCGAGCTGAGCAGCCAAACGAATGCGCTGTGTTTCCCCGCCGGAAAGAGTAT
>CAZUZK010000100.1:0-2515 GCA_964624745.1 uncultured Bacteroides sp. | reverse complement strand
ATGAAGCTTGGTATCAATTCTGATGGTGAATGGGAAATGGATCTGGACAAAGCCAAGGAGTTCTATCGCAATTTGGATAATGTTTTGCCTGAAGAGGTTGGTGCGGTTCTATCTCCTATGGAAATCAACAAGATTAGCTTTGACCGTTCTACCACTGGCGATAGCGATACCATTGCAGAAGCTGAACAAAATCTGTTTACGGCAGCAGGTGTTTCCACTTTGCTGTTCAATAATGATAAGGCTTCAAGCAACGCCTTGCTTCTGTCTATTAAGGCCGACCAGGCGATTACTTATGGTATTGTAAAGAGTCTTGAGGGTGTTGTGAATCGCTTTATTCAGAGCTACTCACATGGTAAGAACTTCAAAGTAACATTCCTTGACTGTAGTCCCTATAATCGTAAGGAAATCGGCGAACAGTATTTGAAAGCTGCTCAGTACGGCCTGCCAACTATCTCTTACTATTGCGCTTCACAGGGCGTGTCTCAGGCAGAGATGGATTGTATGAACTTTCTGGAAGATAGTGTGCTTGACCTGAAGTCGAGATTTAAGCCTTTGATGAGTTCTGCTACGATGAGCTCTGCCGATGCTGGCGCTCCTCAAAAGGATATCGGAGAATTGAGCGACTCCGGTGAACAGTCCAGAGAGGCCGAAGATGGAGACAACAACGAATAAAAAGGAGGAAACGATCATGCGTTTCGTTTATGTAATGAAGGAAGAAGACAAGGACAAGATGATTGCAATGGGTTATTCGCTGATCAAAGAAGACAAGCGAAATCATATTTGGGTGTTTGAAAACAAGGATGTAACCACATTTGCGTCCGAGGATGAAATCACCAATGCAGGTGTCTCATTTGTCCTGTCAGATATGCTTACATTCTGAGGTGGGAGTCGCATCCCACCTCTCACTATATTTTGGAGAGGCGGTGATGTAATTGGACGAACACATGAAAATTACATATAGCTCTTCTATCGAAAAACTGTGTGAGGTTAACAGTTCATTTGATGCAGGCGTGCTCAAGGTGGCCTATGTTGGCAAAAATCGCAATGGTTCAAGCATTTCCAAAGAAGCGTTTGAACGCAGTATGAGCACAATTTATAACTGCCCCATTGTTTGCAATTACAATCGGGAGCGTGACGAGATTGGTAGCCACGATGTTGAGATCGTGATGAAAGACGGTTCTGCAAGAATTGTTAACATTACTCAGCCGGTTGGCGTAATCCCCGAAAGTGCAAAATACTGGTGGGAGTGCTTTGAAGATGATAGCGGCGTACATGAGTATTTGTGTATCGAAGCTCTTATCTGGAAGCGCCAGGAAGCTTATGAAAAGATCAAAAATAATGTCATCACCGATGAATCTATGGAGATCCGCGTAAAGAGCGGTTGCATGGAAGACGGTGTTTATGTAATTGATTCCTTTGAATTTTTAGCTTTCTGTCTGCTTGAGGCTGCCGAACCGTGCTATGAATCTGCAAGTCTTGCCATGTTTGGCATAGACACTTTCAAAGAGCAGTATGCAGAAATGATGGAAGAGTTCAAAGAGAATTTCAAAAAGGTCAATACCTCACTTGAGGTTGACATACACCCACAAAATCCGATGGAAGGAGGAGAAGAGCACTTGGAACAGAAGATGGAGTTGCTTACCAAGTTTGGTCTGAGTGTGGATCAGCTTGATTTCGATATTGATGCGATGACAGCAGAGGAGCTTGAGGCAGAACTGAATGCACGCTTCAATAAAGATAATCAGACTGGTACACCTGTCAACGCTGACCCCAACGGCAGCGGAGCTGAAGATCAGTTTGCACTGTCTGGAGAACAGTTTAGAGATGAACTGTTTAACGCACTGTGCGCTGAAAAGGTGAAAACCGAATGGGGCGAAATGTGTCGCTATATGTATTGCGACTATGACTCCGATGCTATGGAAGTATTCTGCTACGATATGGAAGATTGGAAACTGTATGGTTTCCATTATTCTATGAATGGCGACAATGTCATGATCGACTTTGAATCTAAGAAGCGCAAGAAGTTCTCCATCGTAGACTTCGATGAGGGCGATACCGAGCTGTCTTATAAAGCAATGTTTGATGTTGTTGTTGAGGCTTCCGTATCCGCTAAGGCTTCAGAATTGAATGCTAAATTTGAAGCCACAAAGACCGAGTTGGAGGAAAAATACAATGCCGCCTCCGACACAATCAAGAATATGAATAACGAACTTGAAGAACTGCGCCAGTATAAGCAGGAACAGCTTGACAACAAGCGTGCTGCTGACGAGGACGCAGTTTTTGCTATGTTTGCAGACCTGAATGGCATTGAGGCTTTTGAGACTCTGAAGGGCAATTGTTCCGAGCTTTCTATTGAGGAGCTTGAGGACAAGTGTTTCGTAATTCGCGGACGCAATACAACCCATACATTCTCTGCTCAGAAGCAGAAGTCCCCTCGCCTGCCTGTTGAAAAGAACAAGTTTGCAGACGAGCCTTATGGCGGACTCTTTGTCGAGTTTCCGCCCACCCGATAAAT
>CAZUZK010000099.1:0-2565 GCA_964624745.1 uncultured Bacteroides sp. | reverse complement strand
AGAAATGACGTACGTTTGAGCAATAGGGGAAAGCCCGAAGGGAAGGGGTGATATTCTATTTTAATATACACGCACTACACCCGATTTTGGGTATTGACATCCCGCACCTTATCGTTTACAATCTATATGTATAGTTATATCTATACGCACAGCAAAATCATTCGAGCGAAGCGGACATACACTCCGTTGAAGGGCAACAAGCATGGCTCGGTGACGTCAATAGCATTTGTTCTCAACTCGGTTGCGCAGGCTTGCGCGATACACGGCAATAAGTCTCGGGGCGGGGCAAAGAAGCATCAATAAGGCAGGAAAATTTATGTCTGACAAAAGCAAACACTCAACAAGAGCAAAAAAGCAGCTTACTCCCAAGCAACAAAAGGCAATGACCATTCTCAACTGGGTTGCGACGGCTGTATGTATCGTGGTTATCGTGTACGCGTTGGTAGTGGCAATATTCACGATTGCAGGCGCGTCCGACGAGAATCATTTGACGCGTTTCGGCAATAGGGTATATATGAACGTCGCCACCGATTCAATGGCGCCCACGTTCAGCTCCGACGACGTTATACTTGCGGATTATTTCGATTATAACACGCAAGGCGACACCTTAAAGGTCGGTCAAGTCATCACCTACAAGACCATTCGCGGTATCGCGAGAGTTCTCAACACTCACCGTATCGTAAAAATCAACTATGACAAGAGCGGAGCGATAGTGTCCGTCATTACGCGCGGCGACAACAACACTCATTCGTGGCAGGAAGCCGCGGCGGAGCTTGCAAAGCCGTCCGGCGAGTGGCAAGACGCCGAGATTATCGGTCAACGCGATTCCGATTCCGTATTGCTCAAGGACATCGTTGCCACGTGGGGTACCGTCAATGAAGACGGCACGTTTACGGACGGCAAGATGCTTAAAGGCGTCGGCGGCTTCTCCAACTGGATTCAGGACACCGACGGCAACGGCGCAAGCGCAAAGATTCGCTTCTTCTGCGTTGTTGTATTGCCGTTGATTTTGCTCTTTGTCGTCTATGCGTTTGTTCTTATCCGCACACTGGTTGTCGCGAAGCTCGAGAACGAAAGAAAGGTGCAGGCAGAGCAAGCGTTGACGGTGGACGGTATGTCTGACGAAGAGAAACGTCGTCTTGCGCAAGAGCTTCTTGCGTCGTTGAACGCCGACGCTTCCGCTTCTCAAGCCGACGAATCGCAAAACGGTGAAGAACCCGTAGCCGAACCGACGTCCGAGGAGCCGACGCCCAAAGAGGATAATTCCGATTCCGAAAACTAAACGATATGACAAGCGACCGCACAATCGTGCGTTCGCTTGTTTTGCTTTTTTTGTAAAGGTTATATCTTTGATATAATTGCGCCCGGCGCAAGCTTTTTGCAAAGCATCGTTTGGCAACAACGCGTATTGTCGCGTAAACAAAGATTTTCGATAAATGAACATAAATTTAGTATTTGAATTTCTCAAAGCATTTTTGGGAGCATTTTACGATAAAGGTATCGGCAGTATCTTTTGGGGCATTCTGCATATCTTTTACAATAGCGGATATTCCGACGCGTTCAAAAACTACACCGAGTATTTCGGCGCGGGCGAGTGGGCTGTTGCGATAATCTTTATCGTTTTGATTGTTGCGGTTATCGTCGCGCTTATCGTGCTTGCGGCATTAGGCATACGCAAGCTTGTGCGACTTAGCAAATCCAAGGTTCTTCCGCAGGATTTGGTGGAGGAATGCGCCAATCTCAAAAAGCAAATCATCAGAATGTCCGCCGAAAAGGATAGAATCCTCGGTATGAAGGTGAGCGATATAGGCACCTTCGAGGGCGAAATTTCCATTGACGGTGAGGGCAAGCCCGAAGAAAAGAAAGAGGAACAGCAGTCTCCGACAGGCGAATCGCGTTTCTACAAGCTCACCGAAATCGACAAGATTTACGAGAATTACGTTCCGCCCGTCTACGATGACGAAATAACTCTTCCCGAACTTTGCGACAGATTCCGCAATTTCGCATGCTCGCGTATGCGCCTGTTTTACAATCCGCGCATAATCCGCTTGTTTATCGCAGGTATGTCCACGTCGCGACTTATGATATTGCAGGGTATATCGGGTACCGGTAAAACCTCGCTTCCGCACGCGATGGGCATATTCCTCAACAATCCGGCAACGATAGCTTCCGTTCAGCCGTCCTGGCGTGACCGCACGGAGCTTTTCGGATACTTCAACGAATTTACAAAGCGCTTCAACGAAACCGAGGTCTTGAAAAAGATGTACGAGGCCACCTGGAACGACCAGATTTACCTCACCGTCCTCGACGAAATGAATATCGCTCGTGTCGAGTATTATTTCGCAGAAATGTTGTCAATTCTCGAAATGCCTTCACGCGATGAGTGGATTGTCGACCTCGTGCCTTCGGGCTGGGCAAACGACCCCAAGCATATCGACAAGGGTAGATTTAGACTTCCGCAAAATATGTGGTTTATCGGCACCGCAAACAACGACGACTCCACCTTTGCTATCTCCGATAAGGTTTACGACCGTGCTATGCCTATCAACATCAACAGCAAGGGCG
>CAZUZK010000098.1:0-2617 GCA_964624745.1 uncultured Bacteroides sp. | reverse complement strand
TCATACCGGGCCTGCAGTGCAAAGGCAAACAGAAATACCAGCACCACAAGAAATGCACCCACAATGCCCATAATCAGCAGGACAATGGGGTTTCCCTCAATCTGTTCGAACAGAGAAAAATTCAGCCAGACAGCATACGAACAGAACAGAAGCAGAAGCCCATAAGGGATACCGGTTTTGAAATTTCTGCGGAAAGATGATATAAAATCCCGCACGGGATACCCTTCTTCCCCCCGGCACATCCGCATAAATACATCAAACGCCGCAATGGTCGCGCCGCCCAGTGTCACAATGGGAACAGAGAAAATCATCCACATGAAATTGATCTTGATTGCAGCCCACAACCAGTTGATAAAACGGTAAATCGGGCCGTCCACACTGAATATACCCATTCATTCTGCTCCTTCACTTTTTTCGGGCAAAGGGCTGTCCCCGCAGGGAGACAGCCCTTTAAGACCTGCTTTTCAGTCCAGATTGCGAGCTTCCTGCTCCAGCTGATGCCGGATGGCAGCCTGCTCCAGCGACCAGGTGATGCACTCATCATAGCCGTAGGACTTGGCCTCAGCAATCATCTCGCTGACCAGCTGGTCGAACTGCGCGTCATCCTTGGCATAGAGTGCTCTCCAGCTGTATTTAACAATCACATCGGTCACTGCCGCCCAGGTAGTCTTGAATTCTCCGTCTCTGGAAGCCAGTGTGAAAGTGGTTGCAGGCGCGATAACATAATCGCCGCTCTTCATGTAATCTTCGATGGTGCTGAAGCCGACATGCTCTCTCCAGTCATCCTCAATGGCTCCGGCAGAGGCAGCCAGATAGCTTCTCCAGTATTTATAGTTGAAGCGTTCGCCGTTGGAATCGGGATTAAACGCATCCATGCTCCAGGTGGTGTTGTTGATCTGCAGAGAACCGGAGTTGAAGTCACCCGTTCCCTCGTAATCACCGATCATCATGGTGTTGCGCTTGTCAAAATAAGCCTTCTGGCCAAACTCCGTCCAGTGGGTATTTCTATCTTCATCGTAGTACCAGCACAGATCCTTGGGGCCATAGAAATAGGTCATGACACCCTCGGGGGTACACAGCCAGTTGATGATTTCCATGCACTTTTCCGGATGTTCCGTGCCGGAGCCGATGCTCCAGATCCGGCTGCCACCATAGGTGGACATACCATAAACAATGGGGCTGGCCTCAGTGGGAACCAGAGAGCACATCATCTTGTCCTGCGAAAGATGTTCTTCATTGTTATATGTCAGGGAGCCGGAATAGTTGAAGATGGAGAAGAACACGCCGCCGGCAGACAGCTTTTCCGTCATATTATCAAAGGTCTGGGACATGGAGTTGGGATCCACCAGATCATTCTGATACAGCTTGTTGAAGAACTTCAGAGAGGTCAGATAGGGGCCGTTTTCTTCCAGTGTGGGGTGGAAAGTGCCGGTATCGGGATCGTACAGGCCAAGGCCGGCATTCTCGTCATAACCCCAGTAGGCAGTCGCAAAGGACTTGACATACATAACCATGTCGCCGTCCCAGTCCGGCCAGAGGGACACGGCATAGGTCTCGTTGCCGTTGTCATCCTTGGGGCAGATCTCTTTCATGTTGATCAGCACCTGCAGCAGGTCATCCATATTCTTGATTTCCGGGTAGCCCAGCTGTTTATAAAGATCCCAGCGGATATCCCAGGTGTAGAAGAAGGAAGCGTGGTCGGCACTGGAGCCCGCCACATCCTGGCCGAAGCCGTAAACCACATGGTTGCCGTTAATCGACTCGTTCAGGGCGGCATTTTTCTCAAGAGCCGGCTGCATGTTCTCCTGAATGTAGGGGCCATATTCACTCAGCAGATCATCTTCATTCCAGTCATAGAGCATACCGGCGTTCACAGCGCGGTTATAATCATCTGCACCGCCGCCAAAAACCACGATATCGCCCAGGAAGCCGGACTCCATGCGCGTTTCAAACACGCCGTCGGTGGAGGGGACGATATTCAGGATCACGTTGAATTTTTCTTTCAGTATCTGCTTCATCCAGCCGGTCTGTTCACCGCTCCAGTTAGCCAGCTGGCTGAAAACGGTCAGCGTAATGGGGCCTTCGTCCTGCTGCACACAGCCAACGAACAGGCTGCATACCATGACCAGTGTCAAAAGCAGTGCAAGAGTGCGCATGATGATCGATTTTTTCATTGTATCTTCCTCCTGATTTTGTTCAGCATCAGCCCTTAACGGCGCCGAGCATGATTCCTTTTTCAAAATATCGCTGCATAAACGGATAGACCAGCAGAATGGGTACCACGGAGATCATGGAAACGGTGTATTTCATAACCTTCATGCTCTTCATGGATTCAATGAAGCCGGTGTTATCACCCGTGCCGAGCTGCCCCGGCAGATTCGATGCCATATTGAGGTAGTTGTACAGCAGGTGCTGCAGGGTATAAAGATCCGAACGCTCCTGCATCAGCATCAGAGAATCGGTGAAGGAGTTCCAGTGCCCCACCGCGCCAAAAATGGCAATGGTGGCAAGGATGGGAATGCTCAATGGCCAGATGATCTTGCGGAAGATGTAGAAGTATCCCGCGCCGTCGATGGATGCGCTTTCTTCCAGTTCTGCCGGAATCGATTCAATATAG
>CAZUZK010000097.1:0-2622 GCA_964624745.1 uncultured Bacteroides sp. | reverse complement strand
CTGGGACGTGATTGATGAGCGTCTGGGACTGACGGTTCTGGTGTCGGCACTGATTATGCTGTTCCAGTACGGCATATCGCTGCCCATTGCCATCTATGCTTCGACCCACCAGTATTCCGTGGGCGACTACATATCCTCGTTCTTCGGTTTCATCGGTGCGGCCATTCCAAACTTCATACTGGCCTTTTTGCTGATGTACTGGTCATACAAATGGACCGGCAATGCCAATGTCGGTCTGGATCTGAGCGGTTTCTTCCCGTTCCTGAAAAGTATGATCATCCCCTTCCTTGTGATCGGAACTTCCGGCACCTGCGGCATCATCCGCTCGGTGCGAGCCCAGATGCTCGATGAGGTCGGCAGACAGTATACGCTGACTGCCCGTGCCAAGGGCGTTCCGGAGCGTACCATTATCATGAAATACTGCTTCCGCGCGGCGATCAATCCCACCGTTTCCGGTCTGGGCGGTGTGCTGTCCAGCCTGTTCTCCGGTTCAACGGTTACGGCCATGGTGCTGATGATCGATATTCAGGGCCCTGAGCTGCTGAAATCTCTCCAGACGGGAGATGTATATCTGGCCGGCGGTATTGTCATGACGCAGGCGATTCTTGTGGTGATCGGCATCCTGCTGTCGGATATTGCGCTGGCATTCCTGGATCCCAGAATTCGCTATTCAGGAGGTGGAAGATAATGAAGTTTTTCAAAAAGATCTTCAGAAAAAAGCAGAAGTCACAGGAAGACTATTATCTGGCCTCCCAGTGGACTCTCATGGGCCGCAAACTGAAAAAGCACAAGCTGGCCCGCATTTCCATGGTCATTCTTGGAGTGCTGTATTTCGGTGCCCTGTTCGGACAATTCCTTGCACCGTATGGGCTGGAGGAATTCGACGGCCTGTACCGCAACAGTGCGCCTACCAGCATCCACTTCGTTCACGAGGGGGAATATGTGGGGCCGTTCGTTTACAAACTTCAGAAAACCATTAACAGAACGGATTTCTCCGTTACAATCACAGAAGACACTTCCGAATATTACCCCATACACTTTTTCGTGCATGGGACGGAATATAAATTTCTGGGTCTGATCCAGACTGACCTGCACCTGTTCGGTGTGGAGGAAGGAAGCAATGGAGGAACCGGCGCGAAGGTGATGCTCTTCGGCGCGGACTCGCTGGGACGTGACCTGTTTTCCCGGGTTCTGTACGGTAGTCAGGTATCGCTGACGATCCCCTTCGCCAGCGCCATCATCAGCTTCTTCCTGGGCATTCTGATCGGCTCACTGTCCGGCTATTTTGGCGGAACCTTTGATATCATCGTGCAGCGTATCATCGAGGTGATCGGTGCCGTCCCTCAGATTCCTCTCTGGATGGCACTTTCCGTTGCAATCCCCGCCGGAATTTCCACTATTAAAATGTATTTCTACATGACGCTGATCCTGTCTTTCATCAACTGGACGGGAATGGCCCGTGTGGTACGCGGCAAGATGCTGTCGCTGAAAAACGAGGATTATGTAATGGCAGCCAGACTGGCCGGTGTTTCCACATGGAACATTATCTGGAAGCATCTGGTGCCGGGCTTTATGAGTTATCTGATCGTTTCCATGACCCTCAGCATCCCCGGCTCCATTGTCGGTGAGACCTCCATGAGCTACCTTGGCCTTGGCATCAAGTCCCCTGCCACCAGCTGGGGCGTGCTGTTGCAGGAGGCCAGCGCGGTTACGGAAATCGCCAGCAATCCCCATAAGCTGATTCCGATCATATTTGTCACCATTACCGTTCTCGCGTTCAACTTCCTGGGCGACGGCCTGAGAGACGCGGCTGACCCCTATAAATAAGAAACAGGAGGTAGTTTTATGCATAAGGACAACATTCTTGAAGTAAAAGACCTCCATGTGGACATTCACATGTCCGAAGGTCTGCTGACCGCCGTGCGTGGCGTCAATTTTGAAATAAAAAAGGGCGAGACACTGGGTCTTGTGGGCGAATCCGGCTGCGGAAAGTCCCTGACCTGCAAGGCAATTCTGGGTATCAACGAGAAAAAGTGTGTCTCCAGCGGACAGATTCAGTTTGACTCCGAACAGCTGGGCGAGGTGGAACTGATCTCCCTTGCCAACGAGAAGAAGAACGATAAGATCCGCTCCATTCGCGGCAGGGAGATATCCATGATCTTCCAGGAGCCGATGGTCGCTTTTTCTCCCATGTATACCATCGGCAATCAGATCAACGAGGCAACGCTGCTGCACATCACAAAGGACAAGAAAAAGGCAAAGGAAATTTCGCTGAATGTGATGAAAAAAGTCGGCATCGCCAATGCCGAAAAACGTTATCACCAGTATCCCCATGAATTTTCCGGCGGTATGCTCCAGCGGGCACTGATTGCCATGGCACTGGTGTGCAATCCCAAACTGCTGATCGCGGACGAGCCGACAACGGCACTGGACGTGACCATTCAGGCGCAGATTCTGGAACTGATGAAGCAGCTGCAGGAAGATTTCGGCACCGCGATTCTGTTCATTACCCATGATCTGGGTGTTGTCGCCAGAATGTGTGACCGTGTAGCGGTTATGTATCTGGGCAAGATCGTGGAGAGCGCAGACTCCCGCGAGATCTATGCCAATCCCCAGCATCCA
>CAZUZK010000096.1:1967-2661 GCA_964624745.1 uncultured Bacteroides sp. | reverse complement strand
CTGGCAGTTCAGGAGAGATTGACTTGATGATCTTGAAAGCGCTGCATTGCAGTTCGGCGAACTTTTCCGCCGGAAAGTCGGCGAATCCGCGCAGATCCGGTTCATTCCACACTTCATAGAATTCAATGAGCTTTCCATAGCGTTTTACCAGCGTCTCGACGTAGGTGTGCCACGCGCTGGGAGAAGGCAGTCGATTGCGGCTTTCTCGACGGTTCTTTGTCGGAGGAAGCGCCGCCCACGGCGGAGTATAGGCAAGCGTGCTGCGCAACCGGATACCACTTCCTGCCAGAAGAGCGAGCTTCTCATCCAGCAGGCGGAAATCCCACTTGTCCGGACTTGGCTGAATTTCGAGCCATGCCGTAGTACAGCGGATTGAGCGGATACCGCAGAAGCGCATCGCCTCCACCGCATCCGGGTCGATCCAGTGGTTGCAGACACCGAACCGGAAACCGGGATTGGGCGGCAGGTCGGTTCCGGAAGGGGTGAGCAGCCCGAAGAAGATTGAACCGGAAACGCGTGTTTTATCCGGCGCAGTCAGGCGGTACTCCAGTTTCCAGATCTGATTCCGGTCGGAAAGTTCGAATGGTTTCCACTGTTCCGTTTCTCCTGGACCGAGACGGATCTCTTTGCGGAAGATACGCTCATTCCCGTAAAGATTGCGGAAGAGAAACTCCCCGATGAGTTTCAGCGACTT
>CAZUZK010000096.1:0-1957 GCA_964624745.1 uncultured Bacteroides sp. | reverse complement strand
GAACGGTTGGTGAGACGGAGGGCGAACGATTTCCTGCTTTCCGGCGTGAGTAAAACCAGGCGTGCTGACCGACCGGTTTCCACCTCAACTTCAAGGACATCAGGATAGAGGCGAGGCTGTTCGGCGAGGATGCGTTCAAGGAGAAGCTCCGTTCCTGCTTTGGCTTTGATCTCAATTTCCCGGAACTGAAGCGCTCCCGCTTCCTGCAACGGTAAGCGGAGTTCCTTTCCCTGCGGCGGAAAAGGCAGAAACTCACTTTTTACCCATTTCCGATTTTTCGGATCAAGACAGCAGACTCGGAATCTGGCGTTGCCATGCAGCAATTTCCCCTGAAGGAGGATCGCCTTAAGATGTTCCGGATTTTCTTTCGTCGGAATGCCCCACTCATTAATGCGGCTGCATCCCGCAGCAGAAAAGCTGAGCCGCAACCCTTCCCGCGTCATCTCCTGCCGGATGGGATTTCCTGTGAAACGGTGCGGAGCATAGGGGGTGAACTTCCGTAGTGTTTTTGCCGAGAGAACCAGGTGACGCTGCGCCAGATCGCTGACGGAAAAGCTGCCGAGCTGAATTTCTCTACATCCCTTTCCACGGAAAACGACGGCGATTCCGGAGCCCTTGAGCGGAAAGTCGAGCTTCCGGTTCACTCCTCTGCCCCAAGAATTCTGTGTTTTCATTCCCGGTTCAAGTTGCCAGACTGCGCGGTTTCCGGTGCAGGTTGCCGGAATCGAATGGGTTTCACCGCCTGCATCGACCACGCGAAGCAGAATATTTGCGATTTCCTCCGGATTTTTTGTAGAAAACTCCAGCTCTGCAACTAGGATTTTTCCTGCCGGCAGGAGTGTGGTTTTTGGGAAGAGCAGTTCTGCCAGCGAGTGACCGCCGGGCAGAACTGTGATGCTCCAATTTCCGGATCCGGAAAAGTTTAAAGTCTGAGAGCGTTGTGCCGCTTTGTGCAGCTGCAACGGCATATCCCGATTCAAAAAGAAGTTGAAATCGACACCTGCGGCATTTCCGGACAGGATGGCGAGGAGCGGTAGCAGGAAGAAAAATTCCATTCTCATTGTTTCCGCCCCAGTCCAAATTCCGCGACGCGTTTAGTGACGCTGCTTTGAAAGTAATCCCTATAATGGATGAAGCACGCACTGCCGTCTGCCCGGAAGAGGGTAGTCCCTCCGGTGCGCAGCCCGCTGACTGCATCCCGCCTGATGTTAGCTACCGTACACCAGGCAAGCGGATATTTGCCATCGATTTTGCTGAATGGTTTACCGAAGCTGGTGAATACACCACCAGAGCTGGTGTTCGGAGTGCAGTCACGTGGCCAGGCAACATCGCACCAGGAATCATTCAGGGTCCAGCCGTATTTGCTGGAAGAACAACGCAGGATTGCTGGACGGTTCTTGCCCGTCGGGAGCGCGTTCGGATTCGGCAGATGCAGGTAGCCGGTCTTACCTAGCAGTGCGGGTCCGCAAATTCGCTTCCCTGAGCCGAAAGTTGCCCGGATCTCCTCTTTGTCGGGATCAATCGTATACCGAGTCGGCATCAACTGATCATTGTAATCGCTGACATACATGATGACCATAGAGGCAATCTGTTTCATGCGAGTGGTGCAATTGATGGTTTTAGCCGATTCTTTTGCTCTATTCAGAATCGGAAGCAACATTCCTGCAAGAATTGCTATTATAGAAATTACGACAAAGATAACTTGTCAAATATACTTATATGCAGTATATTAGCGATGACAAGAAGAAAAGCGGAAGGAGAATTGAGTGATGAAAGCGTTGATTTATGCACGTCAGAGCAGCGGGAAGGATGATTTTTCGGAGTCGGTGGAGGCACAGATTGCCAACTGCAAGAGGCTGGCGGTAAAAGAAAAACTTGAAGTCATTGGCATTTACAAGGATCTGAACACCAGTGGGGAGACTTATCCGGTAGGTGCGGAGGAAATTGCCAGGCTTGA
>CAZUZK010000095.1:0-2681 GCA_964624745.1 uncultured Bacteroides sp. | reverse complement strand
CGATCACAACATTAAATGATAATATCTCGCAATTAAACTCACAAGTTGCGAGTTTGACAAATGAGAATAAGGATTATCAAATAAAAATATCCAATTTGGAAACTCAAAAAAGTTCTTTGGAAAATGAAGTTATAAACTTAAATACTAATAAGTTAGATAATGAAAAAACAATTTCTAAATTAAATGGGCAAATTTCAGATTTGAATAATCAAATTGATAACCTAAATAACACAATTCGTACTAACGAAAATACAATCAATGGATTGAACGATCAAATTGTAAGTCTTAATACACAAATTGCAGGATTGAATCAAACAATTACTAATAATGAAAACACCATATCTAATTTGCGTATTAATATAAATAATTTGAATACACAAATTGAAGAATTATCTAAAGATAAACAATTAAATCAAAATCAAATCACTATTCTTAATAATGAAATAAGTTCATTAAATGAACAGATTGTAGCACTTACAAATCTGAATGATGATTACTTGAAATCAATAGATAATTTGGAAAAGGAAATTGCTACTTTAACTAAAGAGAAGGATAATTTAATTATCGAAAATACCAATTATTATAATACTATATCAAGTCTTAATAACCAAATTGTAAACTTGCAAAATGTAAATACACAACTTGAAAACACAAACAATTTACACCTAAACACAATTTCAAGTTTAAATTCACAAATAGCGAGTCTTAATCAGCAGATTAGTGATATAACTTATCAAAGTCAAAACAGTAATTCTACTATTGCATCGTTAAATTCACAAATTAAGAAACTTGAAGAAAGTGTTAAATATTATGAAAACTACATTGCTAGTTTGGAAAGTGATCAGCAAGTTGTTGTTACATTTGAATACGATGGTGGCGTTTATAATATTCAAGTTGTAAATAAAGGTTCTATTGTTGCTGTTAACAATCCGTCAAATACTGACTATATTGTGTTTAATGGTTGGATGGTAAATGGGGCAAGGATTGATTTGTCTACTTATCAAATGTATGAAAACACAAAGATTGTTGCAGATTTAACATATAAATATGCTGTCAATTTTGTGGTTGATGGCTCAATATTTAATTCGCAAATTGTAGAGAAAGACAACTATGCAATATTGCCTGAAAAACCAGTTAAAGATGGGTACGAATTTGATGGCTGGTCAGTAGATGAAGTAAATATTATAGAGGTAAGCAAAAATAGAATAACAGAAAATACAACTTATACAGCAGTGTTTACAAAGTTGCATACAGTAAATTTTGTTTATGAAGATATTACTAAATCCACGCAAACAATTAGAAATGGTGAGTATGCAACAAGCATTGTTGTGGATAACACTCCATACAAGGTATTTAATGGTTGGAAAGTCAATGGAAGTATTGTAAATGTTGCCACTTATAAAGTTACAACAGATACGACATTTATTGCAGATATAACTTACAAATATGATGTTATATACAAAGTTGATGATGATACCTTTAATTCTCAAATTGTTGTAAAAAACAATTATCCAACACTTCCAAGCAATCCAGTAAAAGATGGTTATGAGTTTGAGGGATGGTCATTAAATGGCGTTGATGTTATAAATACTTCGACAAGGCAAATCACATCAAATACAACTTATTATGCTGTTTTCGCAAAGTTATATAGTGTTAAATTTATGTATGAAGATGAAATTCTTTCAACTCAATCTGTTAAGAGTAATTCTTATGCAAGAAATATTGCTGTAGATAATACAACTTACAAGGTATTTAATGGATGGAAAGTAAATGATAATATTGTAGATATTTCTACTTATAAAATTACTGAAGATACTACATTTGTTGCAGACATTGTATATAAAGTTAATGTTAAATTTATGATTGGAGATACTATATACAATAGTCAAATAATAACAAAAAATACTTGCGTAACTTTACCTAATAATCCAACAAAAGAAGGCTATGACTTTGACGGTTGGAGTTTGAACGGGGTTGATGTTATTGATGATATAGATGAAAGTAAGATAACAGAAAATATGACATATAAAGCAGTGTTTACTAAATTACACAATGTAAAATTCGTATATGAAAGCGAAGTTAAGTCTACGCAAATAATAAGGAATGGAGAGAATGCAATAACACCAAATATTGATAATACTACTTACAAAATTCTAAACGGATGGAAGGCAAATGAAAGTATTGTAGATGTTTCATCATTTGCAATAACAGAAGATATAACATTTGTTGCTGATATAACTTATAGATATGATGTAAAATTTGTAGTAGATAATTCAGTTTACAATTCTCAAGTTGTAACAAATAATGATTATGCAATTTTACCATCAAATCCTACTAAAACTGGATATGAGTTTGATGGTTGGTCATTAAATGGAAAAGATGTTATACCAAACATAAACTTGGTAAAAGTAAACTCAGATACTACTTATACGGCAGTATTTACACAATTGTATACTATTACTTTTAAGGTTGATGACAATATTATTAGTTCGCAACAAATAAGAAGTGGAGAGTATGTAACCCTTCCAAATAATCCAATAAAAGAAGGCTATGATTTTAAGGGGTGGTCTAAAAATGGGGTTGATATTATTGATAATATAAATGCAAAGCAGATCTTTGAAAATATCGAATATGTTGGTGTTTTCGAAATTTCTCGTGCACTCCTACTTGACGCTGATTTG
>CAZUZK010000094.1:0-2711 GCA_964624745.1 uncultured Bacteroides sp. | reverse complement strand
ATGGTCATTTTGCCTTATTTTGTCCGCGAATTGCGGACATGCGTTCGGCTTTGTGCATGTTGCCAAGTTGACATATTGTGGCTATTATCTTATAATGAAACTGAAAAGATATCCGGTGTCCGGATCCGCTTTTTCGCCGGAAGTCCTTTCAGACTGTTCTATTAAGGAACAACATTTCTGAAGGAGGCAATGCCCATGCTGAAACGGATTCTCTCAACGTTATTGGTCTTTGCCGTCATTCTCAGTTGCGTTGGCTGGTTGCCGGTGCGGGCGCAGTCCGCCGAAACGGAACTACCGGATGCATCAGTCACGGACTCCTCCGAACTTCAGCAGGAGCAGACGCAGATCGTGCGCCTGTCCCGGCTGTACGATGAAGAGGGGGACGATCTGAATCGACTGATCTATCTTAATTCAGACGGATCCCGAACAATGGAGCTTTACGATTTTCCCGTAAAGTACCGGGATTCCGATGGTACGATTCGAGACATATCTCTTGAACTTGCGCAGAGCACTCAGCCACTTGCCCGATACTTCACAGCGCAGGGGCGTGCAGTCACAAGTTTCCCTGCGCAGTTGACGGATGGTATTCGCCTCACTGACGGTGATATTTCCATTAAGCTTACTCCCTGCCTTCCACTGACTGCCACGGCGGGGCCGCAGCATGTGGATGGTGCTGGTTCTGTGCAGCAACTGGACAGCAATACTGTTTCCTACTGCTACGATGCCGAAACCACGTTGGAATATTCTCTGACCTACACCGGATTTAAAGAAGATATCGTAGTCAACAGCTATACCGGCCAGACTGAGTACGCATTCGTGCTGGAAACAGGCGGCCTGTCTCCGCTGCAGCGGGACGGAAGCTATTATCTGGCAGATGACACCGGTACGATTCGCGCATCGATTGGTGATATTATTGTCTTCTCTGCCGATGAAAGAAACAACACAACCGGTACCATCCGCATGGAGATGATTACGGAAAAACAGCGCTATCGCCTGACCATCATTCTGGATAACGATTACCTTTCTGACCCTGCAACCCTTTATCCTATCCGCATAGACCCCACCATTGATATCAACTACGATACCGATGGTTCAGGTGCTATTGAGGATGTAACAATCTACAGCAACGTCACCCCGGACGGTGCGTCCACTTCCCTTTTCGTTGGCCTGCGCGAAACGCGTGGAATTTCACGCATTTTGATGCGCTTCCCAAATCTTGATCTTAGCGGGCTAAATGATGCAACTATCTTGTCAGCAGAAGTAACTCTGCGGGATTTAATGTGCGAAGGTACCTATCTGCCTGTTTATTGTTATCCTTTTACTGGAGCAAACTGGACTGAAAGTACTGCTTCCTGGGCAATGACTCAAAACTGGGGAACAGAACTGGACAATCAGATTATCTCCTATAACAATGGTGCAAATCTCAGTCCGAAACACAGGTATGTCTTTGATATTACTGCGGCTGTGCAAGGCTGGATTAACGGCACGTATTCAAAAGCAAAAGGGTTATTATTTAAGACCAATAGCATAGTCGAGTCAGGAACAGTATATGAACAGCGACAATTTGCATCCTATAATCGTACAAGCTACAGACCCACATTTACTATGACCTACTTGCTTTCGAGTGAAATAACCTTTTCAAATGTTGTACCTGTTAATATTCAAACTGCCGGAGAACAAAAGTCATTTAAATTTCGGCCATCAGTTACCGGTGAATATGTTTTCTATAGCGCATCCAGCAACGCTGGCGACCCGCAAGTAGCGTTATACGATGCCAATAGGGAACTTATTACATCAGATGACAATGGCGGTGGTGGTTCAGACTTTATGATTTCCGCCGAATTGACTGCCGGTTCAACTTATTATATTTCAGCCGGCCACAACAATAGCAAAACAGGGCAGTATAATATGTATATTTTGATAGATTCCAATCTGGCTAGTGGTAAATACTATTTGCAGAACATCGGTACATCTCAATATTTAGATATTCATGGCCCGGTTGAACAGCAGTATCTTCATCAGTGGACTTTTAGTTATGGTGACCAGGCAAAATGGAATATATCAAGAACAACAGGTGGACTCTACACGATTCAGTCACTCTATGGAAGCAAAAAGTATGTTGCGATTTCAGGCACATCAGTCAATACCAATAATGTTGTTTTGCAAAATAGTGTCAATTCTTCTGCGTACTGGAAAATTTACACTGATAGTGCTGGGCAACTATACATTGTACCCCAATCTGCAGTCGGAAAAGTCTTGTATACGCCGAATACTGTGACTGGAACAGAATTGCAGCTTGCAAATATTGGAAGCGCAGCAGGCGGGAAACAGCTGTGGAGTCCGATTAGATTTCAATACTCTTATTCGGTTACCCAATATTACGATAATGGATTTGATGTAAAATATCCGTGGGCTGTTACAGAACTTCCTGAATATCAAAAAGTTGTATCCGAGATTCTCCTTCGAAAATTTGGCCTTGCCACGAATGTTAACAGCATTCAGAAGTATGTATCTTACGCCGATCAATGCCAGGGTACGCCAGTGTCTGTTGCACACACCACAACCTCGTGCACTCACACGATCAATCATAAAACTAACACCAACGTTGTAAATGATCTGGTTGATACATATGGTGCCGGTTCGGACACACTTGCCAAAGTCATATGGTCGGGTCACGTTTTATCGAACAGAGCACTATCGTTTACATTGCA
>CAZUZK010000093.1:0-2869 GCA_964624745.1 uncultured Bacteroides sp. | reverse complement strand
TCGGTTGTAAACTTGCAACTTGTCTACCAAACGCAACCTTTATAAACGAAGTTTCGCTCATATCCGTGTCGTAGTGTTGATTGATTTCGGTTGCAATCCACAGTCCGTAGGAGTTACCAAGTATCTTCTTAAAACTGTCCGCCTTTCCACCACCTGCGAACACGACAATCTTTTCGCCCGTCTTTGTTTGGATATATAACGCTTCATTATCCTTGTACTTGCCCCAACGACAACGCCCACGAAAAAGATGTTCAAGTCCAAATCCGTTGCAGTCGCCTATATTCATTTTGGCATTTGCAATCGTGCTTCCGCTTGCAAGGTGTATCTTGTCAGGGCAAAGTTCAAGGTAGATTGACGCTATAATGCAGTTGTCGATTGTCTTGCCGCTACGAATAGCACCTTCCGCAACCGACATCTTGCACTTCAAAGCGTTCTTTATATAGCGTTTATGTTTTGCCGAAAACGGTTGCCACCTAATCGTTGAAGTTTTAGGCATTTTTTTCAATCTCCAAAAATAACTGTTTATACCAATTAAACAACGCCTTGTCATTTTCAAACGAAAATTGTTCCATTTTGGGATTTTCATTCAAATTGCTACTCGTTTCAAGCACATACCAATTTTTTTGCGTTTGCATTAAAATTAATTTACTGTGATTGTCGAATACTGTCAATTTCCAATCACGCAAAACACACTCGTTGACGATATATTCGTAATAATTATATTTTTTTCCATTATACTCAGCCAAAGCATCAATTTTTGCTTGCGTTGATGAAGTTATGAAATGCACTTTATCACACCCCCCCCCATCATTCAAATCGCATAAAACGCCAAATTGTTTCTTGCCAATTCGAAAAGTTGATATAAAAAGTTCAATTATTTTTTCTTGCGATGCAATATATTTGATAAATGCTAACGAAGAAAAACCGCCGCATGACAAAAACTTAAACACCTCATTTGCGTGGGGCGGTTCATTTATTAACGCTTGTATTTGTTTGACTTCTTTTTTGATATTGAAAAAACTTCTTTTTTTAGTCAACATTCTAAACACTATCCCATCGATAGTATTTTCTTGAAATGTATCAAAATTAAGTCCAAAATCTAAATCGTCAAAATCACTCTTCATCGCCTTTCAACATCTCCGCAAGTGGTGTGAGGTCTTCAAAGTCAACAATCGTCTTCACTTCGTCAGTTTGCCCGAGGTACTGTTTACCCAACCAAATCGCCATTGTAGCGTTAGTTTCGGAGAGTTTAAACTGATTTCTTCGCACACTTGCCTTGCCACCGTCAGCAAAGACTTTTCTTGCCCTTGAAAAAGTACCGCCATAGGTATCACGACACCAACGATTGAGTGTTACAAGATCACAATCCAACACTGCAAGGACTTCTTCTTCCGTGCATTGTATTTTACACAATGCCTCAAATTGATTTTTGAAGCGTTCTTTTTCTTTTGCGGTATGTCCGTCAATCGGCGGTCTACCGTTCGGCATACCTGTTGGCTTTTTAGGCATAGTTAATCTCCTTATATAAAGTTTTTATTTTTTTGCGAAGTTCGTAATGTATCTACCGTCATATTGGGAGCAGTCATTCTGCACGGAATATCACACATTGCCATATTTGTTGCGAATTTTCTTTTCTTTTCTAAAATATCATCATCAAGAATATGTCCTACAATTTCATACGGTTTATGGCAGCAGTACATCACTTCGCCATTTTGATTTATCGCTATCTGCGCCCAACTTGCAGTACAAACGTTAAATTTTTTGTCTGTCAAATTCCATTTGAAGTTTAGGCTTACACGGTTATCTTTCTTTTGGAGTTCTTTAACTGCTTTTATGATTTTTTTGCGCTCAACATCATTGTGCTTGTCGGCATAGTATTGTCCGTCAGTGCTTTCAACAGGTCTAAATACTATATAATCCACTTCAAGATTTTTATGCTCGTTATAGAATCTTCTTACATCTTTCGCTTTTTTTACAAGCATCTGTATTCCAAGACTTGTTTGAGGACTGTTATTTTTTTTCCATTCTGCAAAAGTTTTGATATTCTGTATAACTCTTTTGTAAATGTTCACTCCACGCAAAGCCGAATATGTTTTTTCGCTATAACCGTCAAGAGAAACTTTAAGATATTGAGGCTTGCAATATTTCAAAACTCCAAAGTTAGTATTGATGCCGTATTCAATATTGCGTTCGTCAAGCCACGCAGTTATTTTATCAAAATCGGGTATAAGCAAAGGTTCACCGCCACCTGAAAGAATAAATCCTTTAACACCCAACTGCAACAATCTTTCAGCATATTTTACAAATTCTTCAAAGGTCATTGCTTTGCTTCCCTCGTCAAATTCCCAACGCTTATAAGTGCAGTAAGAACAATTACAGTTACAGTAGTTGTTCAAAAATATATCGGCAGTTATAGGTCTAAAATCCCCACTTATTCTGTCAAGATGTGCAAGGATTTTAGTTGAAGTTATATTTTCATTTTTCATTTTTTCTTATACCTCTCATTTAAGATTTTAGGAGCGCAGTTATTCCACAAAACTTTGTGATGAATACGCTGATGAGATGAGCATTTTAGCATTTGAATTTTTACGCAAGACGGAGAACACATCACGGAATAAAAACTTTTTTGATAAGTTCCGCTATCTTTATAGACTTCCGTCATACCTCCCGATATAGACTGTGTATCATACGGCTTAATCATTATATCCGTAACGGTGAATAATCTTTCTCCTCGCTGATTAAGCATTGTATAACAGTTTACATCTTCATTCATTGTACCGCTGAATTTCACAGGTCTGTCAACTCTGCAAAAAAACGAGTTCATAACTTTGCGCAAGATTTTATCAGAATATCTTCCTGTAACACCGCT
>CAZUZK010000092.1:0-2927 GCA_964624745.1 uncultured Bacteroides sp. | reverse complement strand
GACCCTTTCTATGCGAGTGCCGACTTCCCCTCTTGCGAACGACGTTTTGCTCTTGCTGAGAAATGACATCTGTTTGAGCAATAGGGGAAAGCCCGAAGGGAAGGGGTGATATTGCATTTTAATATGTTCGCACTATCCCTCATTCATAGCCTACTTATACACGGTATTTGCATTTTCGGAGTGTGAAAGCTCGCAAGGCGAGCGTGCGTCCTGCCCGACTGATAGCTTCGTTGTACAAGTGAGCCGATGTGCTTTGTTCTTTTTCATCGGCGAACGAGTGGCATAATTAGTGAACTGCCCCTCGGAAGGAGGCAGGCTGTCTCCCCCGCGAACGACGGTCACTTATATAGAGGATTGTCCTCTATTTGAGTGGTGGGAGAAATACCGGCGTGTCCGGAAAGAGGGGGTATTCTATTTTTTTATGTTCGCACTACACTTTATTCGTAGCCTACCTATACACGGTAGAAGGGAAGGGGTGATATTTTATTTTAATTTTTACGCTCTATCCTCGGTTCGTATAGTATCTCTTAATTTACCAAAATTTACAGCATTTTGTTCCGAATTTCCTTGAACTAAACAATATCTTGTGTTATACTTATTTATATTATTTTTTTATGTAGGTTTGTATGGCAAAGAAAATCGACAATATCGAAAATCAATACGGCGCGAAGGACATACAGGTTCTCGAGGGCTTAGACGCGGTGAGAAAACGTCCGGGTATGTATATCGGCACGACGGGCAACAAGGGTATGCACCATATCCTTTGGGAGATTATCGACAACGGCGTAGACGAGGTTGCAAACGGCTACGGCGACACGGTGCGCATAGAGCTTTTGGACGATAACGTCGCAAGAGTAAGCGACAACGGAAGAGGTATGCCGGTAGACAAGCACCCCAAGCTCAAAATTAGCGGTGTAGAGGTTATTTTCACACAGCTCCACGCAGGCGCGAAATTCAACAATTCGCAATACAATTATTCGGGCGGCTTGCACGGCGTCGGCGCGTCGGTTACCAACGCTCTTTCGGAGTGGCTCACAGTAGACGTCAAGCGTGACGGCAATTTGTACCGCACGGAATTTTGGTCGCCGCAGGTAGGCACAAAGGTTAAGAGCGGCGTCACCAAGAATCCGCTTACGCTTATAGGCAAGGTTAAGGGGACTGGTACCTGCGTCAAGTTCAAACCCGACGAGCGCATTTTCGGCAAGGAAAGATTCGATTACGCCACGATAGCCGAGCGTATGCGCGACGTGGCATATCTCAACAAGGGCATCACCGTTATGATTGACGATATGCGTATGCCCCTTGACGGCGGCACGGGTAAGCACGACGTATTTTGCTACAAGGGCGGTATTGCGGACTACGTGCAGTATCTCAACGAGGGCAGAACCGTGTTGTACGACAAGCCGTTGTACGTCGAGGCAAAGGACGACCATTTCGAGGTTGAAGTAGCAATCCAGCACACGGAGGGCTACAGCGAAAATATTTATTCCTACGTCAACAGCATTCCGACGGCGGACGGCGGAACGCACGAGGTAGGCTTCAAGAGCGCGGTCACAAAGGTATTCAACGACTATGCGCGCAAAAACAACATTCTCAAAGAGAAGCAAGCCAATCTTTTGGGCGAGGATTTCAGAGAGGGCATGGTTGCAGTCATTACGGTGAAGATGCAAAACGTGCAATTTGAAGGACAGACCAAGGGCAAGCTCGGCAATCCGGAGGTTCGTCCCAAGGTTGAAAATCTCGTAAGCGAAAAGCTTGCCGATTTGCTTTTGCAGCGTGGAAACAAAGCCATTGCCGAAAAGATAATTTCAAAGGCTATGGGCGCGGCAAAATCCAGAGAAGCCGCAAAGCGCGCAAAGGATTTGAGCCGTCAGCAAAACAAACTTAACGGGCTTAATCTCGTGGGTAAGCTTGCAAGCTGCTCGGGCAAAAACACCGCTATCAACGAGCTGTTTATAGTCGAGGGCGATTCTGCGGGAGGAAGCGCAAAGCAGGCAAGAGACAGATTTTTCCAAGCTATATTGCCTTTACGCGGAAAGCCTCTCAACGTCGAAAAAGCCAGTCTTGAAAAGATTTTGGCAAATGAGGAATTTGCCACGCTTATAAGCGCGCTCGGCACGGGCATAGATCCCGAGTTCGATTTGGACAGCCTCAAATACGACAAGGTTATCATACTTGCAGACGCCGACCAGGACGGCGCGCACATAAGAGCCTTGCTTTTGACTTTCTTCTTCCGCTATATGCGCAAGCTTATCACCGAGGGACACGTATACATCGGTATGCCTCCTCTTTATCGCTTGCAGAAGAAGGACGAGATTCTTTATTGCTATGACGACAACGCGCTTGTCGAGGGACAAAAGAAGATGGGCAAAAACGCCTTGCTTCAACGCTTCAAGGGCTTGGGCGAAATGAATCCCGAGCAGCTTTGGGACACTACCATGGACCCGGCAAAGCGCACGCTTACAAGAGTCACCATAGACGACGCGGCGATGGCGGACAAGCGCATCACCATACTTATGGGCGACGACAGCAACATAAGAAAGGATTATATCTACAAATATGCCGATTTCAACAAAATCGACAGCTTCAAAATCACAAAGGAAGAGGAATAAGGCTTCTTTAAGCAGGAAAAATTATGAAAAAACAACACAAAGAGATAGAATACAATTCCGTTGTGCTTGACACCGTATTTGAAGACGTCATGCACAATTCGATGATTCCGTATTCGGAAAACGTCATACTTGACCGTGCCTTGCCAAGAGTCGAGGACGGCTTGAAGCCCGTTCAGCGCAGAGTGCTTTATTCCATGCACGAAATGGGCTTGACGCCCGATAAACCGCACAAAAAGAGCGCGAGAATAGTGGGCGATTGTCTCGGCAAATATCATCCGCACGGCGACAGCTCGGTATACGGCGCAATGGTGCGTA